>NZ_SODD01000003.1 GCF_004365815.1 Breznakia blatticola
AGATCTACATTTATTTCACTATTGATATAAATCAAATAATCTATTTTCAAACTTTTTCATAAAACTACTTGATTTTAATATAGTTAGCTATCTATCCTATATATGAAGGAATGAATGTTTCCTTTATTTTATCACTTTATCATATTTGTGTTACATTTTCGAATTTGTAACACTTATCCGTTATACGTAAATCCTTCTCCATGTACTTCATTTACGTTATTCACAATCATAAATGCAGATGGATCTACATGTTCAATAATTCTTGTTAGTAATGGCAATTGCTTTTTCAAAATAACAACCATAATCATATAGCGATCTTCTCTTGTATATGCACCTTTTGCATTCACAATTGTTGCACCACGATCCAATTGCTCATAAATTTGTTCAATGATGGTATCTGTATGATCAGAAATAATCATTACATTTTGTGCTTCTGCCATACCAAGTAACATCGTTTTCTCAACCATGAGACTACTTACATACACGGAAATTAATCCAATCAGTGCTGGTTCAATACCGTGTATTGACATCCCTAACAATACCGTTAATGCATCTGTAATCAAAACGAGTCTTGATACAGGGATGTTGGTATATTTATGAATAATCAGTGGAGGAATATCCATCCCTCCCGTTGAGGCTCCAGTTCGAAAAACAAATCCAAGACCACCACCAACAAATACTCCTGCATAAATAGAAGCTAATATCGGATCAGTCGTAATGGTATATTTTGCTGCAATCAATCCAAAGACATGAACGAGTACAGGATATAAAATACTCGATAACGCCGACTTAATCATAAAGTTGCGTCCAAGAAACGCTCCACCAATCAAGAATAAGGATATTGTGAGAATCGTAATGATGTCATTCACATTGATTGGTACAATTGGTGCTACAGCAACTGCAATCCCTGCAACTCCACCAGATAATATATCGTTAGGTACAATAAAGAAAGCAACTCCAATTGCTAACAATATATTTCCTAGTAGCATCATGCCTACATCATTTACTATCTCTTTTTTACTCATAATTCTCCTATTTCACTAATGATTTTAAATACGCAAAGACAAAGTCATCAAGCTTTCCATCCATGACTCCTTGCACATCTGTTGTTTCATAGTTTGTGCGGTTATCTTTCACAAGTTTATACGGTTGAAAAACATATGAACGAATTTGACTTCCCCATTCGATCAATTTGCTTTCTCCTTTAATTTCAGCCATTTTTTGCATTTGTGCTTCTACTTCTTTTTGATAAAGCTTACTTTTCAAAATGAGCATTGCTTGTTCTTTGTTGTCATGTTGACTACGTCCATTTTGGTTTTTTACACTAATTCCAGTTGGAATATGTGTAATACGCACAGCAGAATCCGTCTTATTGACGTGTTGTCCACCTGCTCCACTTGAACGCATTGTTTCAATTTCTAAATCTTTATCTTCTAAGACAATTTCAACTTTGTCGTTAAACTCAGGAATGATATCGACACTTGCAAATGAAGTATGTCTACGTCCACCTGAATCAAAAGGAGAAATACGCACCAGTCGATGTACTCCTTTTTCACTTTTTAAATACCCGTAAGCCATTGGACCTTCAATACGGACCGTGACACTTTTTAAGCCTGCCACATCTCCAGGAAGATAATCCAAGACTTCCAGCTTAAAACCTTTGCTTGTTGCATACTTTGTATACATCCGATAGAGTATTTCTGCCCAATCGCAAGATTCTGTACCACCTGCACCAGGATGCAATTCAAGAATGCAATTGCTTTGGTCATATTCACTTGATAATAGCACTTGGATTTCAAAAGCTTCGAGTTGTTCTTCAAAGCTTTCATATTCCATTTCAAACATTTCGTGAAGTTCATGATCCTCTTCTACTTTTAACATCTCATAGATATCAAATAGATTTGTATAGGCAACTTCTAGTCGATGACTTCCATCAACATATGCTTTTAACACATTCAAGGATGCCACATTGGCTTGCGCCTTTTTGTGGTCATCCCAGAAATTTGGTTCATTTTGTGCTTGTTCAAGTTCTTCAATTTGTTTTTTCTTACTAGCTAGGTCAAAGAGAGTCGATAAGTTGTTTTAACTTATCACTGTCATTGTCCAAGTGTTGTTTAATCTCATATAATTCCATAGACACCTATGCTTCTTTACGCTCGATTTTAATACGAATTGCGAAGAATACGATTTCACGTGCGATGTTTTGTGACATATCATCGAACATTTCAAATCCTTCTTGTACATATTGTTGTAATGGGTTTGATTGTGCAAAACTACGTAAGTGAATTCCATCACGAAGTTTACTCATCGTATCAATGTGATCAATCCAGTTACGGTCAATTGTACGTAATACTACATTACGTTCGAATTGTGTATATTGTTCACGAATTCCATCAAGTTTTGCATCATAGAAATCCCAAGTGAAATCTAAAGCTTTTCCTTTTACTTCATCAGGGTCTAATCCAAAGAACATTTCTTCTTTGATTGTTCCTTCTTCAAATCCAAGTACTTCAAATGCGTTTACTAAACTTTTTGTATCCACATCTCCACTTGCACCAATGTTTGCATCTACCATGTTATTTGTAACACGTTCAAACATTTCTTTTACAATGTCATGCACATTTTCATTTTCTAAAATGTGGTTACGAAGATCATAAATAATCTCACGTTGTTGACGAAGTACATCATCATAGTCAAGTAATTGTTTACGCACGTCGTAGTTTTGACCTTCGACACGTTTTTGCGCATTTCCAATTGCTTTACTTACCATTTTTGATTCAATCGCAGCTCCTTCAAGTGAAGAGAATGCTTTGTTTAATAATCCTTCTTGTCCAAAACGTACCATTAATGTATCTTGAAGTGATACATAGAATCTAGAGAACCCAGGGTCCCCTTGACGTCCAGAACGTCCACGAAGTTGGTTATCAATACGACGTGATTCATGACGTTCACTACCCAATACAGCAAGTCCACCTAACACTTTACTTTCATCAGAAAGCTTAATATCGGTACCACGACCAGCCATGTTGGTTGCGATTGTTACAGAACCTACTTGTCCTGCTTTTGCGATGATATCCGCTTCACGTTCGTGGTTTTTCGCATTTAACACTTCGTGTTTAATACGTTCGCGTTTTAACATTTGACTAATGTGTTCAGAAACTTCAACTGAAATTGTACCAACAAGTACTGGTTGTCCTTTTTCATGAAGTGTTTTTACTTCTTCAACTAAGGCTAAGAATTTGTATTCTGCAGTTTCGAAAATTGCATCTGGATAGTCCATTCTTGCAACTGGGCGGTTTGTTGGGATTTCAATAACACGCATGTTGTAGATTTCTAAGAATTCTTCTTCTTCGGTTTTTGCTGTCCCTGTCATACCACATAGTTTGTCATATAAACGGAAGAAGTTTTGGTACGTGATTGTTGCTAACGTACTTGTTTCTTCTTTGATCTTTACACCTTCTTTAGCTTCAATGGCTTGGTGTAATCCATCAGAATACGCACGACCTTTCATCAAACGACCTGTAAATTGGTCAACGATAACAATTTCATCACCATCAACTACATATTCAACATCACGCATCATAATGTAGTTTGCACGTAGTGCCATTGTAATGTGGTGAACAAGTTGTGAGTGTTCCACATCATATAAGTTTTTCACTTTGAAGTTTTTCTCTGCACGTGCAACTCCACTTTCTGTTAAGCGTACTTGACGTGTTTTTTCATCAACTTCATAGTCACTTGGTTTTAACATTTTTGCGAAGTAATCCGCATTTTGATAAAGGTTCGCTGTTTTCTTAGCTCCCCCTGAAATGATCAATGGAGTTCTAGACTCATCAACTAAAATTGAATCGACCTCATCGACAAGTGCTGTATTAAGTCCACGCATAACACGGTCCTTTACATCTGTCACCATATTATCTCTTAGGTAATCAAATCCTAGTTCTGAGTTTGTTGTATACATAATGTCACATGCATATGCTGCACGTTTTTCACTAGGTGTAAGTGCACGCATATTCACACCAACACTCAATCCTAGAAATTCATAGATTTGTCCCATCCATTCAGCATCACGACTTGCTAAGTATTCGTTTACTGTAACTACATGTACACCTTGTGATGATAGTGCATTTAAATACACTGCCATTGTTGAAGTAAGGGTTTTCCCTTCTCCGGTTTTCATTTCGGCAATATCACCATTATGCATAACAATTGCCCCCATGATTTGGACTAAATATGGGAACTCACCAATTACGCGTTTTGCAGCTTCACGACTTACCGCAAATGCTTCAACTAATATATCATCAAGTGTTTCTCCACCTTGTACTCTTGCTTTAAATTCTGCAGTTTTTTCACGTAATGCATCATCACTTAATGCTTCCATTTCACCTGCTAAGGCATCAACTTTTCTTGCTGTTGATTCAATTTGTTTGAGGCGTCCACTTTCCCCACCAAACAATTTATTTAAAATACCCATGTATATACCTCCATACCTTGATTATTATACCTTATTTACTGCCTATATACAAAACAAAGAGAAGGAATTTCACTTCCCTCTCCTTGTGTTAATTAAGCTATAACTTTAATGTCTTGCGCTTGTAATCCACGATCTGTTTCGATCATGTCAAATTCGACTTCTGTATCTGGATCAATTGTCTTGAAACCATCCATAACAAGTTGTGAATAATGGAAGAAAACGTCTTTTCCATCTTCAATTGTAATGAAACCGAATCCCTTTTCAGGGTTGAACATTTTGATTTTTCCTTGCATTACGATCAGTACTCCCTAGCCTTTCTATGCAGTGTGACCACATACACTCATTGTACACGCTTACTTTAAAAAAAACAAACATAAAACATACAAGTGTAACCGCTTATATTTCGTTAATGAAAATAATACTTTTCACTTATATAAAACAAAGCAAAGTACATAAAATATACCTTGCTTTTGATATGTTTATTTCTTATGGAAGCAGTGCACTTTCTAAATCACTTAACATATAATCTAATGCGCGAATTCCACCTTCAGCTGTATACCATATATTGGAATGTTCAAGATATACAATTCGATTATTTTTGTATGCATCTGTCGTTTGTACCAATTCATTTTCAATCACTTCTTTTGCTGGAGTCGCACCTTCTGTACCAATTGCTTCATCACGGTTCATCACAAAAATATAATCCGGTTGTAGACGAACAATATATTCAAAGGAAGTTTCATTTCCGTGAGTTGATGTAATATTTGATTTTCCTTCATCACTTTGTGCACCTAAGCCAACGTTTTCAAATCCAACTTCAACCCCAATTAGTGAACAGCGTCCATCATTACCTAACACATTAAATCCACCAGCATTAAGCATCCCAACAAAAGCTGTTTGATCTTTCGCAATCGCTTGTAGTTTCTCGATTCGTGCATCATAGTCTGTAAATAGATTTTTCACAGTATCTTCCTTACCAAAAATGGAAGCAATCGTAGTTGCATTTTCTTTTGTACTTTCAACAACACCTTTTTCTGTATCTGTTGCTAAAAACACAACAGGTGCAATTTTTGATAATTCATCATACTGACTAGCTAAACGTCCACCGATAAAGATCACATCAGGATTTGCCTCCATCACTTTCTCTAAACTTACTTCTTTAATCGTTCCTAGATTAAGAAGTTCTTCATTATTTACATACGATTGAAGATATGCAATTGATGAACCTTTAGATACACCAACCACACGATCCCCAACACCAATGTTATCTAATATATCAAGTGCTGCTAAGTCCATGACTGCCACACGTTGTGGATTGTATGGAACATCCAACTCAATTTGTTCTTTATTTGCATTCAATGTTGTAATTGTTACTGTTTCTTTTTTTGTATTTTCTTTTGTTGTGCTGCTTTCCTTGTTACAAGCCACAAGTGCAAACATCATCACACATGCTAAACACACAGTTGTTATTTTTTTCATATTTTCAATCTCCTCTAATAGTAAATGGAAAGTGGTTTTCCCTTCACTTCTTGAATTTCAAAATCTACTTTATAGATATTTTTTAAATTTTCTTTTGTGATTACTTCTTCTACTGGACCAAAGTTTGTGATTTTCCCATCAACAAACGCACAAATATAGTCCGAATAAAATGCAGCATAATTAATTTCATGCAATACCATGATTACGGTTTTATGTAGTTCATCGCATAGTTTGCGAAGAGTTTTCATCATATTGGATGCATGATAAATGTCTAAGTTATTGGTTGGTTCATCCAATAAAACATATTCCGTATCCTGTGCAATGACCATTGCGATATATGCACGTTGTCTTTGCCCTCCAGATAGTTCATCAATAAATTGATCTTGCATTTGGGTTAATTCCATATAGTCAATCGCGTTTTGAATTAGCTCTTCATCTTCTTTATTCAAATGACTTCCAGAGTATGGAAAACGACCAAAAGCAACAAGTTCACGTACTGTTAGCTTCATTTGTACATGGTTGCTTTGTGTTAAGATCGCAAGACGCTTACTTAATTCTTTACTTTTCCACGCTTCTAATTTCTTTCCTTTAAAAGTGATACATCCTGTATCCTTGGCAATTAGTCGGGATATCATATGCATTACGGTTGATTTTCCAGCACCATTTGGACCAATTAAAGAAAGTACTTTTCCTTTTGGAATTTCAAAATCTACTTGATCTACAACCGTTTTTCCATCATATGTTTTTGTTAGTTTTTCGATTTTCATCTAGATACTCCTTTTTTGTCGCAGCAGTAAGTATAAGAAATACAAACCACCAATTACAGTGACAAATACACTTAATGGAACTGCGTATACCATAATGTGTTCCACAAATACTTGTCCACCAATTAAAGCTATCATACCAACCAATACCGATCCCATAATTAAGTAACGATGTTGATACGTTTGAAACATTTGTCTTGCGATATTTGCCACAATCAAACCTAAAAATGAAATAGGTCCTACTAGCGCTGTAGCAACAGCAATAAGTAATACGACACCAAACAAAAGTCTTCGAATCGTACGATCATAGTCTACACCAAGGTTGATTGCTTGCTCTTTACCTAAGGTAATAACATCTAATAAAGCAAAGTCTTTTCTCAAGATATATGAAATTGCAATAACCACCACAATAGAAAACAGGATAATTTCTGTATTCACATTTGAGAAACTTGCCACTAAACTAACCAGTAGCGTGTCATATTCATTTGGATCCATGACACGAATCATCGTTGATTGCATACTACCAAATAAAGATGATAATACCGTTCCAATTAACAATACATATAAAATATTGTATTTCGTCTTTTTGAATAGGTATCCATAAATAAAAGTTGCACTTACACCCATGACAAGTAAATCTATAGCAAACGATAGATTCACATTACTTGCTATACGACTTGCAGATCCAAAAAAGAAGACGATTGCTGTATGCAATAAGGTATATAGTGAATTCATTCCAAGTAAGCAAGGAGTCACGATTGTATTTTGAATTACCGATTGGAAAATCATTGATGCCTTACCGATACATAATGCAACAACAAGCATCGCTATAAGTTTTGGTACACGGATTTCAAGTGCATACCAAAATAATTGGGGATGATCAAAGCGAACGCCAACGAATACATAGAGCACACAAGCAAGTACAGTACACATCGCAAGCAACACAAGTGTCCATTTGTGAGAACGTTCTCTTTTTTGTAGAGTAGTAGCTTTATGTTTATTCTTTGCAATAGAAGGTGTTTGATCTATCGTGAATTGTTTTATGTATTTCATGAAGAAGCTCCTTCGATCATGGTTTTCTTCTCTTTTCTAACAATGGCTTTTCTACCATGATTCAAGCGTCGTATTAAAATTGCAATAAATACAACACTTCCTAAAATACCGATAATTAACTCAATCGGTAATTCATATGGCGCAATCACTACACGTGCTAATATATCGCAAACTAATACGAATAGTGCCCCAAGCAATGCAGTATCCACCAAAGTGCCTCGTATTTTATCACCTTTAAACATTGCGACAAGGTTTGGCACAATTAAGCCAATATAAGAAATACTTCCTACAACTACCACAACACTTGCAGTAATCATGGCTGCAATACTTAAACCAATAAATAAAATAACATTGTAGTTTACACCAAGATTTTTTGAAAAGTCTTTTCCCATTCCAACGATATTGAAATGATTGGCAAATATAAATGCACAAATCACAAGCGGAACTACTAAGTATACAATTTCATAGCGACCTCGTAAGACCATTGAAAAATGCCCAGTTAACCAAGAAGACAATGCTTGTGTCATCTCAAATTTATAGGCAACGAAATTGGTAATTCCACCAATCACATTCCCAAACATAATCCCCACAAGTGGTACCATTACGACATCTTTAAACTGAATCTTTTGAATAAAATAGATATAGATCCATGTCCCTAGTAGTGCAAACAAAGATGCAATGATCGCTCTTTGCCATATCGTAGCAGCTGGAATAAAAACTAATACCATGAGAATTCCAAATTGTGCAGAAGAAATAGTTGCTCCTGTAGTTGGTGATACAAACTTATTCATACAAAGTTGCTGCATAATAAGTCCTGCCACACTCATACCGACTCCTGTGCAAAGAATTGCAAGTAGTCTAGGCAGACGTGAAATAAGTAATATCTCAATTTGCGAAAAGTCTTTACCCAATATCCCTGATAACTCCATATCTAAGACACCAACAAATAATGACGCATAAGATACAATGAGTGTTAAACCTAATAAAATAAACGTAAACTTTCTTTCTTTGATAAGATCCACCTCCCGAAGTTTTAGCAAAACGTTTCATGTAAAACTCTAATCCCTATCAACATATAAAATGTTAGACGTCTCTAACTTAGACAAGGATAACATTTTATATTTTTCGTGTCAATAACTTTTGAACTTCAAAATAGACATTCAAAATCTACGTGTTACAATATATAAAAACTAAAGGAGGCACACCATGTTTTTAGCTACAAATGATACGACTGAACCAAACATTTTTGACTTTGGTAATACGATATTTGAAGATGGATTGCTGACAAGTTTGATTGTGATTACTGTGTTAGCACTTATTTTCTACCTTTGTTACACATTTATTAATCGCTTTATGCAAAAGCGCGAGTTAGTCAATGCAAAAAGTATTGCAAACATTACGCGTGGTATCTTAATTATGATTTGGGTACTTATAGTATTTAGTCGATTTGTTATGTTTGCCCCAATCGCAAAAGGAATTCTAGCAAGTTCTTCAATTATTGCTTTGATTGTTGGTATTGCAGCACAAGATACACTAGGTAATTTATTTTCTGGAATTATGGTTATTATTTCAAAACCATTTGTTGTTGGTGATCTAATCAAAATCAATCAAGATCAACTTATCGGATATGTCGAACAAATCACATTGCGTCATACAATTATTCGCACATATGAAAACAATCGCATCATTATTCCTAATAACGCGATCAATCAAGCAGTTGTCGAAAATGCAAACTTTGTGACGAGTGTGAAATCAAATTACTTTGAAGTTGTAGTTACCTTTGATTCTGATATCGATGTAGCTGTACAACTGATGAAAGAAGTTTGTTTACAGCATCCAAAATTCATTGATAATCGTTCACATGCAGAAATTCAAGCAAATATTTCACCAGTTAATATCAGTTGTACGCGTTTTGCTGATACAGGTATGGTCTTACGTGCTGAAGTTTTTTCAGAAGATTCCATCTCCGGATTTCACATTTTAAGTGATTTGCGCTTTGCCTTAAAGAAAGAATTTGATGCACATGGTGTTCAATTTGCATACAACCATACATTTACCAATCCAAAAGAAAAATGAGCCAACGCTCATTTTTTTAAAATAATAGAAAAATAAATAACGGTATACTCACCACAGATACTAACGTTGTTAGTGAAATCGTCTTTGAAGCAATGCTTGTATCTACATCATATTGCAAAGCCAACATCAACGGGATAGAAGCTGATGGCAACATAAATGAGAATACAAACAGTTCTTTAAAAAATACCGAAACATCTAGAAAATAGATCAATCCAAAACCGATAAACGGAAAGATAAACATCTTAATAAAGACATTTTTTAGCAGTGCGATGGTTTCCTTGTTTTTGGCAAGTCCTGCAAACGATAGATTTCCACCAACGACAATCATACTTAATGGTACAGTTGCTTGACCAAGTAACCCACTTGTTTCTGTCACAAAACTTGGTAATTTAAACTTCGCTAAAAAACATACTAAAGCAATAATTGAAGTAATTACACCTGGTGTTAAAAACATGCGTACATATTCTTTTACCTTAAAACTGCGTTTCCCTTTATTAAGCAAATACACTCCATATGTATAAATCAAAATGTTAAATGGCAAATGTAGTACCGTAAAAACGAATACTGCATAATTTCCATACATCACTTCCAATAGTGGATAGCCAATAAATGAAAAGTTAGCAAAGGCAAGTAAGATTTGATACAATGCCTTATCTTCATGCGTATGAGCAATTTTATGAGCAATCCATTTACTCATCATAATAAATACAACATAAAGTGCAATTCCAAGTAATAAACATTGTATGATTTCCGCATCACTGATACTACTTGGTGTGCTTGAGGAATACAAAATCAATGCTGGCATCATAATATTAGCCACCAAAAATGATGTTTGCTTCATCATTTCATCACCCAATCGATTTGCTCTTCGTAAAAAATAGCCAACGAGAATGAGTGAAAACAACTTCACCATCGTCGTTAATAAAACAAAAAAATCCATGCGTTTCTCCCTGTACGTCAATAAACTTTATTGTGCCTAGTATACGCCTTTTTTATACACAGTGGAAGTATAAGATACATTTTCCCTATATTTCTGTATCTGAATCTACATCTTTCAGTCGAATGGAAACGCGTATCACAATATCAATGGAATGTTGAACCGATATTTCATTAAGTAAATAATCTGCGTAAATATCGTTTTCCACTTTTAGTTGATGCTTTATAGCATACGTATACATACTTTTACTAAATTGCTCTAGTTGTTTAAAATCTCCATTCATATATCCAACCAAGTAGGTTCCTGCTTCGATATACGTATCACTCTTTGGAACATGATAATAAAATTCAGCTGAATCAACCGTGTCAAAACTATAACTAATTACATTATCTATACTTTTCATCCGTTGATGAAAGCCTAATGGAAAAGCTACATCATATCCTTCTTGCTTTGCTTGTTGATAAAATTTTGTGCTCATGCGCGTCATTGATTCTGTATGTGTCTTTGAGATAATCACTTGTTTGCTTGCCACAAAAATAGGCTGTCTTTCACTTCGATGTTCTACTTGAATGTCACCAAATTTTATATCACTTACTTGTTTGGCATATGCAACTTGCATTTCCATCATCTGTTGAACCTGTTGAAGCTTTGCAATTTTTGCTTCAACTTTTTTGTGTTGCATTTCAAACAATTCTATCATCGCTTCAGGTGAACGCTTATCACTATATGCTTTTATTTCTTCAAGTGACATTCCTGTCTCCTTTAAAATACGAATCATACGAATCGTATATAGTTGACGATAGTAATAATAACGATATCCATTATCTAAAGTGATATCCGGTGTAAATACACCAATTTGATCATAGTAAATAAGATTCTTTCGACTTACTCCAGAGGCTTTGGCAAACTCTCCGATTGATAAATACATCTTACGATCTATTGTTTGTTCCATAAAATCACCACCTATTTACATTGTAGTCAAATACCCCTTGACTGTCTAGTAACTATACAGTTTATGATGTGCATATAGATAAAGATACAACTAGAAAGGAGATCTACATGTTACATTCAAAATCAATTCAAACAAATAACAACTACTTACAACTTGAACCCATCAACTATGGTGAACTCGTCAGAAAATACGTATCACTTGTAAAACGCGATATTAATGAAAAGGTGAATTATTCTCTATACGTTGATTTGTGTCGCTATTTGCATCACGCTAAAATCATAGATGCGAAAGTAGATAAACAAACGCTTTGGCTGAATCAACACTTTTTCATGCAAGAGTACAATCTTGCTAAAGCACTTACTTCTGAATTACAATCACGAAGTTTAGTTCCTACATACAATACCTATCATGCAAGTGAAATCGCGCAACTAATTGTTGCCGCAAACTTTTCACTAACAACAAAGCAACTAAAGACGATGCATCATATCATTTTAGATATTTATCAAATCATCAATGATCACATATCATTTTCGATTGATGAAAAGCGATTAAGTGTTCACAGTTTTATTGAACACATAAAATATCTAGCGTATCGAATTATCAATCGAATTGATGCACATAGTGATATGAGTGAACTTGCTACTTGCTATAAAGAACAGTTTCCAAAAGCTGCTACATGTAGTGCTCATATTGCAGCGCATATTAGTGAACACTATGATTTTCATCTTTCTGATTCAGAACAACTATTTTTATTGTTTCATATTCAAAAACTTGCAAATATTCAGTCAAATGATTGAACCATAGCAATCGAAAGCAATTTCACATCATGCGCAGCAAGTAAATCCACCATTGCTTTTAGTGTATGACCGCTTGTACAAACATCATCAACGAGTAAGATTTTATGTGGTAAATCTACATCATTTCTAGCAATCACTTTAGCGACATCTTTTCGCTTACTTGCAATTTGATTGTTTTGTTTATAATCATATTGTTTTACAAATCCATGCATTTTTTTCAACTTTACTTTTGCAAACATTTTCTCTAGAGGAATAAACCCACGTTCCTCTAGTTTTTCTTTGCTTGTTGGTGCATAAACAATCGTATACCCTTTATAAGTTTTTTCAATGTATTTAATAAATGGTTCAATAAAAATAGAAGCAAGTGCTTCATCTCCACCTTCTTTACACGTAAACATCAAATCTTCAAAATATGTAGTGTATGCATAAAAACTGAATACCTTCATTCCTAACACGTCATATTCACGATGTACATTTGTAAATGATCTTCGACAAGTTCCACAAATACAATCATTTGAAAAGTAGTCAAAAATACTTCGTCCTTGCATAACCGATTGGAAGCAGATTAAACATGTTTCGCTTTTTTGTTCATCATGATGATTTCTTTTTTGCATGCTTCTATCTCCTTTGTTTTTCTTTTACAAAATATATAGGCATACCCTGTTGGTGCATCAAATTTACGACCGACGCGTCCAATCATTTGAATCAAAGATGCTTTTGTATAAACAACATGTTCACCATGTAAAATAGCTACATGCACACCTTTGATGGTAATTCCTCTTTCCAATATGGTTGTTGCAAAGACAATTTGAAAATCTCCATTATTAAATTGAGCCATCAATTCATCCTTATCTGTAGTCATTGAACTAATCGATCTACATCGAATAAATCGCCTACATATTTTTTCAAGTAACTCTACCTGTGATATTTTTGGTAAAAAGATAATCCACTTCCCTTTATGTCTCATTACACAAAGAAAACAAAACACATATTGAAGTATACTTGGCAAACGAAAAATCTTTGGCTTTATTAGTGGATGTTTATGTGGTCTTTCAAAAATCGATACTTGTCCCATGTAACCATCTTTAACTTCTTGAAAGTGTT
Organism: Breznakia blatticola; assembly: GCF_004365815.1. GTDB lineage: Bacteria > Bacillota_I > Bacilli_A > Erysipelotrichales > Erysipelotrichaceae > Breznakia > Breznakia blatticola. The sequence goes on from NZ_SODD01000003.1 coordinate 13,637, forward strand.
GTGCTTCAGGAGTTGCACTTAATAGTAACATTTTTCCACAACAAGCATTGATAGCAAGTTGCTGAAGTACTTCATTATTGGCAAATGGAAATGCATCCATTTCATCAAGTACAAGTAAATCAAAACACTTATGATACCGATACAGTTGATGTGTTGTACAAACAATTAAGTCACCATCAATAACATTTGTATATCCACCACATACCTTAATGACATTTACACCAGGAAATGCTTGCGCTAAACGCTCTGCTAGTTCAATAACAACTTGTCTACGTGCAATAGCATAACCAACCTTCTTTCCATCTTTTAAATGTTGTTGGATTTGCTGGAGTGTGATTTCTGTTTTTCCTGCACCACATGCAGCATAGACGAGAACTTTATTATGATGTTCGTATAAGAGTTCAACTTTTTGAATTGCATCCTTTTGTACATCACTAAGTTCATAATCCAAATGAATCTTCGTCTGTATTTTAGGCTTATACACTTGTGGACTTACTATATGTTGATTCACATATACTTTGCCAAAACGAATGCATTTGCGACAATAGATTCCTTTTGTATCTTCATAGAAATAGAGTTTGTTTTCATTTTTACATCTTGGACATTTCATACCTACATATACAAAAAATATAGGAAATTTCCTGTGTACTTATCGTTTTTATAATAAAAATACTGTACAATAGAAACCATATAAAAAGGAGGCAGTATATGAACGATTTAGAATTACTACAATTATTAGCTGCAAATGCGAAGTATAACACTGAAGATCTTGCAGTTATCTTGCAAACAGACTTACAAGATGTGGAGCAAAGAATCGCCGCCTTGGAGCAAAAGAAAATCATCTGTGGTTACCACACGATTATCAATTGGGATAAAACAAGCGAGGAACAAGTCACATCGATTATTTATTGTGATGCGATTCCTGAACGTGATCACGGATATGATAATATCGCTAAAAAGATTTATAACTATCCTGAAGTTGAATCAATGTATTTAACTAGTGGAAAAAGTGATTTCATTATTATGATTCATGGACAAACCATGAAAGAAGTGGCAAGCTTTGTTGCGACTAAACTTGCATGTATTGAAGGTATCACTTCAACAAGTACATTATTTGTTTTACAAACATACAAAACAAGCGGCGTGATTATGAAAGATGAAGAGACAGTCAGTGAAAGACTTGTTGTTACGCCATAATGAAACTTGAAGATAAATTAAGTACAGTTGTAAAACAAATGAAACCTAGTGGAATTCGAAAATTCTTCGACGTCGCTAAACAAATTGAAGATGTCATTTCACTGGGAGTTGGTGAACCTGATTTCGATACACCATGGCACATTCGTGAAGCTGGAATATATTCGATCGAACAAGGGCATACACACTATACAGAAAATGCAGGACTTTTAGAATTGCGTAAACAAATCTGCGATTATTATAAACGTCGCTATGATTTAGAGTATCAAGCAGAAACTGATTGCTTAGTTACAATTGGTGGAAGTGAAGCACTCGACAACTGTTTTCGTGCATTATTAAATCCTGGAGATGAAGTCATTGTTGCTACACCTTGTTTTGTCTCGTATGAGCCAACGGTACACATGGCTGGTGGTGTTGTAAAGTATTTACCACTACAACATCAAGACGAATTTAAAATTACACCAGAAGGACTTAAAGCATGTATTACCGATAAGACAAAATTATTGATGATCAACTTCCCTGGTAATCCAACCGGAGGAACAATGAGTAAAGAAGACTATACAAAACTTGTTCCAATTATCAAGGAACATGAAATTATTGTAATTAGTGATGAGATCTACTCAGAGTTAATTTATGAAGGTGAACATGCATCACTTGCACATTTTCCTGAAATCAAAGATCAAGTCTTAATCGTCAATGGATTCTCAAAAGCATTCGCGATGACAGGATGGCGACTTGGATATTTACTTGGTCCAAGTACAATACTTCAAGCAGTCATTAAGATTCATCAATTTGCAATTATGAGTGCACCAACTACTGCACAATACGCTGCAATTGAAGCACTTAAAAATGGGCAAAAAAATGTTGATGCAATGCGCTTAGCATATAAAGCACGACGCAACTTAATCGTTGATGGATTTAATAAAATGGGGCTACCAACGCATCTACCAAAAGGTGCATTTTATATCTTCCCAGACATTCGTCCAACCGGACTAACAAGTGATGAATTCTGTGAACGACTTATTAAAGAGCAGCGCGTTGCCTGCGTTCCTGGGACTGCATTTGGTGAAGCAGGTACTGGATTTATCCGTGTATCTTACGCATCAAGTTTAGAAGAGATCAAAGAAGCACTATCACGAATTGCAACGTTTGTTGAACCATTCAACCTAACAAGCACTAAGTAAATAAAGAAGCTGTTATACGTAAGAGATATTCCTCTAATGTATACAGCTTCTTTTATTATGCATTTGTAGTCATTATTTACACTTAGGTTGGCTAGTCGTCATAACGTTATATACAAGTTATTAATATATATGTAATCAATAAAAAAGATGGATTCCGTTAGGTTTCCATCTTTGATTATTAAACTTAAGGTAAGCGAATGAATACAGGTCCTGAACCTAAGTATGCACTTGCGATTGCAGTAGTTCCCATGTATCCACCATGGATTGCTTGTCCACCACCAATGTATACAGCGATGTGTGGTACTCCAGCTCCAGCGTTATCGTAGTAAATTAAATCACCAGGTTGTGCTTGGCTAGCAGGAACGATTGTTCCTAAGCTCATGTATCCAGCTGGCCATCCGTGGTAGTAAATACCAACAGCAGCCAATGCATTTGTTACTAACATTGTACAGTCTTGGTTAACACCTAATTGAGCGTATGCAGCAGCAACGATTGAGTTACCACTTACTGAATCAGGTACGTCAACTGAAGATCCATTGTCTGCAGCTACTTGAGAGTTTCTTGCGTTTTCTTCTTCTAATGCAAGTGCTTCTCTTTCGGCTTCACGTTCTTCTTCTAATTCTGCTTCACGTCTTTCTTCAGCAGCTTCTTCATCTTCACTTACAGTTACAACTAATTGTGCTTCTGCTTTGTTTCCATTAGCATCAACTGCTGTATATGTGAATGTATAATCTCCGTCGATGTATAATCCATCTTCGTTTTCTTCGATTTCTCCATTTACTGTGTAGTTCACTACTTCGTCGTAGTTATCAAATACACCTGTTACATATGCTTGAGGATCAAAGTCTCCTGTATCAAGTACATCTACATGTGTTTCTGATAAAGCAATTACTGGTGCTTGTGTATCTACATATTTCACATTTACTAAGTATGAGTTAACTGCAAATACATCATCAGCGATTACTGGTTTGTCGTTGTTTAGTTCTACTTTATTTACACTGTCACTTGCATAAGCTTCTTTTGATTGAATCTTAATTGCTACAGTATCTTCTCTTAATTCTTTTGTTGGGATACGATCCAATTTCACTACGTAGTTACCAATTTCATATCCTTGGCTTCCATCATTAAGTGTAATTGCTTTTGCATCGTATACGTTACTTTCATTTCTTGAAATGATTTCTTTAGCAACATCAATGATTGCACTGTCATCACCATAGTTCACTTTGATTGCTTTTTCATTTAATGGAGTAGCAACTTCTACTTTACGAAGAACAGTTGCTGCATCAACTTGTGAGCGTCCTAGTCCAGTAAATGTAAATGTTACTGCAAATACTAAAGCAGCAGTAGTTGTTGTTAATACAAAGTGTTGAAAGTTGAAGTGTACTTTACCAAAACGGTTTTCAATTGTAGATAAAGCAACGTTTGCTTTATTTGCAATTGAAGTACACGTAGTTTTCGTTTGTTTGATAACTACTGGATAGATTTCTGTAAATGCTGCATCTGCTTTTACAATTGCTTGACTTGATAAAGCCATTGCTAATTCTAATAGTTCTGCACCAGCTACACTAGCTTTGATTTTACATGTATTTGCCCATGTTCCAGCAACTTTTAATCCTACTTTAAAGTTGCTCATTAAAATTGTGTTTAATTCTTTGAGTTTTCGTGTCCCTAGTACGAAAGTTTTCTTGATTGAATTCATTCGGTCACCCCTCAGTGTTTATTCATTTTCTACATAACAAAATCATATAGATTTTTACAAGTTTGATGATACCATAGTGAAAGCCCTTACACAATCAAATCCCAAATTTTCACATAAATATATTTGTGTTTTTTCTATTAAGGGTCAAATGATAAAAAAACGCAGCATTCATCACATTTTATTACATATTGAACTTCTAAAAAACAACGTTTTTTTATACTGTTTTTATAATAAAACTATCATGATTGTGGGTGAAAATACACAATATTTATTCACGATTTATAACCACTTTATTTCTTAAGTAAGTAGTTTTTCTTTTTCTATCGAAAAAATCGACATTGCGATGAATTCTATCATGTAAAGTCGATCTTTATTCCTTACTTCTTATGTACTTTATTAATGAATAGATACAGTCTAACTTCACAGTTTCGATACTTAAATTTCTATAACTACATTACTTACTCCATGAACTAAGTCTACTTCTACTTTTTGTATCATTACATCTACATCGAAAACTATATGAACTTATTTTATTAGTCTTCATACTGAAGTGCATCAACGCCTTGTTCTCCTGTACGAATCTTAATTGCATCAAGTACATCATATACAAATATTTTCCCATCCCCGATATTTCCGGTATATAATACACGTTTTGCTGTATCTACTACAAGCGTAACTGGCACCTTAGCAACAACTACCTCACATTTTATTTTCGGTAATAGCTCTGTATCAACCTTAGCACCACGATAATATTCCGTTTGTCCTTTTTGTGTTCCACATCCAAGCACTTTTGTCACGGTTAATCCCATGACTCCAATTGCACTAAGCGCTTCTTTTAAGTTTTCAAAGCACTCTGGACGACATACAATGACCACTTTATATATGCCACTTGTTATCGATGTTTCTTTTTCCATATACAGTGGAGTATATTCATATACATCACCTAATTGTTCTGTTGGTGTTGTATCATCAAAACTAAAACCCGCATATGAAGAAACAAGTCCGTGTTCTTCAATATCAAGACCAACAAGTTCTTCTTGCCTTGTTACTCGTAAACCTATAGTTTTCTTTATAACCATAAAAGCAATTGTCATGGTTACTGTAACCCATAGCATCACACTCCCCACTCCAATACATTGCGTGATAAAGAAATCCATTCCATGACCATAAAACAAACCACCATCAACAGCAAGCAGTCCTGTCATTAGTGTTCCAAGTGCACCACAACCTCCATGTACAGCAATTGCACCAACAGGATCATCAATATGTGCAATATTATCCATGAACCAAACAACAAATAACATCACTAGCCCTGCACAACATCCAATAATAGCAGCACCAAATGGATCTACTACATCGCATCCTGCAGTAATTGCTACAAGTCCAGCAAGAGAGCCATTTAATGTCATTGACACATCTGGCTTTTCATATTTTATCCAAGTAAATAGCATAACTACAACCGTTGCACTTGCAGCAGCTAAGTTTGTATTCACAAAAATATTACCTGCACTCACCATTGATTCTGAACTGCTTAACGATAATGTTGAAGTACCATTAAATCCAAACCAACAAAACCACAGAATGAACACACCAAGTGCTCCAAGGGTTAATGAATGACCCGGAATTGCTTTTACACTTCCATCTTTTCCATATTTCCCAATGCGTGGTCCAAGAATTTTAGCACCAACTAAAGCGGCAACTCCACCAACTAAGTGCACAGCAGTCGATCCTGCAAAATCATGAAAGCCTTGTTGTGCTAGCCATCCGCCACCCCAAATCCAGTGACCTGAGATTGGATATACAATCATACTAATAATTATTGAATACACACAGTAACTAGAAAACTTTGTACGTTCTGCCATAGCTCCAGAAACAATCGTAGCTGCGGTTGCACAAAACACGGTTTGAAATATCACAAATACATAAGTTGGGATATTGCTATCATAATTCCCTTGAATAAAGAAATCGAATGAACCAACCAATCCTCCTATGTCTTCTCCTTGCATCAAACCAAAACCAATAATCCAAAAGACAATCGTTCCTAATGCGAAGTCCATTAGGTTCTTCATAATAATGTTTCCCGCATTTTTTGCCCTAGTGAATCCTGTTTCTACCATCGCAAATCCAGCCTGCATAAAAAATACAAGTGTTGCCCCCAATAATACCCATAACGTATCAATACCAGAAAATGAACCCATATACATACCTCCCTTATAACAAAAAAAGATGCATACTTTATAAAAAGTACACACCTTTGTGTCGGTTCAAACACAAGCAAAAACACAAAAGAGGCCTTGTAAGTTTTTTGCTTACAAAGCCTCTTTGCTTATGTTTGTACTTAGTTTACGCTTATCTAAAGTGCTTGTCAACCACTTTTTTTTACTTGCTCTTGCTAGCGTATGTTTCCACAAAATTTTCTACAAGTGCTTCTGCATCTAGTGGACATGTCGTATGTCCAAGTATGAATTCTTTGCGTTTTTCACCATGATATTCACTACCTGCACTGACTGCACAATTGTATTTTTTAACCAATTTCAGTAAGTATTTTACATCATTCTTACTTTGTCTAGGTGTGAACACTTCAAGTCCATCAACTCCAGACTCTAGTAGTTCACTAATATATTCAGGTTCATCTTTTAAATACACCATTGGATCTTCTAACATAACAACTCCACCAGTAGCCTTTACCAAAGAAATCATATCTTCTACTTTTGGATGTGCAACTGGGCAATATGCAACTGCTCCAGGTGCAAAGAAATCCTGTACGAAATTCGCAATTGGACGATTTCGTTTATTTCCAGTTAAATATGGTGCGATCAATTGATGATCTTTATAATTTACATTATTTAGTACATAACGAGCAATTAGTTCTGGTGAAGCAAGTTGGAAACGATTGCCTTTCAGTAATTGTTCGGTATCGATTTCTATACCTGTAAACTCTTCAAAGAGTTTTACACGACGCATACTACTCGCTTTTTCTTTCATTAAATTTTCATGTTCCAATGTCACAAAACGTTCATCAGAAGGATCAATAAAATAACCCAAGATACGCATATGCATATCTTTATAACTACAATCGATAGAAATTCCAGGAATGTAGTTAATCTCATATAAAGGTGCTAAACGCAACGCAGATAAGTTTGCTTTTGCACTATTGTGATCTGTAATCGACAGTGTATGTACACCGGCTTTTTTTGCTTGTTTAAATAGATCTTCAACATTGTATTCTCCATCATGAGAGAATGTAGAAATCAGATGTAAATCAATCGTATTTTCTGCCTTTGGTGTTTCTTTAGCTGCTGGTTTTTCAACAACAATATCTTCACGACGGACTGCATCATTTAAACAAACGACTTTTGTTTTCAAGATAAAGTCGATAATACTACGATGGCGTCCATCAATAAAGACAAGTAAGCCATCAAGTACTAAAAATGCAAGTATTCCTAATATTCCATTTGTGAATAATGAAAATAACCCATAAAAGGCAAACATTGGTAACGTTTTACCGAATGCTTCACGAACGAATAATTTCTTTCTTGAACATTCACTTCCATCGCTATTTACTACTTTTAAACGCATTGCAATTTTACCAAAACTTTGACCTTTAAACATAATTGTCAAATACGTGTTTGCACCAATTGCAAATATTACAATCAAAATGACGGTAACAATAGCCGCAAAATTCAATAAACTTACACTGATAAAACCACTACTTGTAAGTATAAAAACAACAAGCCATAAAATGACTGGAAGTAACATAAAGGCAATATCACCCAATTCCGCAATAAAGCGCATCCATAAATTCTTACGCGTGAAATTTTGTGCCATATATCGCCCATAACGATCATAGTCACTTGAGCGTTGCTTCATGCGTTTTTGTAGGGTTTCCTTTTTTCCTTGCATCGAATTTGTCATAGATCCTCCTATCCCTTTTTACGCAATTGATAGCATAAAAAGTGGAAATAAAAACCAAGGTAGCACAAGATTCGATACATGATCCCTGCACTTCCTAATATAATGATCATCTTTAGAAATATATCATCTGTTTTTAATATATTAATTGAAATAAACATGGCGAATATAACACTCACAAAAGGAAAAAGAATATACCAACGCCAAGCTTCGCTTTTTAGTTCATACTCTGCGCGACAATGCTCACAACGAATATGGGCAAACATAATTTTTTTCTTCGTTTGTATTTCCTTTTGACATACTTCACATGTTTGTATTTTCATAAGTTCTCCATAATTATAGCATGTATAGGCAAAAAGCTATAGTTTGAAAAAATGCTTGTAGTTTTCTTGCATTTGATCCGCTAATACGTTTGGATCAATATCTAGTAGTTCTACTAATTTTGCAAACGTATAACTTGCATACATCGGTTCATTTTCTTTTCCACGAAATGGATGTGGAGTCAAAAATGGACAATCGGTTTCAATAAACATTCGATCGATTGGCACAACTGCAGGCACCTCTAATAAACCACGTGCATTTTTGAATGTAAGTGGTCCAGCAAACGAAATATATCCGCCCATTTTCATCACGATTTCTGCAGTTTCTTTACTACCACTAAAACAGTGCATCAAAAACTTCGTCTTGCAGTGTGCTGCAAGTATATCCAATGTATCTTTTGTTGCATCACGCATATGAATTAAAATCGGATAATCATATGTATTGGCTAATTCAATTTGTTTCATAAATAATTCTTTTTGCATTTCAATATCTGTACCATCATAGTGATAATCTAATCCAATTTCACCAATTGCGATAATTTCATGATTTTGACATGCTTGTTCTAAACGCTGCAGATCCGATTCTTTAATATCAAATAAATCACTAGGATGAAAGCCTAGGGCTATATCTATCATATCAGTATATTTTGCTTGTAAAGTTAATGCGCGTTCAAACTCAACAACGCTTGTACAAATACAAACGATTTTATTAAAATGAGCATCTTTAGCATGTTGTATAATTTCATCAACTCTTTCATATAGTCGATCAAATGTAAGATGTGCATGTGTATCAATTAACGAATAATCCATATATACTCCTACCTATTTACCTAAACAAAATTTTGAGAATAATGTATCAAGTAAATCATCTTTACTTACTTCACCAAGGATTTCTTTTAGTGAATAATATGCATCTTGAAGATCAATTGTCACTAGATCTAGTTCATAGCCTAACTCAAGTGCTTCCTTTGCTTTCACTAAAGAAACTTTAGCTTTTGCCATTAAAGATAATTGACGTTCGTTTTGCAGCATTGGCATTTGGTATGCTTGATGGAATTCTTGGTATTTTTCATTCAAAGCATCCATTAAGACATCAACATCTCCATCTTTAGCAGAAATGTTAATTCCATCATGTGTTTTCTCATCTTTTTTATTATAGATAAGTAAGCGATCTTTTCCTTCACTAATAGCAAGTAATTCTTCATCTTGTACATCCAATGGTTTTGAACCATCAAATACCACAAGTACAAGTTGTGCTTCTTCAACCATTTTCTTCGAACGATCAATTCCAATTTTCTCAATTGTATCATCGCTTTGACGAATTCCTGCTGTATCAATTAGATGTAATGTTACATTATCCAAACGGATACTACCTTCTACAATATCACGTGTTGTTCCTTCAATATCAGAAACAATCGCTTTATCTTCCTCAAGCAGGGCATTTAATAAACTTGATTTTCCAACATTCGGCTTTCCAATAATTGCGGTTTTAATACCTTCACGTAAAACTTTACCTGAGGATGCACGACGTAACACCTCATCAATATCCTTTAATAAATCTAACGTTTTTGGTAATAAGATTTCAGCAGTTAATAGTTCTACATCATCATATTCAGGGTAATCAATATTCACCTCAATATTCGCAATAATATCAAGTAGTTTTTCTAACAATGGATCCATGACTTTGACAACACTTCCTTGGATCGCTTGAATTGCCATACGTGCGTTGTTTTTATCTTGCGCAAACACCATGTCATGAATTCCTTCTGCTTTCGTTAAATCCATTTTACCGTTTAGATATCCACGTTGACTGAACTCACCAGGATTTGCCATACGCGCACCATTTTCCAAACATAAACGTAAGATTTCTTTGGTAATGTATGAACCACCATGACAGTTGATTTCCACCATATCTTCACCAGTATATGTTTTTGGTGCTTTAAATAAGGAAACAAGCACTTCATCAACTTTCTCACCGTTTTTTGGATCACGAATAAAACCATATGTAATCGTATGGCTTGCTTGTTGATGTAAATCTTTATGTAATAATGTGCTTGCGATTTCTATTGCATCTGGACCACTCATTCGAACAATGGCAATGGGGCCTTGTTGGAGTGCAGTTGCAATCGCTACAATTGTATCTTGGAACATATCATTTTCTCCATTTTCGTGTCTATTATTATACCACAATAAGAAAGTGAATATAACGCTTGCACTTTTAACTAAATTCCTTATAATACCAATGGGGGTAAGATAACTATGAAATATGACGTAATCATCGTTGGAGCTGGTCCTGGTGGGATTTTCTCAGCACTAGAACTAACAAGAAAAAACAAAGAACTTAACATCCTAGTACTAGAGGCAGGAAATCCACTAAGTAAACGCCACTGTCCTATCGATGGTGTAAATATTCGAAGCTGTATCTCATGTCCAAGTTGTGACATTATGAAAGGTTTCGGTGGTGCAGGTGCATTCTCTGATGGAAAATACAACATCACTAACGAATTTGGTGGAAACTTACACGAATACGTTGGAAAACAAGAAGCACTTGATCTAATGAATTATGTAGATGATATTAATATGGAATACGGTGGAGCAAGTGCTCGTAAATTCTCTACTGCAAATTCTGAATTGAAAAAGCGCTGTTTGCAACACGAATTGCATTTACTTGATGCACAAGTTCGTCACTTAGGAACAGACTTAAACTACATCATTCTAGAAAACCTATACAAAGAATTAGAAGATACAATTGATTGGAAATTCCATTCCTCAGTAACAAAAATTGAGAAAGTAAGTGACCATGATTATAAAGTATATGTTGGTGAAACGGTATACGAATGTGATACTTGTATCATTTCAACGGGTCGTTCAGGTTCAAAATGGATGCAATCGATTTGCGATAACTTAAATATTGAAACACGTAGTAACCGTGTAGATATTGGGGTTCGTGTAGAACTACCTGCTGCTGTATTTGAAGATATCACAGATGAAGTATACGAAAGTAAAATTATTTATCGTACAGAAAAATTCCAAGATAAAGTTCGTACATTCTGTATGAACCCACGCGGAATTGTTGTAAATGAAAATACAAATGGTGTTATTACTGTAAACGGACACTCATACGAAGACAAAGGATGTTTCTCAGAAAACACGAACTTTGCTTTACTTGTTTCTAACAAGTTCACGGAACCATTTAAAGATTCTAATGAATATGGAGAAAGTATTGCACGTTTATCAAACATGTTATCTGGAGGAGTTCTTGTCCAACGTTTTGGTGATTTGATTCGTGGACAACGTTCAACACAATCAAGAATTGATGATGGATTTGTGACACCAACACTAAATGCAACACCTGGTGATTTAAGTCTTGTCATACCAAAACGTCAACTTGATGATATTATTGAAATGCTATATGCATTAGATAAAATTGCTCCAGGAACAGCAAGTGATGACACTTTACTATATGGAGTTGAAGTTAAATTCTATAACTTACAAGTAGATGTTGATAACCAACTAGAAACAAAACATAAAGGACTTTATGTTATTGGTGATTGTAGTGGAGTTACACACTCATTAAGTCACGCAAGTGCTAGTGGTGTATATGTAGCTAGAAAAGTTGCTGCAGATCTTCAAAAATAAACGCTAGAAATCATGCATTGTCATGGTTTCTTTTTTTGTCTATCAAAAATTATGTATTTTATATTGCACATTATGATATACTAAAACGCGTGCAAAGGGGGAAATCACATGAATAAAAATACGAAAATGATTCTTTTTGGAGTTGCGCTATTGGTACTTGATATTATCTTACGAGTTGCATTAAAATCAGATGTACAATCAGATAAAATTGCATTAGGTTCAATTACATTAGTTATTGATGTTGTTGCAATTGTACTTATTGTAAAAGGAATTCTAGCCAACCGTAAAAACAAACAATAGAATATTATAAAACGCCAGTTCTCATATTGCTTGAGAGTTGGCGTTTTATTTTTGTTTTACTTTATACATGCACTTCTACGTTCCATCAATATGGTGTTTCTCCATATACCAAGAATATCTTTTCCTATGCGTTCACGATAACCAACATTTCGAAATCCATGTTTTTCGTGTAGCTTAATGCTTGCGATGTTTTCTTCCATAATTCCAGCTTGTAATGTCCAAATCCCCTGTTTTTCAGATGCGGGAATCATTTGTTCATACAAGTTAGACGCAATATGACATCCTGCATACGAACGATCAATATAAACACTGATCTCGCAAACACCTTTATATACTTCTCTTGACGATGTTGAACTTAGTGCAACCCAACCAACAACCTTGTCTTGAATACATGCAACATATCTTAGCTGCTTTAGATGTGACTTATCCCATGCGTCATATGTTGGTATTTCTGTTTGAAATGTTGCAAGATTTGTCTCAATTCCTTGCTTGTAAATTGAAGCCACTTGCTTCCAGTCTGATTGTTTCATTTCTCGTATTGTTATATCCATAGTATCCCCTCAAGTATGTACTTACATTACACCATATTTCCTGTTTTGTGCATAGAAAAAAGAAACCAATTGCCTAAACAACTGATTTCTATATGTATCTATTCCTATAATGACTTACGGTAACGGTTTAGTCTATATGCTAAATATAAACTAGCTCCTGCTAAAGTCACTAACATAACAACAAGTCCTGTTGAGTTTTGACCAGTAGCTACACTTGGAAGTTTCTTTGGTTCATCCTTTGGTGTATCTTTTACATCTGGTGCAATACTAGGCGCTGATTTTTCATATCCTACATAGATATTTGTACAATCCATAATATCTGTAAGTGCATATGCATTTCCTGATAATGTAGTAAGATCAACTGCACTAACAACAGCATCTTTATTCATTGGATATGTAGTCACTACAACTTGTTCTAATTTTGCGTTTGCATCTTTAGGTGCCCATGTAGCCGTATGACTTGCACCGTTTCCTACATAATACTCAGTAGTTTTATATGTATTTTCAATTGCAGAGTTTTCACATGAGCTAACACTTACTTTATGTGTTGTTAAATCAACTGCTTCATCAATTGCTACTGTACCTTTTTCTTCACCATATGTGTAATTAAAAGTTACTTTTTGTTGAATGGTTGTTGTCTTAAACTCTTTTTGTGTTAACTTAGCAGCTTCTGCTTGGTTAATTTTCACTTTGTATGAATATGTATACGTTCCAGTAGTTGGACTACTTACCCCAAACATAAAGTCATGTATATAACCAGCACTACCACCTTGGATGTCTGCTCCGTTTTCTTCTGTGATTTCTAGTGAATCAGCCACAAAATCATAGCTTTCTGGAAGTGTTACATCTACATTCACCATATCAATCATCGCTTTTGAAACCTCAGTATGAATACTATTAAGCACATCTTCTAATATATCTTCTTCCAATGGAATAATGTATGTTTGAGCATTCACGTTTGCTCCAACCGAAGCTGATAAATTGTTTAGTGCATCTGCACCTTCTTTATTCTTGTCTTCTGAGAATCCCATTCCAATTAGGCGATAGATAGTTGTTGTATCCTTCAAACTTTTAAAATGAGACAGAGTTAAACTTGCATTTGAAGATGGGTCATCTTGACCATCAGTAATCGCAATAATAACTTTTACTCGATCTTCCGTATTCGTGTCTTCACTGATTAATTTTTCAGCCTCTTTAATCCCACTTCCAAGATATGTTCCACCAGTTTTATCTAGTCTATCAACTGCATTGTTGAAAGTTGTTAAATCTGAAGTGAAAGTCGTAAGTGTTTTCGCTGTTGAATCAAAGTCTACTGCAGCCACACGATTATTTGCATTACTGTTCATAATTGCTTCAGCGAGTTTCTTTGTATTTTCAACTACTACTTCATTTCTTGTTTTTTCATCTTTTCCTGCAATGGTATTGGCACCGTCCATACCAAATCCCATACTTCCAGATGAATCAAGCACAAACACTACATCTACATCTTTTTGATTTGTTACTGTTAACTCTTTAGGTATCGCTTTAAACGTACCAGTTACTGTATATGTATCATCAGTACCTGGATCTACCTTGGCGTTTACTGTAACATCACTTTCTGCATTCACGTATGTGTTTGCAGTTTCATTGGCATTTGCCATTGCGTTCGTTGAAAACATTGCTGTACATGCAACGAAAACAACCGCAAATAAGGCAACGAGTTTCGTTAACCCTCTTTGTGTTATTTTTAACATTTGAAAATCCTCCTTATAAAACACACACAAATTATATCATGATTGTTTTGCATCATATAAATAAAAGTCATTTAATTTACACAAAACACATTAAAAAAACACATAGATTTTTACATCCATGTGTTCATTATTTCTTTATGGTAATGCGTGTCCAATTGCATCAATGTAAATGTGATACCATTCTTCTCTACTTAGTTCAACATTACATCCTGCACACATCTCACGAAGGTGATTCACACTTGTTGTTCCAAAGATTGGTTGGAAGTTTGCTGGGTGGCGTAAGAACCAAGCAATAACAACTGCACTTTTACTAACATCGTATTTCTTTGCATACATATCTAATGTATCATTCAACTTTTGATAGTCTAGGTTATTTAGGAAAGTTCCTTCTTCCCAACTTGCTTGCATAATACTCCATGGTTGAATTGTAACATCATGTAAACGACAGTAATCAAGAATGCTTCCATCATGATCAATACTTTGACTTTCTTTCATATTTGTAAATAGACCTTGTGTCATCATTAGTGAATGAACAGGACTTAATTGTAATTGATTGAACATCAATTTTTGTTTACATGCTTTTTGTAGTAATTCCATTTGCATTGGATTCATATTACTCACACCAAATGCTTTTACTTTTCCACTTGCTTCAAGTTCATCAAATGCTTCAGCAATTTCTTTTGGATCAGCTAATGTATCCGGTCTATGTAAAACCAATACATCTAAGTATTCACAGTTCATTCGTTCAATACTTTGATTTACGCTATTGATGATGTGTTCTTTACTAAAATCAAAATATCCCACATGTTCACCACGGCGAATTCCACATTTTGATTGAATGATCATCTCTTTACGTAGTTCAGGGTTTTGTTTTAGTACTTCTCCAAATAGTTTTTCACTTTTTCCACCACCATAAATATCTGCATGGTCAAAGAAATTTACGCCTTCTTTAAGTGCTTCTTTTACAAGTTCTGTAAAGTCAGTTACACTCATATCACTAATACGCATACAACCGAAGGCTAGTTGACTTACTTTCATTCCATTTTGTAATTCTAAATATTTCATTAGGTTCACCTCTTCTGTATTCATCATAAACCAATTTAACTAAAACTTCATCTTCTTTTCATCATTTCACATGATTCTTTTAAGTTGCTAGAAAACTTGGATTAGATTTATGCTATGATAATCATATGAATTTATGGCAAAAATATTGGGGACATTTAACTACCATTAATAAACACAAGATTAAAGTTACTGCATTATGCTTTCGATGTGGAATATACAAGCAAGGACTATTACATGATTTATCTAAGTATTCATGGATCGAATTTAGTTCTGGAGTAAAATATTTCCAAGGAAATCGAAGTCCGATTGATGCAGAAAAAGAAGACAAAGGATATTCTTTAGGATGGCTTCACCACAAAGGTAGAAATAAGCATCACTGGGAATACTGGCTAGATAATGCAGTTGGTGGAATCAAGCCGATTCAGATGCCTACCAAGTATGTTGTTGAAATGTTTTGTGATCGTGTTGTTGCCTCAAAGATATATCAAAAAGATGCATACACAGATAGTAGTGCACTAGATTATTATGACAATGGAAATGGATATTTAATTATCCACCCTGAAACAGACAAACTCATTCGACACTTACTTGTATACTTAAGTGAAAACGGATTAGATGAAACTGTTTCTTATATTAAAAGTGAAATACTAACAAAGCGGTAAATCAACTTACCGCTTTTCTTTATCTACATTATCTCTTTTTTCATTATTGGAATAATTGCTTTTTTTGCAATAATAATTGCACATATTCCTGCTACAAGTTTACCTAATATAATGTACATTACTAAACTAGGTTGATAGTTAGTTGTGAAGGCAAGGTGATCACCTAACAAGAATGACCCACATACTGAAAACGCTAATACTATTACCTTATCTTCATCATCTAAATCCTCAACTAGAACCAACGATGCTAGCACATTTGCACAACAACCAATCAAACCTACCATAAGCTTATCACTTAACCCAAATGCATCACCAACTTTAATTATATGCTTAATAAAGTACTTCTTTATTAAATACATCATTGGAAAAGTACCACATAGCATAATACCTATATATCCTGCATTTTCTAACGCACGATTTATATTGCTTGTATCAGCAATCATTGGATCTAAAAGCCAAGGGATATCTAACCATATGCAAATGTTCGAAAAAATGGATGTAAAATGTTCAATAACACAAATAACAAATATCATACGCATGATTGCATTAAACATATTTCCAAACATTTGAAATCCTTGAATCATTGTATTTGGAACCTTTATTAAACCAACTACGATGATTGCACACACTACCAACAAAGGTAATAAATTACGAATCATGACTACTATACTTAGTTGAAGTTGATAATTTAAGGAAGATGATGTACTTACAACATCACGTATTAACGGATTGGTAATAACCATACTAAGTGATGATACAAGGACACCAATCGGAATAGAAACAAATCCAGCTAATACGCCATATGCAAGAAATTTATGGTCTTCTTTTTTTAAAATTCGCAATGCTACCGGAATGGTAAATACGATCGTTGCACCTGCCATATATCCTGCGACCATTGCCATAATCCATGATTCTCTTGTATCTGAAAGCACATCAGCAAGTTGATAACCTCCCATATCAACAGCAAGAAATGTCGTTGCTGCCATTGCAGAATCTGCACCAACCATTTGATACAATGGAGAAATTATGGATGTTATCAACTTTGTTAATATAGGAATAGATGCCATTACTCCTCCAACTGATAAAAAAATGGTTCCAATTGATTCAATTCCCTTAACAAACTCTAATCCAAGTAGATTTTCATCCTTACGTAGTGAGGAAATTGCACCTAGAAAAGCACAAAACATAATAATGTAAATTACAATTTTACCTATAAATTCCATGACCTTCCTTCCTTAATGAAAAGCCACATGCCTTAGCATATGACTTTCATTATACTTTCAATTTCTTGAATACTATGAATAACATAATCTGCATGTTTCAGTTCTTCATCTTTTCCATAACCATATGCACATCCGATGAATGTTGCCTGATTTTCTTTTGCAGCCAAATAGTCATAGTATCTGTCACCTACCATTGTAAGCGAACGAGGTTCGTGCTTTTTTACTAACTCCCGTAAGCTATACACTTTATCACATTCAGGAGTAAGTCCTTGTATATCATCAAAATAGTCAAACAAATCAAGTCGCTTTAATGTTCCAACAATTTCATCATATGGAGCATTAGAGCAAATGCATAGATAATAGCCATTCTCCTTAAGCGATTGCAGTGTACTAGCAACCATTGGATATGACTCACATTTATTACTTTGCGCTTCTTGCCAATATCTATCAAGCGTAATTGAGTATTTCTTTGCTTGATTTTCAGTAACATCATTTCCAAGGAAATATTTTATATCTTCCTCATGCGTTGCTCCAAAACGATCAAGAATTTCCTCGTCACTGAATGGACCAACACCCAATTCTTTAAGTGTATTTCGATATGCATCCAATGCATAAACCTCAGTTTTATTTAAAGTTCCATCTAGGTCAAATGCAATTAATCGTTTAGAAGATTCCACACATCGATCCTAAAATACATAACACGAAGATACCAATAATAATGTAAATAGTTTTTACGTTCTTATTGAATAACCAAACACAGATAAATGTTGCTCCAAGTGGTAAGATACCAGGGAATATTTGATCAAAAATACTTTGTAAAGTTGTTTCCGTACCACCAAAGTTCATCGTTAGTGAAGTAGATAAAGTTACCATTGTGCCAATCATTGCTCCAATAACAGTTAACCCAAGAATAGAAGCTCCATATGATAATTTATCCATCATGTGACTTTCTTCACTATCATCTAATAACTTTGTACCAATCTTATATCCATATTTTGCTGATAACCATTTAACAATAAAGTGAATAGCTGTATACAATACAAAATATAAAATACAACCAAGGACATTTCCTTCTTGTGCAAAACCGATACCAATACCCGCAGCAATTACACGGAATGTACCCCAGAAAAATGAATCCCCAATTCCTGATAATGGACCCATTAACCCTACTTCAATTTTATTGATTGAAGATACATCAAATGATTCTGATTTTGCATTTTCTTCTTCCATTGCAACACTGATCCCCATGATAAATGGTGAAATATGTGGTGTTACATTGTATGTTTCACAATGTCTTTTTAATGCAGCATAATAATCATCGTCATTTGGATAAATTTTTCTTAAAGACTTTTCAATTGCATACATTTGTCCATATGCCATCATTTTATCAAATGACCAAGAAGATTGCATAAAGAAAGAACGCCAGAACATACTGTTAATTTCTTTTTTTCCGATAAGTGGTTGTTTGTTTCCTTCCATTATAGTTCCTCCTCTTCAGCTATTTGCATTTGGTTTACTGCCAACAATGCAAAACATAATCCTGCTACCGCTACTCCAATAACATCCATACCTAAGTACATTACAGCGATAAATCCAATGAATAAATAAGGCATCAATTTTTTATTTGCCATCATCTTAATTAATAATGCAAGCCCAACACAAGATAGAACTCCTGCAGCAACATCAAATCCATTTAATACAACTTCTGGGATCATATTTATTGCACTATTGATTGCATCTGTACCAAAATATGTCGCAAAGAATACTAATAATGCAGATGGTATACCTACAACAATTGGCATCGTCGTAAGGTGAATAAGTTTTGCTTTATTAAAGTTTCTGTTATCAATTGCAGTTTCGATCATTTTACCTGCATAACTTGCTGGTACTGCATAACAGAAGTTTCTCCACATTTGAAGAAAGATTGATAGTGGCAACGCTAATGCAACCGCAGTTCCTACACCTTGATTTGTTTGAATTGCAATAGCTGTTCCTAAAACACTTGATGCATAAACTTCTGGTGGGGTTGCACTACCAACCATAATAGAACCCATAAACATTAATTCTAGTGTTGCACCAATTGTTACCCCTGCTTGTAAGTCACCTAATACTAAACCTACAAACATACTTGTAAATAATGGTCGCCCCATCATTGAGGCACCAAATGTATATTCATCAATTGCCGCTAAAAAGGCAATTACTGCTAATAATAATGATTCAATCATTATATTTCCTCCTTATAATATATCTAAGGCTTGAACTCTTTTATCTGTTGGAATTGCTCTACATTCCACTTCTACCCCTAAATTTACTAATTCCTTAATATTTTCGACATCAGTTTCATCGACAGCAATTGAGTTTGTAATCACTCTTCTACTATCTGTTTTTTTCATGTTTCCAAGATTTAAGTGTCTAATTTCTTCAACTGATTTAGCTAACTCTAATGCATCAGCTGTATTATTCACAATGACAAATACCTTATACTTTTTTATCTTATCTCCATTTAGAATTCTTTTACTTTCTTCTATTGTACGAGCAAAGAATTTCACACCAGCAGGTGCAGCTAATTTTAATGAAGTTTGACGCAATTTATCATTTGCGACTTCATCATTAGCAATGTAGATACAATCCGCCCCCAAATTATTTGTCCATGAAAATGCAACTTGTCCGTGGATGAATCGTTCATCCAATCTCATAATTTTAATCATCTAATTCATCCTCTTCTTCCATTTGTTCGTTCAAAACCTGATTAACGTATAAAATCCCATCTTTACCGCTTTGCACGGCTCTTTGAATTACACTTTCCACATCATCATCTTGATTTAATAAAAGATCTAACAATAGTGGAAAGTTTACTCCTGTTACTACATGTACTCTTTCATCTTGTATGCGAGCAGCAAAAGCGTTTGATACACTTCCTCCAAATAAGTCTACCAATACGACTAAAGTGTCATCATCACCTAATTCATCAAGTATACTTGATATTTCTTTCTCGATGTCAAAATCTTGTGTTACATATGCACACATATCTTGCAACATCTCTTGCTTACCAATAATAAACTCCACAGACTCTTTTATACCTTTAGCAAAAGATGCATGCGTTGCTACTACAATTTTTCTCATAATATCTTAGTATTCAACTGTACGGTAATATCTTCTGATTTCAAGAGAGTGTCCACGTTCTTTTTCTAAATGTGCACTTACACGTTCTAATTGTGTAGCAGTTACCATTGGAGACACATATTTTCGCATTGCTTCACTCACACCTTCAAGTGCATAGTCTTTTGTGTCAAACACTTGAACTACGTCACTGTATCTATTTACAAAGTTTTCAACGCGATCTACTAATGGTCTTGTTTCATCTTCTCCCTTAATTAAAACAAAACTCATATCTTTTTCTGTCATTTCAATCGTTCCATGGAAGAATTCTGCTGCATGAATTGACTTAGTAGCAATCCATTGCATTTCTTCTAATACACACATTGCGAAACAGTATGTTTCCCCCCAAGTATTTCCAGCTCCAACAAACATGTGGAACTTTGTATCTTTGTGTTTTTTTGCAAACATCTCTGCTCTTTCATCGTTTTCCTCACGGACTTTAAGTAATACTTCAGGCATAATTTTTAAAGTACTAATGAACTCTTCATATTCTGGGAATTCATTATTGTTTTTCATAAATCTTGCACCTAAAGCAAAGAATTGTAAATGTAACTCTTCAACTAAGTTATCGTTTTCAGCATCATTTTCTATAGCATAGTCTGCTGCTTGTCCTAATGGAGATTTTGCATCACCAACAAAAACAACTGTTTTAGCTCCAACACTTTTTGCATACTCAACAACTTCGATTGTTTCTGATGTAGTTCCTGTTAATGAAGCAGTAATTACGATTGAACCTTTTCCTAAACTTTTTGGTTTTGCTTTTACTGTTTCAGCAGCTATATCGTGATAAAACGTAATCTTAGAGTTAGTTTTTAGTAAATATGCAAGTGGACTAATAATTGCATAAGTTCCTCCTGTACCTAATAGAAACAGGTTTTCATACCCTTCTTTACATAATTCATCTACAACTTCATTAATACGAGCAATGTTATTTGCCGCCCCATTCATAACACTTAAAAATCTCTCATTTTCAAATCCGTACATTTGATTTCCTCCTATTGATCTTGATATGCAATTTCATGTAATGGCCAATTACATTTTATCCAGTAGTATGATGATGTGCACTACCTAAACATACCACCTTGCATTTTTAATATACCACCATAGCAGACGACATGTCAACAAAAAAACATACCATTTTGTATTTTTATTATACCACTTAATAATTGTATGGTATAATAAAGCAGTAAAAGGTATGAGGAGATTACATGAGAAAGCTTAATAAAAGTGAGCAATTAGCACAAATGCTCAAAGATGATATTCACGATGGAAAATACATTTTCGGAAGTATGATTCCATCAGAAAGAGAGTTATCAGATTTGTATCAACTGAGTAGGGAAACAGTAAGGAAAGCTCTCGAATTATTAATTAATGAAAATTACCTAAAAAGGTCCCCTGGTAGAGGAACTTTTGTAATAAAGAATACACACGAAGACCTTAGTATACACTTCAAAGGGATGACAGAATTACTTACTGATGCTGGATTCACACCTGAAACCATAATTGTTGCATCAGAGGTGTGTGAAGCTGGTTTTAAACATGCACAAATTTTTGGAATTAAAGAAACAGATAAACTTTTTCGAATTATGCGTTTGAGAAAGGGAAACAATCGCTCGATTTCTATTGAGGACACCTATATTCCTTTTGATTTAATTCCTAATATCGATTCCATTGATTTTCAAATTTTCTCTTTGTATGACATTCTTTCATCTCACTCGATTAAGATAGATGTAATTAGTCATACAATTACTACAGCACGAGTAAGAAATAATGAAGCAAAACTTCTGAATCTTAACGATGGAGATGGAGTGATTTACATTCAACTTACATCACATGCAGATACTAAAAATGTTGTTGAGCATACAAAAGTATTTGTCGTATCCGATTTTAGTGGATTCTATACAGACTCACTTTTTAGAGAAAACGAGGTAACAATCTATGCCCAGAATAATTAATTTACTGAGTTATCACGTTGCGGAAAGTATTGAGAAATTTATATTTGAAAACAAACTACAGCCAGGAGATAAAATTCCATCAGAACGAGAATTGTCTCAACTATATGGAATGACACGTGTAACTCTTAGAAAGGGACTACAAAAACTAATTGATGATGGAATTATTTTTAATATTCCAAACAACGGATATTTCGTATCTTTCCCAAGAATTCGTAGAAGAGCTGAGTCACTGTTCTTCCCTTATGATGACGATTTACTAGACATTGAAAACTATGAACAAATAGAAATCAATGCTTCTAACATCTCTTCGAAAATCATTGATCAGGAGTATCAAAATTGTGGTTTTGAAGATATTCAAATATATTCATTTATCGAATGTATGAACAAAGTTCCAATCGCCATCACTTGTATTTTAGTTGATCAGAAAATACATAGAAAATATCCAAAACTTTTTAAGGGAAAGAAACCAAAATCACTTATACAAAGACAGCGAACAAGAGTATATCACGCTAACAATCGAGAAATGGAGTTATTGGAATTAACAACAAACGATAGTTTATTTGTTGTTAATGAATCTATTTCGGATGAATCTGGATTAATTGCAGTTTGCGAATCTATTTGTGTTGGTACACGCATGGAAATGCAACTCGACATCAATACTGATACATATACATCAAAAGATTAACAAATCGTACTAAAAAAGACGAAACTAACAGTTTATTCAGGACCTACTAGTTTCGTCTTTTATTTCACTTTCAAATCTGCATAGACCATCGCATGGTCAGAAAACGTTGTTGCTTGCATTTGCATAGATATCACTTCAAATGCATCGTCAATAAATATATTATCTGGACTTGCAAACCCCATAAACGTAATCAGACGATTCTCTTCATTATTGAGTTGTTGTAAGCCTAGATATTGTTCTTGCTTTTCATTCCAAAAGGAATTGAAATCACCCATTAGTATAATATTCTCTTTGGCAAGATTGTCATGAACGAAGTTGACTTCCTTCATTTGTACTCGTTGTTGATTCCACGTAAAGTGCGTGTTGTACACGTGAATTTCCTTATCATCTAATTGAATAATTGCTTCGGCTAGTATTCTAGGTTCAGTAAATATCTCTTGTGGTATTTCTCGAGAAATAACTTCTTTGATTGGATATTTACTCAAAATCGCTAAGCCGTAGTGACCAGGAAATACAAACATCGTTTTATAGAAATGATAATATGGAAAGTCTAGTGCATTTGCAATTGCTTCAACTTGATCAAAATTACCAGAACGCAGTGCATTTTGATCCACTTCTTGAAGACATAGAATATCAATATCCATATCTTTTAATTCCTCAGTAATATTTGATAGTCCCTTTCCTTCATCAAGTAGTTTAATATTGTAACTCGCAACACGCAAGGTATCTGGAGTATGTACTGAAGTATCTATATCAAAGGCTTTTCGATAACTTCGCGATTCAAATCGCCACACTAAAAAAAGCGCACATGCTACAACTAACAACACAATGAGTCCTACTAAGAATCGTCTTCTAACCTTTGCCATATAAAAAGTATAGCATAAACTGTATAAAAAAAAGATATGCAGCTTATTTACCGCATATCAATAACTATTATTCTTCTTGTGCAATTTCTAGTGCTTTTGTAGCCCCCATTACATCCGCACCTGCTTGTATAAATTCATTTGCTTGTGTAAGACTATGAATGCCACCAGATGCTTTTATTTTCACACATTCTGGTAAAATCTTACGCATGAGTTTCACATCATCAATTGTCGCACCACCGAAACTTTTCCCAGTTGAAGTTTTAAGAAAAGCAGGCTTTACTCTTGCAGCAATTCTACACACTTCTTCCTTTGCTAGATCATCTAACTTACACATTTCCACAATTGCTTTATCCACAACATGATGTTTTCTACACAAATCAGCAATGGTTTGCATTTCTAATTCAATTTGCTCATAATCCTTGTTCTCTATATTCTCTTGATTTAGTACATAATCAATTTCATAGTAACCTAAGTCAATGAGTTTTTGAAATGCTTCTACTTTCTTGTCAAGCTTCATTATTCCATCAGGAAAATCGATTGCACATGCAATCCTTACATCGCTACCAGCTAATACCTTGCTAGCAAAATCGAGTTGATCTGGATATGCAAAAATACAACGCATATGATAATCAACTGCATTTTGTAAGTACTCTTCATAAGATATTTTACGATTCCATATATAGTCTAATCTTCTACCTATCATATGAAACTCCCTTCTTTTGTTTCAATACTTCAAAGTATGCGATGGATTGTGCGTCTGCTTGCGCAGGATTCGCATACGTTGTACGATCTACAGTTTCAAAAGAATAGAATCCCCCATAATGATGCTTGTAAAACTGAGCAAACATCGTTTGTAAGTCTAGTTCTCCAGTACCTAGTGCCATATGTCCTGTCGGTTTTCCATCCACGAAATGACAATGTTGTATTCGATTGTTAAACACTTTAAAATATGTATCTACACTATCTTTAGCTGCTACCATAGCTCCGATATCCAAGCATACTTTTACATTATCGTGATTCACTAGTGAAAGAAACTCAGCTAATTCAGATGCGCTATTTGCAATTCTAGATTCACGATTTTGTAAGGCTTCTATTGCTAAAAAGATACCTTGCTGTTTTGCATAGTCAGCTAATTTATGTAGCATACTTGCACTTCGTTTTCTTGCTTCTTCAATAGATTCATCATAATATGCCCATCCTGGTGTCACGACAACAAAACCTGCATTTACCGCTTTAGCTAAATCAATTGCATTTTTAAAGTATGAAAATACTCGCTTTTTCGCATCTTCATTTCCTGTTGCAACATTATTTGGTTTTGGATTGGTTTGTTCTGGACATATTCCAATAATTTGCACATCATATATTCTTTGTAAATCTTGTAATCGTTGTATATCTTCATACCCATTATAATCCACATAAAAATGCATGGGTCCTAGCCATAGTTCTACATATTTTGCACCATTTTCATGCGCATGCTTAAAAAAAGAATCAAGTGTATAAAATCGATGATGTGTATTCATTAATGCATACTTCATATTATTTTACCTCGTTTAGTTTGTTTTTAATGATCGTATATATTTCGAATAAATCACTTCCGCATATATCTGCTGGTGATTGATCATAATGAAATCGTTTATCTTCCTTTGCGATGACATACATTCCTGCATCCTTTGCTGCTCGTATTCCATAAGTAGAATCTTCAACAACAATACAGTTCTTTGGATTTACCTGTAATTGTTTTGCTACTTCCAAATAAATATCCGGATATGGTTTGCTTCTTTGCAAGTCCTCTCCACTTTGTTTAAAAGAAAAGTACGAATCAATTCCACATGATGTACACATGGAATCAATCAGTACTTTATTGGAAGCAGAGGCAATTGCCAAAGGAATTCCTTTTTCAGACAATTGCCTTAATATAATTTTTGTATATGGTTGCAGGATATACGGATATATATCTTGTACACGAACTAGTTGTGTTGCTTGTTGGTACATACTTTTTAATTCCTGGATAGAAATTGAGGTCGGCCACCAACTTTGCATGATTTCAAAAGTCTCTTTTTGGCTAGATCCGGCTAGTCGATACACATCTTTCATTGAAACTTTAATACGATGCGAGTCAAGAAACTGTTTCACTCGATACATGTAAAATGGTTCTGTATCAACAAGTACACCATCCATATCAAAAATGACTGCTTCTATTTTCATATGGATTAATATTCAAATTGACGGTAGTAACGTCTAGTGTTTAAATCATGCCCTGAATAGTGTTCTAAGTATTTAGATAAACGTCCATTTAATAATGCAGTAGAAACGATTGGTGAGATTAATGCTTCAAATTCTTTATCAAAACCTGGAACCATGTATTCAGCTACATCGATTACATTTAATTCATCTGTATATTTACTTAAGAATGCTTCTGCACGGTCATCGATTGGACGATATTTTCCTACACCCTTAACTAGGAATACACATACATCTTTTTCTACAAGTTCAATTGTTCCGTGGAAGAACTCTGCAGTAGTTACTGATTTTGTGCGCATCCATTGCATTTCTTCTAAAATACACATTGAGTATAAGTAAACTTCACCCCAAAGTTCACCACCACCTAACCACATTTGGTAGTCAGTGTTCCAGTATTTTTTCGCAATCGCATTTGCACGATCATCAAAATTCTTTTGTACATTTACCAATCCATCAACCAATTTATCTTGAATTTGTTGGTAGAATGTATCGAATTTAGGAAAATCTCCTTGGTTAGCAAGAAGCCCATAGAACACACCCATAATATTCAAGTATTCATATTCAACTCCGAAGAATGTTGCTAAAGGAATACACCATTTACTTTCTTTTCCTAATGGAGATGTTGGATCAATAACCATTGATGCAACACGGATTCCTCTTTCGTTACACCATTTTGCAGCGGCTACTGTTTCTTTAGTATCTCCTGATTTTGAACCCATAATAACAATTGAGTCTTTCGTTAATTGTTTATGTCCAGCTAAAACAAGTTCCCCAGCTTGTGCAGTATACACAGGTACTGATGAGTATTCCTTTGCAATTTCTGCAAAGTGCATCATCATCGCGATTGTCCCACCAACAGCTACAAAGAATATATTTTTATATCCTTCTTTCGCAATTTCATCAGCGATTTTCTTTCCTTCAGCAATATATTCAATTTGCTTTGTTAAATTCTTTCTGTATTCTTCTTCGTTAAACTTCAACATCATTTTCTTTTCTCCTCCTAGTTTGACGTGTTTATCCTAAAATTCCAAATTGTGCACATACGATTCCAAAAATTGCAGTAATTACAATTAATAGAATGACATTTACTTTTTTCTTTAAGAAATAATAGTAAATTCCTGTAGCGCAAAGTGGTAATAATCCAGGCATAATTCCATTTATTACATCTTGTAGTAATGGAGCATTCTCTCCACCACCAATTGTTAATGGTGTAGTTACACTCACTAACTCATTTGTCATTCCACCAATGACCATAACCCCTAGCATTGATGCAGCTAACATAAATTTGCTCATCAATCCAGATTGTTGAATTTTTTCTAAATAATTAACTCCAAGTTCGTACCCCTTCAAAGAACATACATAGCGTAGGATGAATGCAGGTATATTAAAGATTAATAAGAATAAAATTGGACCTAAGATATTTCCTTGTACTGCTAATGAAGTACCAACACCTACAGCTAATACACGAAGTGTACCTAACATAATAGAGTCACCAATTCCACTTAATGGACCCATAAGTGCAGCTTTTACTGCATTAATTGAAGCAGTATCGAAATCTTCTTGTTGGGCATTCATTTCTTCCATCGCAATTGTGATACCACCAATAAATGGAGCAATATGCGGTGTACAGTTGAAGAACTCTAAGTTTCTTGTTAATGCATCTTTGTATTTTTCTGGTTGTCCTTGATAAATCTTACGTAATGCAGGTTCAATCATGAATTCAAATCCCATGTGCATTTGTCTTTCATAATGCCAAGAGAATTCCATAGGAAGTGATCTCCAGAACATTTTACGTAAATCTTTTTTCGTAATTGAATTAGAAGTCTTCATCAACTGTTACCTCCTGTACTTGTGCTTCATCTTTTGTAAATTTAATTGATAAGAAAATCAATATAACTCCAAACAAGGCAATACCTACTACTGGGATTCCTAAGTATGCTGATAATAAGAATCCTAAGAAGAAGTGTGGAATAACTTTCTTATTCATAATCATTTGTAATAACATGGCAAACCCAATTCCTGGTAATAATCCGGTTGCGATAGTTAATCCGTTTGTAATTACTTCTGGAATTGCATTTACAATTGCTTCCATTTGCGCAGATCCTAATGAGAATCCTAAAAATGTAATAATTGCTAATACTGTACATGTGATAAATCCTGTACACATGTGAATCACAGATACTGCTTTTCCATTTCCTTTTGCAGCATAGTTGTCTGCAAGTTTTGCCATCAATGGACGAACAAGTGAGAAAATCACGTTGTCAATTGCTAAAGCTAATAATGCAATTGGAAATGCCATTGTAAAGGCTACTTCTGGTCCTTTTCCTGTTACAATTGCAAATGCTGTTCCTAATACTCCTCCAACAATAACGTTTGGTGGAATAAATGCTCCAACTGATACAGACCCTAAGAATGCTAATTCAAGAGTTGCCCCAATTGTTATCCCCATTTCCAAGTCGCCAAGAATCAATCCAACAATTGGACCTAATACGATGGGACGTTGGATCATATTTGTTCCTGTAGCTAAATCACATTTTCCAATGAATGCTACCAACGCTAATAATAGTGCTTCCATAAATTCTCCTCTCTACAATACACTTTCAGCTTTTACTTTTTTATCTGTAGGTACCATACGTATTTCTACTTCGACACCTTTATCAACCATCTCTTTGATCATGTTTTCTTCATCTGTTGAAACATTCATCGCTTTTGAGATCTGTCTTGTTTCTTTTGTTGCTTTTGTACCACCCAAGTTTACGCTTTTTACACTTGGGCATTGATCAACAAGCATTTTTGCATCCTTAATTGACTCAACAACAACTAATAATTTGTATTTATCAGTTACCCCACTGTTGATAGCTTCAACTGCATCTTTCATGCTTTTCATAACCAGTTTTACACCACTTGGTTGTGCTAGTTTGATAGTTGTTTTACGTAAATCATTTACAACAACATCATCATTAGCAACTAGAATACAGTCTGCCGAAACCGCTGATGTCCATGAAAATGCAACTTGACCATGTAATAAACGATGATCGACTCTAAGTAATTGAATCATAAGTCCTCCTTTCTAAAATTCTTCATCTTCTCGTACTTCTATAGAATCCTTACTCACTACACTCATACCATTTTTTGCGTTTTGAATAAGGTCAAGATAGTCACTAGTTTCTAACTTTTCTTTTTGGTTAAGTAATAAATCCAACACCATACTCATATTCATTCCTGATAAAATTGTCACATTTTCAAATTCCATCAGTTTTGATAAGGTTGTGTGAACACTACCACCTTTCACATCACAAACAATTACATATGTATCTGTACTTGTTGATATTTCCAACTTTAATTTTTCATAGTAATCATTTGGTGTCTCACCTGGATATAAACTATACGTTTCTACTTGTTTTGCTAAATCACCAACAATCATCGAAACTGAATGTAGCATCCCTTTTGATAGATCACCATGTGAAGCCAAAATTACTTTTTTCAAGAAACCACTCCTTTCAATTCTTATCAAGCAAGAACTGTGCCAAACCGATTATTTTCAGTTCTTTACCCGTCACTTACTAACAAGCAAAAAGTGTGCCAAACTGACACACTTTAATCATTTTTTATATAATCGTAAATATAACCGATTTCAGGAATCGAGATATCCACCCCATAATATTCTTCAACCTCTCTAAATGTTTGCTTTACTAAATTAATAAAGTTTTGATTTTCTTTGGTGAATTCATCGACATCTAAATACGTTTCAACTTCTTTGTTCATAACTAATCGTTCAATCAAACAACTAATGTGAACATACAAACCAAAACATGTACTACTTGATAATGTTTTATCCAACGCATTTTGTAGGCGATCAAGTGCATCTGCGACATGTTCTAATAATTTATTTGGATTTAAGATAGTTAAACTACTCATAATATTACTTAATGAGAAATTCTTTAAAATCTTCTTTTTGAAAGTATCTAATTGCTCTGCACTCATGATGGATTGTAACTCATGATTTAAAACAGCAAAGCTATCTGTAATAATTAATTCCTCGATTGGAATAAATGGGAGATTTTCAATATTTGGATTGAGTGTTCCCACTATAAACAATACATGATTATCTGTGAACACTTTATTATGAATTCCTTTTTCTACCAATTCATTGTAATTATATGTTTGAACTTCAATAGGAACATCTACTGGTAGTGAATCTTTTAGAATACGTCGTAGCTTTTCTGCTGTACCCATACCACTTGCACATGAACATAATATTACATTTTTCTTTAATTGATTTTTCTCAATGTGATAATGCGTCTTTGAATATTGAATGACTTCATCAAAAATATCTTCCATAGGACGATTTTGAATAATACCATTTCCAATTTCTAACGCTGTTTTTGTGCTGATGTTATTAATAATT
Source organism: Breznakia blatticola (assembly GCF_004365815.1). Lineage (GTDB taxonomy): Bacteria > Bacillota_I > Bacilli_A > Erysipelotrichales > Erysipelotrichaceae > Breznakia > Breznakia blatticola. The sequence continues at coordinate 44,433 of NZ_SODD01000003.1, forward strand.
CCAATATTGGCTTGTTTGTTTTGTATTCCTTTGTAAATGTCTTCTAAACTTCCCATATCTACTAAAAGAAATAGTTCTTCGAATTTACCCATACTATTTAAATATTCATTTAGTTTTTTTATAATTGTTTGCACATCTTGGTTGATTGGCATATCAATCGCATCAAAAACATAGGTATCAAGAAATTGATTTGTTGCTTCTGCGATACTACTAGCCGTAGAAAATCCATGAGCAAGTATTACAGCTAAACGTTTCTTTTCACTTTTATGATTTGTTACATTACTTAGATAAAACATAAACACAATTTTTACAATGTCTAAAATATCTAAATCAAGATATGCATGTAAATAGTTTGTGATTTCTTTTGTAATATTAGTTTCGTAATATTTATGATTTTCTAAATAGCTTAGTAATTCTGATATTTGTTCTGCTTGCTTGTACGACCAATTTCTAACACTGATATAATTCTTTCGATAATCCATAATAAAACAGTTTAATGTCAAAATATCATTGTTTGATAAACTCAAACCATAACGATTTCGTATCATATCAAAAATGTTTTCAATTCCTTTATAGTAGAAATCTTTATCTGTTGACAGTGTGGCATGATACAAGATTTTATCAAAGTACTCATGGATATTTTGATTGATCGATACATCCATTTCTGAAATGTTTGCATCATTTTCTGTATATGTTTGAAAAGTTGTTAACACATTATGTAGCATTTGAATAATATAACTCTCTGCTTTAATAAAACTATCTAATTCATCTACAGCAATTGTATCTCCAGTATTTTCAAAGTTTGTCGTTATGCTTTGTAATTGTTCACTTTCTAGTATGTCTTTTGGTAGATCATGCAATTGAATAACAATTGCATCATCATCTTGATTACTAAACATCGCTTGGATACAACATGTTTGAATACATCCGCGAAGTCCTCCAATATTTCCTGGAAAATCATATGCTAAGAATATACTATATGCTTTAGCACTTATTCGAATTTTTTTCTGTAGTTTATCTTGTTCTGTTTTGAACATTGAATATAAAAGTTCCACTCTTTCATGGAGCCCACGTTCTTTTAATGAAGGAACGGTAATCGTCATAGGAATTCGACGCAATAATGTTTTGAGTAACACATCCTCAGGCTTTTCTGTAGTCGCAAATATTAATTTCACATTTGATGCATACCAGTTCTCATTATCTCCAACACGGTGATACTCTGCTAAATCCATAAACTGAAATAGTTTTTCCTGACATTCTGGAGATAAGTTGTGTACTTCATCTAAAAACAAAATCCCTCCATCTGCCAATGCAATTAAACCTTCATTATCCTTATCTGCACCAGTAAATGCTCCTTTTACATGTCCAAATAAGTTTGCAGTTAGTAATTCAGGGTTATTCGCGTATTCACTACAGTTTACTGAGATAAACCGTTGTTCTTTACTTAGTAAACCTTTATGTTTGGCATATTCATAAGTCAATCGAGCAATGTATGATTTTCCAGTACCTGTTGGTCCATATAACATCATTGGTAATCCATTAGGTGGATAAGATATGGTGCCTTTACATTGACTAACTAATTCAGAAAGACTTCCATCATATCCAATGAGTTTTTCAAAGTCTCTTTTTTCATCAGAGTTTGTTGAAGTAAGCACATGTAATGAATCGACTTCAAGTGTGTCCACTTTTTGATTGTGGATTTCTTCAAAGATTTCTTTTACTACATACAAAATTGGTTTTTGATTTATTTTTATTAGTTTTCCCTGTGCAAAGAGCTGACGAATTTCACTAGCTACTACATTTCTTGAAACTTGTAGTCTCTTTGAAATCTCAACTACAGAGTTACTCTCATAATCATTATTTTGGGTATGAACTTTAATTTCTTCTAGTATTTTATCTCGCATAGGCCACCTCTCGTATCCCATACTATTGGTAAAAAATAGCTTTGTCAAGAGCATAGTTTGGCATGAATCTTGCTATAATATTAATGAAAGGAAGTGCCATGAAACAAACTTTAAAAACTTCGCAAACAGTCCAACAAAAACTGATCTTATCCACAAAAATGAAGGATTCACTTGATACATTAAGCATGGATCGTTCATCTCTTCTACGAATGTTACAAGAGGTTACACAAAACAATCCAGTTTTTGATTTTACACCAAACTATAGCAATGAGGATTCATTTTTTGAGTTAGCTTCTACAGGTGTTTCATTACGTGACGAACTTTATTTACAGTTACACACAAGTAATGCGTATTATGATGAAGAAGTTTGTAGTTTCATCATTGAATCACTAAATGAATATGGTTTTTTGAGTGACTCCATCGAGGATTGTGTTCGCACATTACAAATCGATACATCAACTTTTATGGCAAACCTAGCACTTATTCAATCCTTTGAGCCTATTGGTGTAGCTGCTCGTAATTCTATTGATTCCATTTGCATTCAATTACAACATAAAGGATATGATGAAGCAGCAAATTTATTAAAAGAATACCCAAAACAACTTGCCAATAAAGATTATTCGAATATCATCAAGAATACTTCTTATTCAAAACATGATATCGATTTATTTTTAAAACAAATTCAGACATGCAATCCATATCCATGCTCAAATTATACAACTACAAATCAGCAAGTAATTACTCCTGAATTTAAAGTAGAAATAGATGAACATACGATCGAACTCATTCCTAATGATCTTGGTCATGTATATGTCCTTGATGAATATAAAGAATATACCGAAGAACTCAAGAGTTATTTTCAAGAAGCATATTTCTACATTGATGCAATTAGTAAACGAAATCAAACGTTAATGGTTTTAGCCAATGCGCTTTTTCATATTCAAAAGTCACATTTCTTATATAATGATGAATTACAACCTTGTTCCTTAAAAAAACTTGCAGATTTGACAGGATTTCATGAGTCGACTGTTTCTCGTACGCTTTCTAATAAGTACTACGAATTTGGTGAACAAGTACTTCCATTGAAACATCTTTTCGTATCACAAACGAAAGGTGGTACGAGTAAAGATGCACTAATTAAAGCAATTAAATTACTAATTGAGCAAGAAGATCCAAATGCACCATTAACCGATGATGAATTAGTTGTCTTACTTGATGAGATGGAACTTAACGTTTCACGACGTACAATTGCAAAATATCGAAAACAATTGAATATTCCTAACTCAAATAAGAGAAAACGAAAATAAAAAAAGAGAAAGACTATTCTTCCTCTAATAAATCTAATATTTCTAAGACACGGTTTAAATCATTTACACCATCATAGTGAATTGTAATCTTACGATCATCAATATCAACTTTTGTTTGTAAGCGATCTTGCATCATTTTTACAACACCATCGTAATTTGAAGCTTTACTTTCTTCTTTACGTTTGTTGACATATGGTGATTTCATTTCTTTTACTAAACGTTCTACCTGACGAACGCTCATCTTATCTTTAATTGCTTGTTTTGCTACAAGTTTCATATCATCTTGTGAATCAAGTGCAAGAATTGCACGTGCATGTCCCATTGTTAGTTTATTATCAGCAACATATCCTTGAATATCTTTAGGTAGTTTTAATAAACGTAAAATGTTAGTAACGTGCTCTCTACTTTTTCCAACTTGTTTTGCAAGTTCTTCTTGTGTGTATCCAAGTTTCTCGATCAAGTTTGCCATTGCTTGCGCTTCTTCAATCACATTTAAATCTTCACGTTGAATATTTTCAAGTAAAGAAATCTCCATCATTTGCTTATCATCAAAGTCGACAACAATCGCTGGAATTTCTTTTAATTTTGCAATTTTTGATGCACGCAAACGACGTTCACCAGCAACAAGTTCATAACCGGTAACACTTTTCTTTACCAGAATTGGGGTAAAGACTCCATGCACTTCGATGGATTGTGCTAACTCTTCCAATGCTTTTTGATCAAATTCTTTACGTGGTTGGTATGGGTTTGGTTTAATACTTTTTACTTCAATCAAAGAAGCTTCATATCCTTCCACATTTCCTTGTTGTAGATTTTCTACAGCTTTACCTACTTCTTTTCCAAAGATTGCCTCAAATCCAGCACCTCCAGTAATATCTTGAAGACCTTTTCCTAGTCCACCTTTTTTTCCGTTTTCTTTACTCATGTTTTGCCCCTTTTCGATTTGCTTTCTCAACTTCACTTGCTAATCCAGCATATGCTTTTGCACCCTCACAACGTACATCATATTCGAAAATTGACATACCACGGCTAGGTGATTCAGAAAGACGCACATTTCTTGGTATAAAGCTTTTGTAGACTTTATCCTTGAAGTGTTTTCGTACTTCTTGTTGGACTTCCAATGATAGTTTTGTTCTTGCATCAAACATTGTAAGAACAACACCTTCTACTTCTAAATTTGGATTGAATAATTGTTGTACCAAACGAATCGTTAGTAACAATTGCATCAATCCTTCTAGTGCGTAATATTCACATTGTACGGGAATAATTACGCTATCTGCAGCAGTAAGTGCATTGGTATTCAACAATCCTAGCGAAGGAGGACAATCGATAATAATAAAATCGTATTCATCTTTCACTTTATCTAATTTATTTTTTAATAATTCTTCTTTACCTGTTTCGTATTGCACCATTTGTAAATCCGCTCCAGCTAATGAGATATTTGCTGGAATTAAATCAATTGGTGGATTTACCAATTTCTTACGCATTTGATCCACTTCATAATCTTCCATGATCAAATTGTAAACACTGAGTTTGCTGTCATCATTATTTGCACCAACACCCTGTGTTGCATTTCCTTGTGGATCAAAATCAACAAGTAGTACTTTCTTACCTAAATAACCAAGTCCACTAGCAAGATTTATCGCCGTAGTGGTTTTCCCGACACCACCTTTTTGGTTAGATATTGCAATAATCTTTCCCATAAGTCCCCTTTCTATTTCGTAATTTTTAGTGTAATCGTTACGAAATCTTCCTCTTCAGATTGGGCATAGTCAATCGAGATACCACTCTTTTCAACCATTTCCACTGCTCTTTTAATGGTATTAATACCAATTTGTACATTTCTTGATACACCTTTAACGGTTTTTGCGACAACCGGTTTCTTCTCTTTTTTCTTTTTCGCAATTTCACTTTCTACTTGTGAAACCGTCCAACGATTCTTAATTACTTGGTCTAAGATTTCGTTTTGGCTTTCTCCATCTAATGATAACATACTTCGTGCATGTCGTTCACTGATCAATTTACTTTCTACTGCATTTTGGACATTGATATCTAGTTGCAATAAACGTAATTTATTTGCAATCGCAGGTTGTGATTTTCCTAAACGTTTTGCAAGTTCTGCTTGTGTCATATTGAATTGACGCAAAATATGATCATAGGCTTTTGCTTCTTCAATTGCACTAAGATCTTCGCGTTGTACATTTTCAACAACTGCCATATATGCAGAATCTTTTACATCACTTTCTACAATATATGCAGGTATGGTTTCATATTTTAAGTATTTCGTGGCACGTAATCGACGTTCCCCTGCTACAAGTTCATAACCATCATCAACAATCCGTACACTGATCGGTTGAACTAAACCATTTTCACGAATCGAATTGGCTAATTCAATAATTGCATCCACATCAAAGAATGAACGTGGTTGGTTTGGATTGATTTTAATTTCATCTATGTTTATGTCTCGTATTTCACTCATGCTTTTCTCCTCAACGGGTTCTTTTTTATCTGCGCAAATGGACGCGGATATTTTTTCGGTGTCGAATCGACTTTTTTTATAATTAGGTTGTTGCGTTGTTGACCAAAAAACTCTTGATGATCAATACGCTCAACACTTCCTTTTAATGTTTGTATTGCAAATGCTGCCTCTTGTAATTCATCATCAGCACCTGGCCCTTTCAAGGCCACAAAAAATCCACCTTTTTTTACTAGCGGCAAACATAATTCACTTAACATTGTTAAGTTTGCAACCGCTCTAGCTGTCACAATATCAAATGATTCTCGATGATTTTTGGCAAAGTCCTCTGCTCTAGCATTCATAATTGTAAGATTTGATAATCCTAGTTGTTTTTTTACCTCATTTAAAAAGGTACAACGTTTTTGCAGTGGTTCAACAATCGTTACCTTTAACTCTGGGTATAATATCAAGCACGGTACACTAGGAAAACCAGCCCCTGCACCTACATCGCAAAGACTGCCTTTTATATCAACCGCGTAAGCTAAAAGAAAACTATCGAGAAAATGTTTCTCATAGATCCCTTGTTCATCGACGATTGCCGTCAGATTCATTTTTTGATTCCATTCAACTAATAAGTCTGCATACTTTGCAAATTGAAGTTTCATTTCTTCACTAACTTCAATTCCTTTTTTTGCGACTTGTTGATAGAAGAATTCTTTCTTATTCATATGCCTACCTATTATAGCATATAATCCGAAAATTCATTCCCTTGACATAAAAAAATTGGGTTCATTATTATCTAATCATAATAACGAACCCGTCAACAATTCAAATTTTCCAAACAATTTCTCCTTTTCTTTACTTCTAACTTCTTTGTTGTTGATGTTTTTCCTACATTCTTACTTTTCTGTTGTATTTTCTTCTTCAATTACTTCGTCAAATTATTTTGATTGTAGTTACCTTATCACTTACCTATATTTACTTTCTCTTACTTCTATGCTCATTGTTATCAGCTAGGTGTCATAATGTATTAATCAACAACTTTTTTCTTTTGTCCAAATGAATTTCTATTCACCCTAATTTGATAGCGGATACTGCCTGAATAACCCAAATGTATTATTCATTCCTATTGCCTTATCATATTCAAATGTAGTCTTTGTCAATTTTTTCATTTAGACTGCTTATGTTCCCATGGGTCTAAGCTCCTTTCTGTTTGGAAATTTATGCGAGGTAGCTAAAGCTTTTTCCTTTAGTCTTCCTCCTTACTTACATTATACGTATAGAAATAGATTTGTTAATGGCACTGTCCAATTCTGCTCGTTTTATGGAAGATTCGGATTTTTACATAATTTGAATTCTTTTTCACTAATTTTTAGGATAATCTTTTTACTTTTTCCAATATATAAACGAGGAGGTTTTCTATGAAAATTAAACGATTGATTTATGTAATGCTCGTCATGCTTATCAGTTTTAGTAGTGTAGCCTTCTATCCTAATAAACAAGCACGAGCACAAAATGGAAATCTATCACAGATTTCTACAGGGATATCCTATCGCTGGGAAGCCACAGCAGGAAATGTAAATGGAATGGCTGCAGGATGGGGTACATTGCATGCTTTCACTGTAGATGGACAACGTGCACTTTGTATTGATCCAGCAATTGAGGCAAGTCTAGGACCTGGATATCAAGCAAGTCCATTACCTAACAACACTTTGCAAACACGCATTGCTCGTTTAGCAATCGCAAATAATTATGCAAATATGTCAAACGAGGAAATCAGCATTTTTAATGCATATGTATGGAAAATATTACATCCAAATTTAGCCTATGCTTCTCTTGATGTCGCTAACTTTCAACAGCGTATCCAACACTGGGAAGCCATAAATACAAATTATTGGCTTAAACCAACCTATGCGCTTGGTGATGGCTCAATCAAGGCAAATGAGACACGTAGCTTTGCTGTAAATAATCAAGCCACGAATCATGCTTGGAAAGTCGTGTCAGCAAGTCCAAACGTATCAGCAAGCATACAGTCACAAAACACATTACATGTGCAAAATAATAATACAACAGATGATACGATTACTATTACTTTAGAAAAGGATATCGGAAACTATAAAGGTGGCGCAACGATGTTTACCAAAACTGGTGCACAAACTTTAGCAAGTTACAAACTTACGCAAAGTGATACGATGCAAATCACCTTAAAGAACATTCGTTATGGTGCTCTTGAGATAACAAAAGTCGATGAACGCGGAACCCCAGTTGCAGGTGTAAGTTTTGATTTAGCTACTGATATGCAGATGCAACATAAAATAGGTACGTATATAACTGGTGAACAAGGAAGTGTGCGTATCGAGAACCTTCTTCCACAAACATTGTATTTACAGGAAGTTGCTGTTGTTGCACCTTTAGTTGTCGATCCAAAAGTTGTACCTATATATATTCAACCAAATAAAACTTATACATATACAATGAGCAACAAGCGTGCAAAAGGAACTATCAACTTGCATAAACAAGATGCAACAAACGGTTTCACTCCACAAGGAGATGCATCATTGTATCCTGCAACCTATGAAGTGTTTGCACATGAAGATATTATCGATCCAGTTAGTAAACATGTACTTTTACCAAAAGACACATCGATTGGTCAACAAAGTACAAGCAAAGAGAATCTAACGTTATCTTGGCAAGGCTTAGAATTAGGAACTTACCGAATCGAAGAAACAAAAGCACCTAATGGCTATGCAAAAGATAAAGCCAAGATTATTAAACTAACGTATGAAAATCAAACAACGGATGTAATTACACGTGATGTGACTTCTTATGAACAAGTATATCAAGGACAACTAGCGATTATAAAAGTGTGGGGTCCATCATCAGGGTTACAGTTAAATGAACAAGGTGCTGAATTTACCATACAGCTTGCTTCAGAAGTAGAGCGTATCGGAAAAGAGAATGCAATAATTTACGATACACTTTGTACCAACGAGAAAGGATATGCAAAAAGTAAACCCCTTCCTTATGGTACATACATTATCACAAACACAAAAACCGGAAATCTAAATTTACATAAAGCTCCGGATATGACTTTCACGGTAAAAGAAGAAAACCAAGAACTTCAAACCTATGTTGTTCGCAACAATCAATTTGAAGCATATGCTAAATTGATAAAAGTGGATGCAAACACAAATCAAAAAGTTACATACTCAGCAGCAAGTTTTAAACTAAAAGATGCAGATGGAAAGTATGTAAGTCAACGAGTTGGAAATAAAGTATATGATACATTTACAACAACAGAAGATGGACATATCACAAGCAAAGTAACTGGTGAAGCATTTACACCATTAAAACTTCGTGCAGGTACTTATACTGTTGAAGAAATCAAAACACCTGAAGGTATGTTAGCTCTTGATTATACACCAACACTTATCATTTCAAGTGATAGCGAGTTCTTAGAAAGCGATGAAGATGGAAATAGTGTAATAAGCTTAGTCATTAAAAACAAACAACCTACTGCAACTATCCAACTGCAGAAAACATGGGAAATGCCACTAGCTAGTCATACCTATAGTGCTGGATTTGAACTACAAGTTTTAGATGATATCCTTTCACCAATTGATGGTTCAACGCTATATAAAAAAGGTGACATAATTGTAAATAAAGATTCAGAAGATGGATATTTTTACACAGATGAAAATCATCTTCTACAAATTACGAACTTACCAATTTCTGTAGTAGGTAAAACTCGTTATGCTCTCCTAGAAAAAGTTACATCAACTGGATATCTGCTTCATGAAGAACCACTTATTTATACATTTAGTCAAGCTGATAATAAGACAGCAACTTACACGGAAAGTAAAAAACTAGAAAATACATATATTCGCACCAATCTTGTCATTGAGAAAATTGATGCATACACAAATGAAAGCATTACGGATCTTGATGGGTTCGAATTTAGTCTGAGTTATACTTGGCACGACAAAGAATATCATCAAACAAGTAGTATTGATTCAAGTACAGGAAAAATAGCATTTACAGATTTACCTTATGGTGCAACAGTTCATGTCACAGAAAGCAAAAGCAATGGTCTATATATACTATCAGATGAAGTGTATACATTCGTTATAGATGAAACATTTAGCGATTTAGGAAGTACACATACCATTGCATATGCAAACGTCCCAAAACCAAAGTTATCAACGATTGCTTTCAACAAGGATGAAGAAAAAATTATTGACCCAACTGTTGATCAAGTTTTAGTAGATCGTTTACTATATGAAAATATCGATACCAATCAAGCCTATACATTAGTTACTGAAATAATTGATAAACAAAGTACCTCATGTATCCAGTCATTCACTAGTGAAGATATTCGTTTTGAAACACACGATGGCATCTATGAAGTAGAACATCATGTGCCAGCAAATACCTTCAGCGATGATGATGAAATCGTATTTTATGAATATCTATACATCAAAGATGACTATGTAGAGAAAAAAGATTTAGTACCATACGTAGCACATGAAGATATCAACAGTGATGATCAAAGTATTGCATTTCAATCAACAGAACATACAATCTATGTAGAAAAAAGAGATACACATTCAAAAGAACCTATCAAAGGTGATAAAAATAAAGAAGTTATCTTCGAAGCAAATTTCTATAAAGATGATACATGCGTACAAACAAAAGAAATTACTTCAGAAAGCGAAACTGGAGTAGCTACTTTATCATTTGCAGGTTCTGGAAGTTATGATCGTATTGAAATAAAAGAAATCAAAGCACCAATGGGATATCAAATATCTGATGAAATCATTACCGTACAAATGGATGACTTCGATGATGAACATGTCTACACGATTCATTATTTCAATTCTCTAATTGAATCGATGACACTCCCAGCAACAAATGATACAAGTCAAATTCATTTCTTTATCACTTTGATTTGCACTTCGATTGGTGGAGTATGTATATTACGATACAGAAAACATCGTGAAACACCATAGAAAACAAATCATGATTTGCATCTTTCTTCTCTTTTGTAGCGGATGCAGACAAAGTGCAAGTGAACAAGGAAACTTAAAAGATTTTTCTCTTATAGAAGAAGAAAAAGATCTAACTCCACCAATCATCATTTGCGATAGTGATTCCTATGAAATTGAATTAGGTGCAAACTTTGATTTAAAAGAGCATATAGAAGTTGTCGATAACAAGACAAAGAATATTCGTTATCAAATCGAAGGTGATTTTGATAAATACAAACCTGGTCACTACCAAGTAGAAATTGTGGCAAAAGATCATGCAGGAAATGAAGCACGTAAAGCACTTGAAATACTTGTACGCGATACGTCTTCAAAAAAAGAGCCATCCAAGGCGATACCTCCAAACAAAGAAAGTGATACTACACCTTTACCAAATACAAATTTACAACCAAATGGTGTAACTCCTATCATAAATACTCCTACAGAGAATGGGAATTCCATAGCGGTAGAAACTGTCGTATCACAAACAAAACCTGAAGAACGAAGTTTTCTGTTTACAGAAGGTTATACTACTTCTACAGGTTTAAAACCTGCGGATCATGCTTGCCAACAATACCTACTTAGTGTGCATACAAGTGGATATAGTGGACACTGTGAAATCCTTTACGATCAAGATCGTAATCCGATAGGAACAAAAGCCACATTCCATTAAAAAAAGGTCTGTCTCATGTAAGTGAGATTGACCTTTTGCTTTTTGCTTATCTTTCTCCAGCGTCGTAAATTTGACCTGCAGCTTTTGGACCAATTGAACGTTTGGCAAATAATACCAATGCAACAATGGTTAATACATAAGGAATTGAGTAGAAGAATTCTGTAGGCATTCCACTTAATCCAGGAATGTTTCCTGAGTATGATGAAATGATTTCTGAGAATCCAAAGAATACTCCAGTAAGTAGACATCCCCATGGATTCCACTTTCCAAATACCAAACATCCAAGAGCGATAAACCCAACTCCGTGAATAACTGATACAGAGAATTGAATGTTTGTTGTTAAAAGCATGATTCCTCCAGCAAGCCCTCCTAGAGCTCCTGAAGTTAGAACTCCAATGTAACGCATTTTTGCAACATTGATTCCCATTGATGCACTGGCTTGTGGGAATTCTCCACAACTACGTAAACGTAATCCAAATCTTGTTTTATATAACAAGAAGTATGCACCAACAACAAGTAATACAGCAATGAAGAATGTTGGATATGCTTCATTAAAGAACATACGGCCAAGAATTGGAATATCCTTTAAAATAGGAATTGAAATCTTTGGCATACTTACAGGAATGTTAGGTGATCTTTGTCCTTGGAAAATTAATTGACATAAGAATACGGTAATTCCTGTTGATAACATGTTAAGCGCAGTACCAGAAATGGTTTGATCTGCACGTAATCGAATCGAAACAAAAGCATGAATTGCTGAGTAGGCACAACCAACAAGGGCTCCTACAAGTAATCCAACCCAGATTGCAGCACGTCCCATACTTTCACCTAGGAAAATAACTGTAACTGCAGTTGCGAATGCTCCTACTAACATAATCCCTTCCAAAGCGATGTTGATAACTCCACTTCTTTCTGAGAATAATCCACCAAGCGCTGCAATGATAATTGGCGTTGCCATAACTAGTGCAGCTGGGAACATTTGTAAGAATAATTCCATTTTATTTTCCCTCCTTACTAGTTTCTAAGGTTTTTGGCTTAGCTTTTTTATGCTTACGCGCTTCAAGTTTTGTAAGTAATAAGCGAATACCATATTGCATTGCCACAAATAATACGATAAATGCTGAAATAATTTCATTGATTTCTTTTGGTACTCCAGTTGCTTGCATTAATGGTGCCATAACTTTTAACAAACCAAATAGCAATCCAGCTAAGACAATACCAATGGCGTTAAATGCACCTACAAAGGCAACCGCAATTCCATCAAATCCGTAGTTTTCAAATCCACTAAGAACACGTCCCATGTTGAATACACCAAGTGACATAATTGCTCCAGCTAGACCAGCTAATGCTCCAGCGATCATCATCGATAGTACAACGTTACGTTTTGTTTTCATACCTGCATAATCTGCAGCGTATTCATTGTGTCCAGTTGCTCGTAAACTAAATCCAAATGATGTTTTGTTTAAAATAAACCAGTAAGCAAATACACAGAATGCAACAATTAGAATTCCCCAGTGCAAACGTGAGTGATTAGTAAGTCCACTTAAGAACTCTGAACTTAATGATGCAGATGAAGGAATCACTACCGTTTTAGAAATACTTGATCCTGGTAATGATTTCAAAATAAAGTTACTTAAATACATACCAAAGTAGTTCAACATAATACAAACTACAACTTCATTTATCTTAAAATTACTTTTCAGTAGACCAGGTATAAAACCCCATAAGGCTCCTGCAAGGGCTCCTGCAAGTACTGATGCAATTACATGTAAGATTCCTGGTAGTGGTACTAAAATAGCAACTACAACACTCGCACATGCTCCTACCATGAATTGTCCTTCAGCCCCAATGTTAAACATTCCTGTTTTATAAGCAAAGGCTACAGACAATCCCGTTAAAATTAGCGGTAAAGAGAATACGATAAATTCTCCAGTATTACGTAAGTTAAAAACTGGGCGTTGTGTTGTCATACCAGTCAGTCCACGTAAAATCGCATTGAATAATACCATTGGACTATATCCAGAAACAACTAAGATAATTAGACCAAGAAGTAACCCAAGTCCAACCGAAACTAACGAAACTTTTAATGCTGAGGTTTTGTTATTCATGAGTTGTATCCTCCTTGTGTTTTTCTCCTGCCATATACAATCCAATGTCTTTGAAGTCTGTTTTATCACGATCGATAAATGCCGTACGTTCTCCATCATGGATAACTACGATACGATCTGATAAATCTAGAATTTCATCTAAATCTAATGACATTAACAAGACTGCTTTTCCATTATCACGCTCTTCCACGATTCTTCCATGGATGTATTCAATCGCACCAACGTCAAGTCCACGAGTTGGTTGTACAACAAGTAGTAATTTTGGTGAGCGATCAAGTTCTCTAGCAATAATGGCTTTTTGTTGGTTTCCCCCTGACATACTACGAGTTAAGGATTCTTTTCCTTCCCCACTACGTACATCAAATTCATCAATTAGTTTATTTGCATGTTCATCAATAATATCCATTTGCAGAATTCCATGTTTTGCATATGGTGCATCTGCATAAGATTGTAAGATTAAGTTTTCTTTTAATAAGAAATCAAGTACCAATCCATATTTATGGCGGTCTTCAGGAATGTGTCCCATCCCTTTATCAAAACGTTCTTTGACTGAGCAGTTGCGGATATCTTCCCCACAAAGTAAAATTTCACCTTTGCTTGCTTTCATCAATCCAGCAAGTGCATAAATCAATTCACTTTGTCCATTCCCATCAACTCCAGCAAGTCCAACAATTTCACCTGCACGTACATCAAATGAGAAATCTTTAACGATTTGTTTCTTACTTTCATTTTCCACACATAAGTTTTTTACATCAAGAATTACTTCTTTTGGATTTGCTGGTTTTTTATCAATCGTAAAGTTTACGTTACGACCAACCATCATTTCTGCCATTTCTGGAATACTTGTTGTTTTTACATCAACTGTATCGATGTATTTTCCACGACGTAAAATCGTACACTCATCTGCTACTGATTTAATTTCAATCAGTTTGTGGGTAATAAGAAGAATACTTTTTCCTTCTTTTACCAAACGTTTCATAATCTCAATTAAATCATCAATTTCTTGCGGTGTTAATACCGCTGTTGGTTCATCAAAAATAAGAATATTTGCATCACGATACAACATCTTAAGAATTTCAACTTTTTGTTGCATCCCAACGGAAATATCAGAAATCTTTGCATTTGGATCCACGTTGAATCCATATTGTTCTGACAACTCTTTGATTTTGCGATTTGCCGTTTTAATGTCAATAACATTCATTTTGTTTTTGACTGGTTCATCACCTAAAATGATATTTTCTGCTACTGTAAATGATTCAATAAGTTTAAAGTGTTGATGCACCATCCCTATTTTTAACTCTGTAGCCAAGTTTGGATCCATTTCCTTAATCGTTTCACCATGAACCTTTATTACACCTGAGGTTGGCTGGTAAAGACCGAAAAGAATGGACATTAATGTAGATTTTCCTGCTCCGTTTTCACCAAGTAAAGCATGGATTGAGCCTTCTTTCAAACGTAATGTAATATTATCATTTGCCTTAATTCCCGGGAATTCCTTGGTGATATTTAGCATTTCAACAGCGTATGCCATATCTTCCTCCTATTATATATGTTCTATATTAATTTTATCATAAGAAAAAGGGGATGGACATCCCCCTTATTCTTCTATTGTTTAAGAACGATTAGTTCGTACCACCATTAGTGATTTTAGCTTCTTCAGAAACTTTGATTGATCCATCTTTAATACCAGCGATTGCATCGTTTAATGCTTTCGTAATATCTTCTGATAAGTTTGGATTTTCTTCTGGGAATCCTACACCATCAAGGTCAAAGTTGTATGTAATTGTTTCAGCTTTGAAGTTTCCATCTAAGATTTGTTTACATGCGTCGTAAGTTGCAACGTCAACACGTTTTAAAGCAGATGTTAAGATTACTGAATCTCCACTTGCCATTTTACCATCTTCATATTGGTCACGGTCAACACCTACTGTGTATAGTTCTTCACCTTTTTCCGTACGTTCTTGAGCTTCTTGGATTACACCGTTTCCTGCGTTACCAGCAGCAGCGTAAATAACTTTTACTCCAGCGTCATATTGTTTTGCAGCTAATGTTTTTGCTTTACCTGCATCATCAAATGATCCAGCGTAGTCTACATAAATTTTTGCTTTAGGGTTAGCAGCTAATGCTCCTTGTTCGAATCCAGCTTGGAATGCTCCAATAACTGGTCCTTCCATACCACCGATAAATCCAACACTGTCAGATCCTAATGCTTTTGCTTCTAATGCAGCAGCAACACCAGCTAAGTATGAACCTTCGTGAGCAGCAAATACTGCAGATTGTACATTGTCAGCTTCTACTACAGAATCAATAATTAAGAAGTTTGTTTCTGGGAATTGTGCAGAAACATCTTTCATTGCATCTTCGAATAAGTATCCAGCAGCAACTACTAGATCAAATCCATCTTCAGATAATTGTGTAAGGTTACTTACGTAGTCAGCTTCAGCTTTTGATTCAAGGTATGTAATACAGTCATCTCCTAAACCTTCGTCTTCAGCAAATTTTTTGATTCCTTCCCAAGATCCTTGGTTGAATGAACGGTCATCAATACCACCCATGTCAGTTACGAAACCAATTTTTACTTTACATGATTTGTCATCTGATCCTTTGTCTTTGTCATCTGACCCACCACAAGCTGTTAGTGTGAATACTAACATTGCACATAGTGCGATAATACTAAATTTTTTCATCTTTACCTCCGCGGGAAACTCCCTAAAAAACATTTAGTCAATCTATTTATACAACGTAAACTTGTCCTTGTCTATTCATTAAAGCGATTTTCTTATAAGCATTCGCTTCCGCTTCACTTACCGTCTTCATTCCGAACACGGATACCCCCTCTGGACGTACTCCATAAGGGCGGTAGCGTAGTAACTTATAAGGAATGCTCGCCTCAAGATGTTTACTTACATAGTCAACGGTCTTCGTATTTTGCTCATCTTCTTCAGGCAACAATACGGTTCGCACTTCGACCAGTTTTCCTATCGATTGTAAGTATTCAAGATTTTCAAGAACAACTTTATTGCTGTATCTGCAAAGCTTTTGATGAAATGCTTCATCTACAGCTTTTACATCTAACATCACTCCATCACTAATCTCAAGTAGTGGTTTATACTGTTTAAAATCATATGCACCATTACTATCAATCAGACAGGTTAATCCCAACTTTTTCACTTCAACAAATAAATCATAAATGAAGTCTGCATAATTCATACATTCACCACCACTAACCGTAATTCCGCTAATGAATAATGCATGTTCTTTAATATATGCGACTAGTGTTTGTACATCGTATGTTTTCACTTTCGGGGATGAATGGTGTTTACATACTTTTATGCACGTATCACAGTCTACACATTTACTAGAATCCCAGACAACTTTTCCATTCACTTTGCTAAGTGCATGGGTTGGGCATGTTGGTATACATTCTCCACAATCCACACAAAGATTAATCGTTTCTGGATTGTGACAATACAAGCAACGAAATGGGCAACTTTGGAAAAAGATAGCCGTTCGATTTCCTGGTCCATCTACATTTGAAAAGGGAATAATCTTATTTACAATTGCAGTTTTACTCACTGTAAATTTTGCGACTTAACGCTTTTCCTTTTTCTTCTGCACCTTTTCCAAACATCGTTACTTGGTTTAGACTTGCTTCATTATTTCTTAATTTTTCAATTTCACTTCGTTTTACTAAATATCCAGTTACTCGGACTACATCGTTATCTGCATTATATCCTGAGAAATAACGCATTCCACTAGTTAGAGCACCTTTAATAATTTGTAAGACTGCTTCTGGTGTTTTCGTCCATGTTTCATCAAACTTGAAGATATCTCCAACTCCAGAAACAAAATGTTTATGCATTTTTGCTTCCAATAAAATATGATCCCGTAATTCTGGTTCACTACCAATCGGAATTCTCACACCTGGTGAGTTTTCCGTACCATCACTATCGATTCCAACCTGTGCATGCATGACATAGGTATCATTGCACCCTTCACAGTACAATCCCTTATGTCCAACAACAAGGTCGTGAATCGTATCTAATATTTGCAAACCAAGATTGGTTGCTTCTTCGTTATGTCCATATCCTGCATTTTGATCCTTACTATCAAGAAGATGGTTTACACATTCGGCTAAACCAACAACTCCAAACATACCTGTGAAGTTTTCTTGTTTTACAAACCCTTCTTTGACTAAGAAGTTACTTTTGAAGAAACTTGATTCTTCAACAATGTAACGAATTCTTTGGTCCATGTTTTTTAGCATGATTTGTACATAATTTGGTAATACATGCGTAATGAAATCATTTGCATCTTTTGCCTTCAATGACGCATTATACAAACGAATTCTTGGTAATGTATACCCACCTCCACCAACACGTAGTGAATTGTAGCAACTAACAATTGCATATTCTTTTGAACCTGCATCTTGTTGGTACATCACATCATTGGCAAAACTTGGTTTACTTGTTGCTAACATACATTTTACACTGGCAACACCAAAGTCATCACTTGTTTTCTCTGGGTTATATAAAAGTGTAATGTTAGGAATCGCAAGTTGCATTTCCTCTGTTAGTTCTAAAATAATTCGACTTACGCGATTATCTTCTGGACCGATATTTGCATGCACGAAACTATCTGTTAATGTGCTATCGATATGTTGTAAGAATAAGCGTAATGCTTTCTTTGTTTGCTTTTCATCTGTATCAAATGGAGCGAATAATTTTGAGAAGTTTCCTAAATATACTGGAAATGAAGTAATACTAGGTACATGCTTATAGAAAATCAATAAGGCATTAGTTGCTTCCCAAATATCTGTTGGTGCTTCTATGTTTAAAAACTTACACCCTTTTTCCATTAATACTTTGTAATCAGGCACTATATACCGTGGTCGGTATGGTGCAAGACCTTCACCTAAGTCACATAAAATTTCTTCATTTAATGCTTCAATCCATTCTGGATCACGAGCTAATGAATCATCCATGTTTTCCGCTAAGCGAGCAAGTGATAAAACTTGTTGTTCATACGTTAAGGTTGGATCGCTAATAATATCGTGTACTTTGCTCATCCTGTTCTCCTTTATTTTTCTAGTTGTTCAACTAGCGTATCTAAAACACTTTCACCAATGGTACCTTCTGGCATTGCAACTTCAAAGTTATCGCAAATCGTAGCACCAATATTGGCAAATGTATCAAATTCTGTAATATGTTTTCCCGCTACCATCTTCTTGCTGTAGGCGATGAATGGTACTGTTTCTTTGGTATGATCACTACCTTCATATGTTGGATCATTTCCATGGTCTGCAGTAATAATTACCAAATCATCATCTTGCATTTGTTCTATAAACACATTTAATTTTTCATCAAATCGTTCCAGTTCTTCTCCATATCCTACAGGGTTTCTTCTGTGTCCCCATAAAGCATCGAAGTCAACTAGGTTGGTAAAACATAACCCGGTAAAATCTTTTTGTAGTAGATCAATGGTTTGTTCCATCCCGTGAACTGAACTTTTACTTTTATATGCTTCACTAATGCCTTCACCATCGAAGATATCTTTAATCTTTCCAACACTGATGACATCATAGCCACCATCTTTTAAAGCATCTAGTGCAGTTGGACCGTATGGTTTTAATGCATAATCATGACGATTTGCCGTACGGACAAATTCACCTTTTTTACTTCCTGTGTATGGACGTGCAATAACACGACCAACCATCCATTCTGGACGCATCGTTAATTCACGTGCAATTTCACAGTATTTATATAAAGTTTCTACACCCATCGTTTCTTCATTCCCACAAATTTGCAGAACGGAATCCGCAGATGTATACACAATTAAGACACCATTGTTGATTTCATCTTCACCAAATTCATCAAGAATTTCAGTACCTGATGCACTTTTATTTCCAACAATTTTACGACCTGTACGTTTTTCCAATTCATCAATTAATTCTTTTGGAAATCCAGTTTCTGTAAATGTTTTAAATGGTGTTTTAATTTCAAGACCCATCATTTCCCAGTGTCCAGTCATCGTATCTTTTCCAACACTTGCTTCTTTCATTTTTGTGTAAACTGCTTTAGGTGAAGCATTTGCTTCTACACTTGCAAGTGGTGTAATATTTGCCATTCCAAGTTTTTGTAATGTTGGAATTTTGAAGTTAGGCATATGATCTGCAATGTGTGCTAATGTATTTGCACCAGTATCATAACCTGGTAAATCATCTGCACCAACGCCAAGTGAATCAACGACGATGGTAAAGATTCTTTTATAGTTTTTCATTAGAACTCTCCTTATAGTTTAATTGCACTTTCTAAGGCAACTTCCATCATTTCATTGAATGAATTTTGTCTTTGTTCAGCTGTTGTTACTTCGTGTGTTACTAATGAATCAGAGATTGTTAGTAAACATGCAGCTTTCTTACCTAAGATTTGTGCGTTATGGAATAATGCAAAACTTTCCATTTCGACACATACACAACCATGTTTTTCATAGAACTCAACGTGTCCATCTACATTATCTTCATGATAGAACACATCACTTGAGTGAATTGTATTCTCGTGAACGGTTTTTCCAATCTTTGTTGCTGTGTCAGCAATCAATGCATTTAATTCACGGTTTGGTTCGATTACATCTTTATCATAACCAGATTGTGCAAGTGCAAAACTTGATTCACTCCATGCATCTTTTGCAAGCACAAGATCAAATAGGTTTAAATTATCTGTATATGCTCCTGCACTACCAATACGAATAATTACTTCTACATCAAAGAATTTAAATAATTCATATGAGTAGATACCAATGCTAGGCATTCCCATTCCTGAACCCATAACACTGATTTCCTTTCCTTTATATGTTCCGGTAAATCCAAACATATTTCTTACACTATTAAATTGTTTTACATCCTCTAAGTATGTATCAGCGATAAACTTAGCACGTAAAGGATCACCCGGCATCAGAACAACTTTAGCAATTTGTCCCTTTTCTGCTTGAATGTGTGGTGTTGCCATAAATTTCTCCTCCTATGACATGCTTTTTAAATTTTTCTGCGCATGTCTTTACATGCACATCATAACTTGGTGTATAATATTAAAAAAGGCCATGTGTCCCTTTTTGGAGAAAAAATATGAAATTTTTATTAGATCAGATTGAGCACCTATTACAACCCGATACATATGCATTTCTAGCAACGCTTTTTAAGCAATGTCCAAAAGATATACTAATGCGTATGGATATCATGCATTTTCCCAAGAATCATATTATTATGCATACGGGAGATCCCAACAAAGATGTCTACATTCTTGTCAAAGGTGGAATTGAAGGGGTCGATGAGTCAGTACCAACCATTCCATATACATTCAGTGATTTACGTCCAATTGATATATTAGGTGACTATGAATTATTTAGTAATGTAGCCACACGGTATGTATCTTTACGAACAACAACTGAAACAACATGCTTAAGAATCAATGCCCAAGATTATTTAAGCTGGATGAAAACCGATATCAACGCGTTATTTATGCGTATGGGAATGTTAATGCTTGTACTTGGACAAGAGACCCAGTTCCATCGTCAATTCTTATTTTTAGACAATGAAACTCGATTATTATTATTCTTACTCGAACAAGTAGAAAAGAAAGCAAAACACTTTCCGTACAAAGTTGAAGCAAGTCGTGAACAAATCGCTTCACGTATCGCAAGTAGTATTCGTACACTCAATCGAACACTATCAAAACTTGAAGACATGGGAATGATTTCTCGTGTTCATGGAAAAATCATTATTTCAAAACAACAGAGTGTTCTAATCAAAGCTGCAATTCATCAAGCAGAAAATGATTTACGACTCACTTTACCGAAGACATAAGAGTAATTATTAAAAAACTCTCAACAGTGTTGAAAGTTTTTAATCTAGAGAAAACTTGAATGAATCACATCATTCACTTGAATTACATCTTTTCCTATAAATTTAAAATAGAAATTCTTTGTAGTTATTGAATCAAACTTTGTTGTGTAATAAATAAGTCCATTGACAGTAACTTTAAATAATTCACGCTTTCCAATGGTTACCGTATCTTCTATTTGGCACACCACACTATTATTTTCGGGAGAATCTAAAATTTTCCCAAATAAAAGTATTTTACAATCATATAGTTCATTCAATTTCATGAAATCGAAATTTTCTAAACTATATAAAGCTGAATCATCAAAACACTCATCTATAGTTAAGGTATCCTGATTTTGAAGATTTAATACTCTAGTCATTGCAGATTCCTTAATATTCAATAATTTGTACATATTAACCTCCCTATTTATTTACTGAGATAAAATAAAACGATAAAAACCATACTTCACATATGCAATAGTATATTTTGGAAAAAATCATCCATTATATATTTGCGATTTACACATACCTCTGTTTCTACTGTATTCATATTTCTCATACATAGAGATTTCTTTTTTCACCTACCTCTAGTACTTTTAAACCTATACGATGATATTTGCATCACTATTCACAACGTGCTAAACTAAGTACGTCATTGTTATTCATTGACATTTCCTCCTTGTATTTATTGTTGAATGCAGTTGCTATGCCGCACTTCAATCATCATACAGGAGGTTTTTTTCATTTTCCTCCACTAAAAATTATTAAGACTACTAAATTATGCAGAGTACTCTTTATACAACAGAAAAGCAGCAACCGCTGCTTTTTGTATTATATTATAAAGTTTTCGCGCGTATGTAACGCAGTAATTTAGGTTTACGTGAGCGCGATATAGGTAGACGCACATGGTTATGTAGTTCTACTTCATCACCTTCAATTCTGAAAATATATTCATAATTGACAAGAATTCCGCTGTTTACCCGAACGAAATCGTATGGTTCAAACTCTTCACTTTTCTTGTTCATACTTCCACGTTCGTAAAATTCACCACGCTTTGTATAGTATACCAAGTTCTTTTCTTCTTTTATCACGTAATAAATGTCATGGTATTTCAATTTCAATGTGACTCCATTATATGAGAATAAATACTCACTATGTTTACGTAAACGAATATTGATCATATCTTTGATGCGAACAAACTCATTGGCAAAATCCGAACGCTTGATGCGAAAGATTCGTCCATAGTTAACATTTTGACTTTCATATCCATCTTGGCATAAGTAAATATACACACTATTGCTTTTATCAAAATTCAATGCAGATGTAATACGCACATTATTGTATGCCTCATTTAAAATGACAACATCAAATTGCCCTGTATCTTCTTTGACTAAATCCACAATCTTCTCATAGTAGTTAAACGTAAATTCATCACTTAGAATCTTCGGTAATAAGAAGATAACATCTTTAGCAATTTTTTCTTGTTCAACTATTGCAACTTTCAACATACACAAAATCTCCTACAGGTATTATACACTATTCTAATTTTTTCCCAAAGGATAATCGTTGACAAAATATCGAAACCGTTTTATTATGAATACACACCCCTAGGGGGTATTAGAAATGAGGTGTTACAATGAAACAAAAAATCGATGTAACCGGAATGACATGTAGTGCTTGTGCTGCACATGTAGAAAAAGCAGTAAAGAAATTACCAGGCACAAAAGAGGCTAATGTCAATTTAATGCAAAACAAATTACTCATTGATTACGATCCTAAAGTAACTAGTGAGCAAGATATCAGCAGTGCTATTGAAGCTGCAGGATATGGCGTAAAAAAAGAGGTGCAAACAGCCGATACAGAAAATCAATTTGCTAAACAAGCAAAACAGGAAAAGCGAAAACTTTGGATTTCTGTAATCTTATTGATCGTACTTATGTATATTTCTATGGGAAGTATGGTTGGCTTACCTTTACCATCCTTTTTAGATGGATTACATAATGCGATCACCTTTGCGATGGTTCAATCTCTTTTAACACTAGTTATCTTGAGTATGCATTTCCATTATTTTAAAAATGGCTTTAAGGCACTGATTCATCGTGCACCTACAATGGATTCCTTAATTGCCTTAGGAAGTAGTGCTGCTTTACTTTATGGTATTTATGCAATTATCATGATGGGACAAGGTCTAGCAAATCAAGATATGCATATGGTTCACACATATCACATGGACTTATACTTTGAAAGTGCAGCAATGATTGTGACTTTAATTTCGGTAGGTAAATACTTAGAAACCCGTTCGAAAGGTAGAACCAATGATGCCATTCAGAAATTAATGGATCTTACACCAAAAACCGCATTCGTTCAAAAAGGTGATCAAGTAATTGAAGTTTCCATTGAAGATGTGCAAAAAGATGACATCTTAATTGTTAAGACTGGTGCAAGCATTCCTGTGGATGGAAAAATTATCGAGGGAAGTGGAACACTTGATGAAGCTTTAATTACTGGAGAAAGTATTCCTGTTGAAAAACACGAAGCAGATAAAGTAATTGGTGGAACCATCCTTGTTTCTGGTTATATAAAAATGCAAGCACTTAGTGTTGGTGAAGATACAACCATTGCTAAGATCATTCAACTTGTTGAAGATGCAAATGCCTCAAAGGCTCCAATTGCAAAACTTGCGGATAAAGTAAGTGCTGTATTCGTACCAATCGTTATTGTCATTGCAACTATTGCGACCATCACATGGTTAGCTCTAGGTTACGATCTTAGTTTCTCATTATCCATTGGTATTGCAGTTCTTATTATTAGTTGTCCTTGTGCACTTGGTTTAGCAACCCCAACAGCAATTATGGTTGCAACTGGAAAAGGTGCGCAATTAGGAATTCTATTCAAGAATGCCGAAAGCTTAGAACAAGTTGGTAAAATGGATACTATCGTTTTAGATAAAACTGGTACCTTAACAAAAGGAAAACCGGAAGTTACTGATGTAGTAAGTGAAAATGAGATGCACTTATATGCTGTTGCTTATGCACTTGAACATAGAAGTGAACATCCTCTAGCAAAAGCAATAATCAATTATACTAAAGATAAAGATATCGAAGCGATTCCTATTGAACAATTCGAACAAATCGCTGGACAAGGAATCAAAGCAAGTAGTGAGACAAACACCTATTTTGCTGGAAATGCAAAAATGATGGAAGTAAACCAAATACAAATCGATGCTTATCAACAAGTTGCCTCGCAGTTTGCAAATGAAGGAAAAACTGTCTTGTACTTTGCTGAAAACAATCAAGTCATCGGACTGATTGCACTTGCAGATGTATTAAAAGATAGCAGTGTCGAAGCTATTGCAGCAATTAAGCAACTTGGTAAAGAAGTCGTGTTATTAACTGGTGATAACAAGCAAACTGCAGCCGCAATATCGAAAAAAGCAAATATCGATACCGTCATTGCTGAAGTATTACCACAAGATAAAGAAGAATATGTTCGTAAATTACAAGCGCAAGGAAAACAAGTTGCCATGGTTGGTGATGGAATCAATGATGCACCTGCACTTGCCAGAGCAGATGTTGGAATTGCAATTGGTGCAGGAACCGAGATTGCCATGGAAAGTGCTGATGTTGTTTTAATGCACAGCGACTTAATGGATGTAGCAACAAGTATTCAATTAAGTAAAGCAACCATTCGCAATATCAAACAAAACTTATTTTGGGCATTCTTCTATAATGCCATCGGAATTCCATTAGCTGCAGGACTGTTCTATCCAACTTTCCAATTGAAACTAAACCCAATGTTTGGTTCAGCAGCAATGAGTTTATCCAGTTTATTTGTTGTAAGTAATGCATTGCGCTTACGTTTCTTTAAACCAACGTATACTAGCACAAGCTCACAACAACATGAAGTACATACAGAAACAATCGAAATAGACAAAAAGAAAGGAGGATTACCTATGAACAAAGTAATCCATATTAATGGCATGATGTGTGCCAACTGTGAACGTCACGTAAATAACGCATTAAATGCACTAGATGGAGTTGAAGCAAAAGTGGATCTAGCAAATAATCTAGCAAATGTTACACTTTCAAAAGATGTTGATGATGCAACACTTACCAAAGCTGTTACTGATGCAGGATATGAAGTTACTTCCATTGAAGGTTAGTCATGCAAGCAGATCATAAAAAAATAGAGCGCTATTTGAAAACTGCTCGTGGCCAAATTGATGGCATTTTAAAAATGATTGAGGAAGACAAGTACTGTATCGACATCGTCAATCAAGTATTGGCTAGTGAAGCATTATTATCAAAAGCAGCTAAACAAATATTACTTGGACATATCCAAGGCTGTATCGTTGAAAGCTTTGAATCCGATGATAAAGAATATCAAGCCGAAAAAATGGCTGAACTTTCAAAAGTATTAGACCGAATCGCAAAATAAGAGGTAAATCCGCAAAGATTGCCTCTTTTTTATTTGAAATCACTAGCTTATATTATACATAAAGATGGGTAATTTTATAAAACTGAGTTTGCACAAAAAAAACAGAATTAACATTTCTGCTAACTCTGTTATTTACACGATTTATTTGTGGTTTGAAAATCTTGTATTTGTGAATTTCTTTTCTTCCACTGCGAATTCAGCTTGACCAAATCCACATACTGGACAAATTTTTGGTGCTTCTACACCTTCTGCATGATATCCACAGATTCCACATACCCAAGTAGTTGCTTCATCTTTTTTGAATACTTTACCTTCTTCTACATTTTTAAGAAGATCTAAGTAACGTTCTTCGTGACCTTTTTCGATTTTCGCAACTTGTTCCATTTGGAATGCAATTTTTGTAAATCCTTCTTCGTGAGCTTCTTTTGCCATACGGTCATACATATCTGTCCACTCGTAGTTTTCACCTTCTGCAGCAGCTTTTAAGTTGTCAGCAGTTGTGTGAATTTCTCCACCTTGAAGTGCTTTGAACCATAATTTTGCGTGTTCTTGTTCGTTACGTGCTGTTTCTAAGAAAATTTCAGCAATTTGTTCCATACCTTCTTCACTAGCTTTTTGTGCAAAGTATGTATACTTGTTTCTTGCCATTGATTCCCCAGCGAATGCATCTAATAAATTTTTCTCAGTTTTTGAACCTCTTAATTCCATGTCTGTCTAACCTCCTATTTTTCTAAACAATCCTTACAGACTCCTTTAACAACGACTTCATGTGAGTCGATTTGACCAACCACATCGTCGTTTGTAAATTTGCTATGATATTCCGGGTCGAACGGTGCTTCTAAGTCGTATAATTTATGACACTTCTCACAAAAGAAATGATAATGTGGATCACTTGTTTTATCGTAAACAAAGCGGTCTCCATCAATTGGAATTTTCTTTACTTGATGCATTTCACTAAGAATACCTAGGTTACGATAAATCGTTGCTAGTGAAATCTTCAAGCCTTTTTGATTCATTCCTTCATAAATTTGTTCCGCACTGGCATGACCAATCATACCTTGCATATAATCTAAGATCATATCCCTTTGTTTTGAGTGCTTATATGACATAAAGCTCCTCCTTCCTGAATATGAATGTATTATATCACCTATTTTTCGATTTGTGAATAACTTTAAGAATAATTCTTAAAATAATTCTTAAATTATGCAAAGGTATATACTATATATCTATTAGAATCATACATATTCTACTTTTAGTTATCAAATGGTACACTCAGTTTTCTTGTAACTTCGTATATGTAGTTGAAGCAATAAAAAAAGCTGATTACCCATATCACAAGTAATCAACTCTTTGTCTTACATTCCTTCGTGCATTGTACGATTGATAACGTCATCTTGTTGTTCTTTCGTTAACTTATTAAAGTTAACCGCATAACCAGATACGCGAATCGTAAGTTGTGGATAACGCTCCGGATGTTTTTGTGCATCAAGTAATGTCTCGCGTGTAAACACGTTTACATTTAAATGGTGCCCTCCGCTTTCGGCGTATCCATCAATCATCGTTACTAAATTATCAATACGATCTTGTTTCATGATGTACCTCCTTTACTCTCACACAAATCATTCTATAATTCTTTAAAATATTGAATGGCTAATGAACCAATTCCCGTGTGTACTCCAACAACACTTACAAGTTTAATGAAATTGTAATGTGCATTTGGAAAATACTCTTTACACTGTTCCAAAAACTTTCTTCCTAATTCTTCAGCTTTTACATGCGTTACTGTAATACTATACTGTTCACCTAAAGCTGGAATTTCCTTTTTCATAATTTCTAGTGTTTCATCAAGTGCTTTACTCATTGTACGCACTTTATCTTTTACATCTACTTTTCCTTTAGTACTCTTGTTGATTTGTAAGATTGGTTTAATCTTTAGAAACCCACCAAGTGTTGCAGCTAGTGGTGTTAAACGTCCACCACGACGCATATGTTGTAAATCATCAGGGATAATTAATGTATTTGTCGTATCACAAATCTCATTTAAGATATCCATAATTTCATCAATTGTTTTGCCTTGTTCGTATAGTTCTTTTGCACGAACAACCATATATCCTTCAACAACTGCAGTTACATGGTTATCAAATCCATAGAATATAAGCCCTACTTGTTTTGCGACCATTTCCATGGCATCCATCGTTCCACTAAGTCCTTTACAAATCGGAACACAGAAAACGGCTTCATATCCATCATCTTTTAACTTAGTGAATAATTCTTCAATTCTACCAAGTGGTGCTAGTGATGTTTTGATCACTTTCTTTTGTTCCATCAATTCGTTAACTTGGTCAACGTTAATGTCTTCATTTTCTAAATATGCGTGATTTCCTTCAGAGATTTGCAAAGGCACACTGTACACGCCATGTGCAGCTGCTTCTTTTACACTCCATCCAGTTCCACTGTCAGTAACAAATGCTATTTTCATATGAATATCACCTAAACTTTCTTAATATATTGCAATCCAATCGCTCCAGTTCCGGTATGCGCCGCAATAACTGGTGCAAGCAATCCAAATACTTTCATATCTGTTTGTACTGTATCAAAGTATAATTCTTTCATCAGTACACCTGCTTCATCTGCATTTACATGTAAAATTGCAATCACATATGAATCATCAATTCCTCGTTCTAAAAATGTATCAACTGCTTGCTTAATCGCTTTTGACATCGTACGAACTTTTGCATGTTGATCCACTTTTCCACCACTTGATTCATTTAGTTTTAGGATTGGCTTAATTTTTAGCATTCCTCCTAATTTCGCCGCCATAGGTGTTAGTCTTCCTCCAGCTGCTAAATGATCAAGATTTTCTACAATTAAAAATGTATTACTATCATCAATAGATGCTTGTATACGTGTTTTGATTTCTTCGATATCCAATCCTTCATCGACCAAACGTTTTGCACTTTCAGCAATATACATTTGAATAAAAGCGGTTGTATAAATTTCGAAGCAAGTAATTGGTAATCCAACATTATCTGCTGCTAATTTTACTGCTTGCATCGTTCCTGAAATACCTGCACTCAATGGTACAAAGATTAAATGTTCATATCCATCTTCTTTCATTTTCTCAAGCATTTCTTCAACCAATCCAATTGGTGGTAAACTTGTTTTCAACATCTTTCCATCTTCTAACATTTGAAAGATTTGTTCAGTTGTTGTATCGACTCCATCTAAATATACGTTATCACCATCAATAATTTGTAATGGCAAAAAGTATAACCCTTTGGCTTCTACCTGCTCTTTGGTTAAACCGCACCCACTATCGGTTAATACTGCAATTTTCATGTTTTCTTTTCTCCTCTAATTTGTTTTCAAAGTTGTTTGTACTGCCACACAGCCAAGTCCCCCGTGACAAGTTAGGACTGTTGGTAGTTCAATGATTTCACACTCAATATCGTCAAAGTACGCTTTGGCAATTTTTTCAACCTTTTGCGCTCCTTTTAAATTATTCGCATGCAAGATATAGGCTTTATGCGTTAGTGCTGTTACATTTAGTGAACGCAGTTTATCCACTGCTTCAGAAACCAACTTTGTTTCCGTACGTGCTACTGCAAACTTATCAACAACACTTCCATCTTCTTTTAAATATAATAAGATTTTAATTCGCAACAAAGATGCGACATTTGCCGCAATTGGCGAAATACGTCCACCGCGTTTTAGTTGCGTTAAACTTTCTGGATATAAATACGAGAAACTGTTTTTACATTTTAAATCAATTACTTGTAAAATCTCATCTACGCTTTTATCTTCACTTGCCATTTGTTTCGCAGTGCGTACACAATCAAGAATCGGTGCAGCAACACTACGCGTATCAATAATGTATACATTACTCATACCTAAATCTTCTTTTACCATGTGGTATGTGTGGTTTGCCCCACTTAAAGAAGATGAACATGTAAAGATTAGAATTGCTTCATAATCTTTTTGTTTCCACTCTTCCATACGTTGCGTAACATACCCAATACTTGGTTGTGATGTTGTTGGTACAACACCATTTTCTAATTCACGATAAAGCGTTTCTTTATCTATATCTATAAGATCTTTAAATTCACGTTCATTTATAATGACGGAAAGCGGCAGCAATTCTACACCAAGTGCATCTGCCATTTCAAAATCCATTGCACTTGTCGTATCACATACAATTAAATAGTTTTTCATGTTTCTACCTCGTCTACGTTTATTTTACCACATTATACACCGCTTGATAGAAAAAACCCACTTGGTTGCTGTGGATAGTTAAATAATGATATGATACGTGTATGTATAGAATAAAAGAAGCAACAAATCACGAGATTGTGATTGATAAAAGTCGATTCATTTGTTACTTATTTCGCGTATTTAGCGAACAAGAAGCAAAAGATAGAATACTAGAAATCAAGAAATTACATCCAAATGCAACACACCACTGTTATGGCTTTATGATTGGAGCGCATAATGAAATCCAACGTAGCAACGATAATGGAGAACCTAGCGGAACTGCAGGTGCACCAATATTAGATAGTCTAACGAAAAATGAGATGAATGATACACTTGCTATTGTAGTTCGCTATTTTGGTGGGATTAAATTAGGTGCTGGTGGTTTGATTCGTGCATACTCAAAAAGTACAAGTGAAGCAATTAAACATGCAACTCGCACAAAGAAAATGGATACTATTGTTTCTATGATCACCTTTGATTATAGTTTCATTGGAATTCTTGATCATTATTTAAGCACCAACCAAATCATCGTCTTAGACAAACAATACGAAGAACATGTAACATACACCTTACGTAGTACACACGATATTTCTAAAGATATCCAAGAACTAAGCAGTGGAAAGTTCTTACTTCAACATATTAAAAATGAAGAAGTGGAAATTGAGGTGCCTCATGAAGCATAAAAGACAGTTTACTCAATTATTTTTGAGTCAAACTGTCTTTTTTATGTGTATTAAGTAGTGTTTCAAGTGTTTGAATCACTGCTTCTTCATCATTTGTGCCAATAACATATTTTGCGACTTTTTTCACTTCGGGATGTGCATTTTCCATCGCATAGCTTTCTTTTGCTACTTTCAACATTTCATAATCATTTAAATAGTCACCAAATGCCATAACTTCTGATGTATCTAGATGTAAAAGTTCCGTAAGTTTTTTTACACCAAAACCTTTATTGATGCCATGATTACTAAAATCTGTCCACTCTACCGCTGATATTGTAATATCACAGTACTTTCGAAATGGTTCAAAGGTTTCTGTAAAATCCTTAGCATTGTAGTTTTCAAAGTACGTTGCCATCTTTACGATATCATCCTGGATATCTTCAAATGCATCTACCCATAACATGTTTGGGTAATACACATCAAAGATATGTCCAAGGTGCTTAAATTGATTCAATCCGTAAGTAACCATACCACATGCAAATAGTGGTACAACTCCTTCTAACTGTAAAATTTGTGCAACGATATCTTTTAAGATCGTTTTATCCATATTACTTGTATATAACATCTTGCCTTGATGGAACAATACACTTCCATTTTCCGCAATGACAGTAAACCGATCTTTAAATTTTGGAAAATCCCGTTGTACACTTGCTAGAGATCGACCCGTCGCAATTCCAACGTAGTAACCACGATCCAACAACTGTTCAAATACTTCATTTGCTTTTTCAGGCAGACTTTTATCAGAACGTGCTAACGTTCCATCCATATCACTTAAAATTAACTTCACCATTCTTGACACCTACTTCAATTCAAATACTTCTTTTATCGTTTGGATAACTGCTAGTTCATCGTTACTACCAATTACATGTTTTGCAACTTTTTTTACTGGTTCTACAGCATTTGCAACTGCATAACTTTCACCTGCATTTTTAAGCATTTCATAATCATTCATATAATCACCAAATGCCATTGTCTCTTCTTTAGAAATATGTAGTAATTCTTGCAGTTTTTGCAGGGCTTTTCCTTTATTTAAGTCCTTAGCAAACACATCAATAAAGTCAGATCCAGAATAAACAACTGTATAGTTTTCTTTATATGGTGCAAGTTCCTTTGCAAAACTTTCTGCATTTCCATCGGGCAAATAAATAGAGATTTCAAGAATTTCATCATCAACCAAGCATAAATCATCAACCATTTCCACAGCAGGAAAGTGATGCTCTAAAATTGGCAAGGCAAAAGCAAATTCCTTTTCAATGTATGCCATCTTTAAACCCGAAGCAACTAAACAATATCGTCCATCAATGTATGCACGTATGCTTTGAATTACTGATGTATCTGTTGTTTCCAAATGAATGATTTTTCCTTTGTGACAAATAACCGCTCCATTTTCTGCAATAATTGTAAGCTCAGAAAAAATCTTTTTAAAATCTCGTTTTAATGAGCCTAGTGACCTACCTGTCGCAATTCCACAATATACACCCTTATCCAATAATTGTTTGAAGATTCCATCTACTTCACTAGGAATCTCAAAATTTGATTTTACGAGCGTCCCATCCATGTCGCTCAAAACTAGTTTTATCATAAACACCTCATCTATAATCATCTTCACTAGTATAGCATGAAACACAAAAGAACTCTTACTTCCTTATCATATTCATTAAAAAAGACTGACTACCTAAGTAATCAGCCCTTTACGCGTTATAGAATATTATTCAAATTCAGCTAATCCAGTTAAACGACGGAAACGTTTTTCAGCATCACTTCTAGTTTTAGCAAACGCAGCTTCTGCGTGTTCTTCACCAGTAAGTTTTAATAATGCAGAGTAACGAGTTTCATTCATAATAAATGTTTGGAACTTGTCGAAGTCTGGGTTTTTGAAGTCAATTTGTAATGGTTTTTCTAGGCGTGGATCGAAACGATATAATGGCCAGTAACCACATTCAACTGCAGCTTTTTGTGTTTTTTGGTGATTCATTAATCCACCTTTAATTCCGTGTTCAATACATGGAGAGTAAGCGATAATTAATGAAGGTCCTTGGTAAGCTTCAGCTTCTTTAATTGCTTTTAATGTTTGGATCTTGTTAGCTCCCATTGCGATACTTGCAACATATACATGTCCGTATGCCATAGCGATTTGTCCAAGATCTTTCTTAGCAGTTTGTTTACCACCAGCAGCGAATTTCGCAATACTTGCAGCTTGACTTGCTTTACTTGATTGTCCACCAGTGTTTGAGTAAACCTCAGTGTCAAGAACTAAGATGTTAACGTTTAATGCGTTAGCGATAACGTGGTCAAGTCCACCGTATCCGATGTCATATGCCCATCCATCTCCACCAACGATCCAAATTGATTTGCCAACTAGGTCACGTTCGTAGTTTAATAATTCTTTAACTGCATCGTTTTTACTTGCTTTTACACCAGCAACGATTGCATCTTTACAAGCACGTTGTGCATCACGGTTATCGTTAGCATCAATGTATGCTTGGAATGCTTCTTTTAATTCAGGTTCAACATCGTTGATGTTTTTTTCCATGATATCAAGGATTGTTCCTTCTTTGAATGTTTGTGCAAGCGCCATACCATATCCGTATTCAGCGTTGTCTTCAAATAGTGAGTTTGCCCATGCAACCCCTTCACCGTTTTTGTCAGCGATGAATGGTGTAGATGGAGTAGATCCACAGTAGATTGAAGAACATCCAGTAGCGTTAGCTACCATCATGTCTTTACCGTAAAGTTGAGAAATCAAACGGTAGTAAGGAGTTTCCCCACAACCTGGACATGATCCACTTACTTCGAAGTAAGGAGTCATGAATTGACTTTCTTTTACAGCGTTTGTTTCGTAGTAACCTAATTTAGGTTCAGTTTCTTTGTATAAGTAGTCAGCTAAAGGAGCTTCTGGTAATACTTCGTGAATATCAACCATTTCAAGTGCTTTGTTTCCACCTTTACCTGGACATTCTACAGCACAAAGTCCACAACCAACACAGTTGTCTGGTGAAACTTGAATGCGGTATTGGAATTCTTCAACACCTTTACCCATTGGCGTAATTGTTGTGAATTCTTGTGGTGCATTTTTAATGTCTTCTTCTGTTAATAAGAATTGACGGATTGTAGCATGTGGACATACGAATGAACAGAATCCACATTGGATACAGTTTTCAGAATGCCATTTTGGTACTTCCGTTGCAATTGTACGTTTTTCCCAGAAAGAAACATTGTTTCTCATTGATCCATCAAGTAGATCGTATTTAGTAAATGCAGATACTGGTAAGTCGTATCCCATTGCCATGTTAATTGGAGCAACGTGTTTGTCGAAGTATTCATCTCCAGTTGTAGATGTTAATGGATCTGATTTTAAATCTGCCCATGCTGGATCAACAGTAACTTCAACTAAACCGGCTTTACCTTCATCGATTGCTTTGTAGTTCATTTCTACAACTTCATCACCTTTTTTACCGTATGATTTTTTAGCAGCTGCTTTCATTAAGTCAATTGCTTTGTCATAAGGCATAATGTTTTCGTTAAGTGCGAAGAATGCAGATTGTAAGATTGTGTTTGTACGACGTCCCATACCAATCTTAGCAGCGATTTCAGTAGCATCAATGATGTAGAATTTCGCATGTTTTTTCGCCAATTGTACTTTAATACGGTTTGGCATTTGGTTAATAATATCTTCTTTCTTGAATGTTGTGTTAAGTAAGAATGTTCCTCCATCTTTTAATGAACGAAGTAAGTCATACTTGAACATGTATGCATCAAGTGAGCAAGAAATAAAGTCAGCTTGGTTAATGTAGTAAGTTGAACGGATTGGACTTGATCCAAAACGTAAGTGACTACGTGTAACCCCACCAGCTTTTTTAGAGTCATATGCAAAGTAAGCTTGTGCATATAAGTCTGTGTTATCACCGATAATTTTAATTGAGTTTTTGTTTGCAGATACAGTTCCATCTGATCCTAGACCCCAGAATAAACATGAAGTGTAGTCACTAGCAACTTTAAAGTCTGCATCTTCAGTTAATGATAAGTTTGTTACATCATCAACGATACCAATTGTAAATTCTTCTTTTGGTGCATCTTTAGCTAGTTCATCGTATACAGCTTTAATTTGACCTGCAGTTGTGTCTTTTGAACCTAATCCGTAACGTCCACCAATAATTGTGATGTCTTTACGGTCTTTTAATACAGATAATACATCTAAGTATAATGGTTCTCTAGCACCCATTTCTTTTGTACGGTCAAGAACTGCAATGCTCTTAACTGAACTTGGAAGTGCATCTAAGAAATATTTTGCAGAGAATGGACGGTATAAGTGAACTTTCATAAGTCCTACTTTTTCTCCATTTTTGTTCATTGTATCAATTGTTTCTTGAATTGTTTCAGTTACTGAACCCATTGCGATAATGATACGTTCTGCATCTTCAGCACCATAGTAAGTAAATGGAGCGTAGTTACGTCCAGTTTGTTTACTGAATGCTTTCATGTAATCAGCTACGATATCTGCGATTGCAGCGTAGTGTTCGTTTTGTGCTTCTCTTCCTTGGAAGAAAATGTCATCGTTTTCTGCACCACCACGAGTCACAGGGTTAGTGTGTGGGTTTAATGCATTTTGACGGAAGCGTTCTAATGCTTCTGTATCTAATTGTGATTTTAAGAAATCATAGTCCATTGTTTCAATTTTTTGAATTTCATGAGATGTTCTGAATCCATCAAAGAAGTGGATAAATGGAACTGATCCTTTAATTGCAGCCAAGTGTGCAAGTCCACTTAAGTCCATTGCTTCTTGCACAGAGTGTGAAGCAAGAATTGCACATCCGATTTGACGACATGCGTAAACATCTTGGTGATCTCCAAAAATATTAAGTGCACGACTCGCTAAAGCACGAGCAGCAACGTGGATTACACCTGGTAATAATTCCCCAGTCATTTTGTAAATGTTTGGGATCATTAACAATAAACCTTGTGAAGCAGTGTATGTAGTTGACAACGTTCCACCCTGAAGCGCACCGTGTACTGCACCAGCAGCACCAGCTTCTGATTGTAACTCACTTACTTTCACTTTTTGTCCAAATACGTTTTCTTTACCTTGTGTTGACCAAGCGTCAGTCACTTCAGCCATAGGTGAAGAAGGCGTAATTGGGTAAATTCCAGCAACTTCAGTAAGAGCGTATGACCCATATGCAGCAGCTGTATTTCCGTCCATAGACACGAAATTTTTTGCCATTTTGTTATGTCCTCCTTTAAACAGTCTTAGCATAAACCATTATAGTACTAATTAGTCGAAAAAAAAAGGGCTTTCCACGTTTTTGTTGAATGTAGAACCCATTTGCGAAAACCTTCACAAAGTTAGTATTCATCTAACTTTATGCTATTTTTTCACATTTTTGAAAAGGGTTTCAAAAAAACTGCCGTGATAGAAGCTCCTTTTTACTTATGTTATATTAAGATATCTCTAGAACGCAAATCTTGTTTCACCGTTTTTCAAGATACACTTATGAATGAATGACTTTTATATCTGGTTCATAAGTTGTCAATATATCGATTACATCATCAATAGTAACTATAACTATATGTATAATTTCATCGACTGTATATATTCCACAACTTTCTTTTTCTAACCAAGATGCAAATGATGAATTTTCTACTTTGTAAAATGGCCAGTTTGAAAAATAGTATCGATCATTTTGTAATTTTTGATTTGCCATAATTGTATTAATACGTTGTCCTTCATCTACATTTCTAAGTCCTAGTACAATTCCATTAAATAATATTTCTACTAGCATTTCCTCTTTTCGTAAAACTATCTTTGTATGTTTCGTATTTTGAACCAATTCATCAACTACATAACTACCTTTTTCGATTGACACAGGTGACCATTTTATCCATTTTTCCATAAACTTTCTCCAATCATTAAACAATCTTGATTACTCTATAAATCCAATCATTTTTAGTCTTACAGAAAACAAAAGTGCGAAGTCAAAGTAATCCATTAGTTTGATATGCTTCCTTCAATGCCACCCGTTTCAGTTATAGCGTTGAGCACATGATACATCATACCTAAGAGAAATTTGTCAATCTTATTATCCTTATCTGATAACTCTTTAAAGAAAATCCCCTTTTTAGTTTTTAAATAAACTCTAACATTGTCACTATTGTAAAAGTCTGTTTTGTCTGTTTTTTTCATATATGGTAGAACTTGATGACTACTAATCAAAACTGATTGCATTGCGCGCATTACAGGATTTCTTTCCTCTAACCCCACAACAACAGAACCACTACCATGATATAAATGTGTATTCAGTCCAAAAACAAGGGCTAAACTTTGTGTTTGAAATCCTACAATACCACTTTCAATAGGAATGTCAAAAACTGCAATATACACTTGCTCATCATTATCAAGTCTTAAATTCATATCTTCATTTGTATACTGTAGAACCTGATCTCTATTGGCGATATATGTTGGACTCACGTTTAAACCTTCTACAAATTCAAAAATACTTTCTTTACTCATAATACTCCTCCTCATTCATATGTATAACTCTATTATCGTTGGAAATGTTCTTATATTTATATTATTAACCAAATCAGCATTACCTCCACATATTAAAAAAGTGCAAAGTAAAATAACAAACGTTTTGCTTCTTAACTTCGCACACATAATATACACACTCTAACATATAATATACGTTAATTTCTATATATCTTTATCTTCAGCATTTCATTTCCAGCTATGCCTGATTTTTATTCAGCTTTTATAAATAGCACCATAAATCTTGTTTCATCGTTTTTCAAGTTTTCCACAAACGATTTTGCTTTTGATTTGTTCTACAGTGTCCTTGCTACCTGCAAAGATTCCGCTACTTAAGCTACTTGCCACATTACGCGCAAGACACTCTTGAATAAAGCGTGTAATATCTCCTTCATTTTCGTAGCATATTGCAATACCTGATGCAATCGCACCTAGATAACTTTGATTACTTTCATCTTTAACTGCACATGAACCATAGTACATTTGATTTTCAACACTCACGATAATGCGATTGTTTTTCATTGCAAGTACGATAATTCGTGCGTATTTATGTAGCTCAGTTGTAAGTGCTTGAATCTTATCCTGATCCAAAGCATCAATTTCGTATATATGTGCAAGTTCATCAAAGTCAAATACAAGTACATTGTAATATACATCTTGATGTACAACTTTCTCTACAGGTAATACACCTACAAGAATATCGACATGCTCTTTACACATTTGACTTAAATACTCTAATTGATTTGTGCTTGCATCTTGGCCATCACAAATAATTGCGATATCACTTTTTTGTAACTTACTTTGTGCAAGCATACGATACAGTTGCATCTGTGAACCATCTAGTTCCATTTCATGTTCTGTCATGCTATGCAGCAATGTATCATCTTCATACATCGATACTTGTAATTTATTGTGAGCAGTAATTTCTAGAACTTCAGTGTTAGCAATATCTACAAATTTGGTGGCATCACTAGCTAACATCATCATTTGTTTGCATGCAAGCCCTTCTTGCTGTATGTATGATTGACATTGCAAACCATCACCCATCACTTGATAGGTAATATGTTCACTATAAAACTGTCCATCTTCATCTGTTTTTCCACGTACTACTTTTTGTAGGTATGGATATAAGGATAAGATTTGTATCATCTATGTTCCTCCAATTTCCGTAATACTTGTTGTATTTCTTTTAATACATCTGTTGGTAATAACGAGAATACGCTTTTTCGTTTTTTCACTCGATCTCCAGCATATGCATGTAAAAATACACCCAGTACTGCAGCTTTTGCAGCATCTTCATTTTGTGCATACAAACCAGTAATACAACCAGCAAGCACATCACCACTTCCACCTTTTGCCAAGCCATTATTTCCATAGGTGTTAATCCATACTTCATCTTTATGGAAAATCAGTGTTGTTTCACTTTTTAAAACAAGTGTTGCCTTTGGAAATTTCTCCATAAATTTCTTACCCCAATAAAGAAAATCATCAATCACTTCTTTCGTGGTAATATTCATAATATCTGCGAATTCTTTTGGATGTGGTGTCAATATTACATGCTCACGGTCCGTATAATGATCTTGAATTTGACGGAATGCCCATAGACCATCCGCATCAATAATTAATGGTTTTTTACTATCAAGAAGCATTTTTACCATATCAACCACAGCTTCACTTCGTCCAATCCCACAACCAACTAAGATTACACTGTATGGATCTAGTTGTGCTTGTAGTTCATCGACTGCTTTAGGTGCAATAATACCTGCTACATCTGATAAAGGAATAATCATTGATTCAAATACATTGGTCGCAATCACTTCACGTACACTTTCCGGTACAGCACAAGTCATCATTCCAGCACCACTACGTAATGCACTTAAACTAGCCATTGTGATTGCTCCACTCATGTGGATACTTCCACCAACACATAATACCTTTCCATAATCTGCTTTATTGGAATGCATAAAACGATCTGGTAGGAAATCTACCATTTCTTTCTTGGCAATCAAATGCGTTTTAGGGTGAATCGATTGTATATACATCTCAGGAATTCCGATATCAAGGATATGGACATTTCCTGCATGCAATCGCCCTGGATAAATATATAAACCGATTTTCCCAGTTTGTAAGGTATAGGTTTCGTGAGCTTGTACAGCAACACCCAACACCTTACCTGTTGCACTATCTACTCCACTAGGAATATCCACTGCAATAATGCGTTTTTCTGATGCATTCATCTGCTCGATTACATCTTTATATGTACCTTGAATGTCACGATCCAAACCCGTACCAAAAACACAATCCACAAGCACTGTTGCCTCCTCAAATATATCGATAAATGGTACACCTGCAACGACACATGACTCGCGATTCATGCGTGTTTCTAAACTTAATTTCGTTGTTTCTAGCGGAAAGATAAATACGTCATAGTCTGCTGCATAAAGTAGACGACTAAGCACATAGCCATCTCCTCCATTATTCCCTCCTCCACACACAATGACAATCTTTTCCGTTTTCTCAACGTTTTGCACGAAAGCTTCAAATAGTGCATTCCCTGCTTGTTCCATCAATTGAAGACTTGGAATTCCCCCATCAATAGCCATTTGGTCAACTTCATGCATTTGCTTTCCTGTAAGTATTTGCATATGGCTATTATACAACAAAAAAGAGGCAATATGCCCCTCTTGTTCTACTTACTTATATAATTGCACCAATTTGTTTGCATCATGTAAGCCAAATGTTTGCTACTATAAAGCATCTCTTTTGCTCCATCGATCATCACAAAGAACTGTACAACTTCTCCTTCATAGTAAAACTTCACTTCTATTTTATAGTGTTTTTTCTTTACTTGAAAATCATCCATTTGCACTTTGTAATATACAAAAGATTCATTTCCATCAATACTAGCTAAAACCATTTTATCTGGTCCAACCACAAGTTTATATGGTCTTTCTTCATAATATGAAGATTGATGATCTTGTTGCATCACAAATGATAACAGGCTTTTCTTTTTACCAAAGGTACGAAAAGCAATCATCGTATTTTGATTTGGTTCTATTTCATGAGATTGTGCAAAGACTTCCATGTCTTTTTCTGTTGGTAGTTGCATCATATACTCCTTATCTATATATAGTATAGTCACATGCAACTATAAAACAACAGTTCTTCCTAGGATTTATTTCTGGAATTTACTAAACAAATGCACATAGCGATCCACTAATGGACCTGTTGTTAAGAAACAGAAAATTGTTCCTACACCAACAACTCCACCAAGCATAAATCCAACTGCAACTAAAAAGAAGTCAACACCCATTCGCGCGATACGAAAACTGATTTTCGTTTTCTCTTCTATATAATATGCGATTGCATCAAATGGATTCATTCCTTGCTTATAAATAATCAATAATGCATACGATGCACATAAAATACATTGTGCCAAAATAATGATAATGACTTTAATTGCAACATCCATTTGTCCAAGTTGTTCTATGCTAATGATACTGCAGAAAAAATCGATAGCAAATCCTGCCAATGCATTATAAACAATCGACATCCATCCCATCTTATCGCGTGCCACAAGAAGTCCAATCGCAATAAAAATAATACTTGTAATACGTGATCCCCAACCTAAGGATACATGTAAACTCTTATGTAATCCTTCATTAAATACCGTAATTGCATCACTACCTAATCCTGCACCAACAAATAAGGTACAACCCAATCCAAGTAGCATTACAGCAACAAATAATACCAACCATGCCTTTATATCTTTCATGTTCTCTCCTCTATCAAAAAAAACCTACGCCAAAAATAACTGCAAGGTTATCCTGGGTAGGTTTTAACTTGTCTTAACATGAAGTAATTTAGCACAGAACTATAAAAATGTAAATCACTTCCAACATTTTTTTGTGTATATACTAAATAGAAAATAATGACATCTATCAATATATGTTATTTTTATAAAAATAACTAAAAAAACCACAAAATAGTAAGTTATGTACTGTTTTTGTGGTTTTTTGTATTTTGATTAACTACTTCTAACTTTAGCTCACTATTTGCTAAACATAATTACTATTTGTTAATCTTATTTGCTCTTTCTACAATAGTTGGATCAATAAAATCTATTTTGTAATCATCTTTTGCTTTATCAGTTACTATTATCATAATAGTTGTGTCATGACCTTCTTTTTTTACTTCGCTCAAATCTACATCTATAATCTTCTGTCCTGCCGCAACTTCATCACCTTGCTGTACAAAACATTTAAATCCTTTACCATTCATTGATGATGTATTTATTCCAATGTGAATTAAATATCCGTTACCATTCTTTCCCATTATTCCAAAAGCATGTCCAGTTGGATATAATGCAACAATAGTTCCATTTACGGGTGAAACAACCGTTCCATCAGAAGGAATAATACCAATCGTCTGTCCCATCATCTCTTGTGCAAATACTCCATCATTGATTTCAGATGCAGGAATTATCTCTCCATTCACTGGAGATACTACATCTGTATCAGCAAATAGTTGCAATTCCTTTTTTCCTAGTTTCTTAAGTAAACTCATTATTCTAAGTCTACTCCATCTGATGAAATTACTTTTTTGTACCAATAAAATGAATCTTTTCTATATCTGTTATATGAGCCTTTTCCCTTGTCATCACGATCTATATAAACAAATCCATATCTTTTTTTCATTTCTCCAGTTCCTGAAGATATTAGATCAAAACACCCCCACATACTGTATCCCATCAATTCGACACCATCGATGTTAATAGCATCATTCATAGATTGAATATTCTGGCGTAAATAGTCAATTCTATACGAATCGTGAATACTACCATCACTCTCGAGTTTATCATCCCACCCAATTCCATTTTCTACAATCCATAAA
Organism: Breznakia blatticola; assembly: GCF_004365815.1. Lineage (GTDB taxonomy): Bacteria > Bacillota_I > Bacilli_A > Erysipelotrichales > Erysipelotrichaceae > Breznakia > Breznakia blatticola. The sequence goes on from NZ_SODD01000003.1 coordinate 86,615, forward strand.
GGTTTGTGATACAGATTATATAATGAATTAAGTGCTACTCGTAAACATGCAGGATCAGTAGCCCATCCCCATTCATTTGTTTTCATATAGGGATTTTTTACTCCCATCGAAAAATTGCCTGCTATATTTTCACTTAACTCATTATGAGTCGTAATTGTACTAGAACAATAGCAAGAAAATGCTAGAAAATCCGATGAATACTTTTTTATTAGTTCATAGTCTTCATCACAATCATCAAGTTTTATTCCATTTCTTTCATATTCTTTTAACTTATATTTTGGATATGCCCCTCCAGTTTGTACATCTGAATAGAATAAAGTTTTTTGCATAGTTTCTAGTGCCAAAATTTGATCCAATGGATCGCAAGTATAAGTATAAATTGGGGTATAGGCTAGCATTTGACCTACTTTAATTTCTGGGCTAATTTCATGAGCAAGCTTAACCACTTTTGCAGATGCTACAAACTGATTATGAACTCCTTGAGCTTTTGCCTGTTCACTAAAATCAATTAATCCCCCAGCCATATAAGGCATCATTCCCATTGCGTTGATTTCGTTAAATGTTAAGTAATATTTTACTTTTCCTAAATATCGTTCTATAACAGTTTTAGCATATTTCTCAAAGATACTTATACACTCTCTATTTTTCCAACCGCCATATTTAATTGTTAAATTTAAGGGCGTCTCATAATGCGAAAGAGTCACTAACGGTTCAATTCCATATTTCTTACATTCATCAAATACTGAATCATAGAATTTCAATCCTTCTTCATTAGGCTCACAATCATCTCCATTTGGGAAAATTCTTGCCCAATTAATACTCAACCGAAAAGTTTTAAATCCCATTTCACCCAAAAGTGCTATATCATCCTTATAATGATGATAGAAATCTGAAGCAATATGTGTTGGATAATACTCATGCTCCAATACAGTTGGAATTGCCCCCTCAGGTAAAAACTCTTTTTTGTTACCAAACGATAATTCCACACTTCCTACCTTGCCAGTAGAAATATTTTTCCAAGTTATTCTTCTAGGCGAAGTATGGGATCCAGCGGTCATTGTATCACTAGTACTGATTCCCTTACCGCCTTCATTCCATCCTCCTTCAAATTGATTGGCGGATACTCCTCCACCCCACATAAAATTTTTAGGAAAACCCATCTTCTTTTTTTTCATATCATACCTCTTCTATCTTTGGTTTATATTTCATTTTTCTCGTTATATGTAATCCATGTAATTATTGCAGTAACAACAGCTCCAACTACAACTGATGCAATCATAAATATAACATTCATAGAATTCTCTCCTACAAATCCTGTCACAGTAAAGAATACTCCACCCATTACTATTTGATATGCAATAACCTTTGTTAACGCAAGCACAATTGCTCCAGCAGCATTTCCAATCATTGCCGCAATTAATGGTGTTCTCAGTTTTAAATTTACACCAAATAGTGCAGGTTCAGTAACTCCTGCAACGATTGCAGTTACTGTGCTAGACATTGCATTTGTTTTTAGCTCACGATTCTTACTTTTTAGTGAGACGACTAATGTGGCAACACCTTGATTTGTATTACTAATTACGATACATAACCATAAAAACGGTTCATACCCCAATGTTGCATACAATCCAAATACAACTGGTACAATCGCTGCATGCATACCAGTAATAACCATAATTGGGTACAAGAATGCAAATAATACTATTGCAACAATTCCTGTTTTATCGTATAACCACATAATAAAATCAGATAAGTAAGTTCCTAATACTGATCCAAGCGGTGCTAACACACACAATGTAAGTGGAATCATAACAAGAATTGTTAAAAATGGTACACTAATATCCTTAATTATTGCAGGAGAATGCTTTTCAATAAACCTTTCTACATGTGACATCACAAATACTGCCATAATTGAAGGAAATAATGTTGATGCATATGATCCTGCATATACTGGTAATCCAAACAAAGATAATTCAGTCCCTGAAGTTACATATGTAATAAATGTAGGTGAAATTAACATAGCACATAAGAACATAGCAATATAAATATTACTATTGAAACGTTTTGCAGCTGCAGCACCTACATAAATTGGCATGAAGTAAAATGCTGCGTCCGCTGCAAATGATAAAACTAAATATGTAGAACTTGTTTCTGTAATCAAAGGTGTATAAAGCAATAATATTAATAATACTTTTAATAACCCCGCAGCCACAAAAACATTGATCATAGGATATAAACAAGCTGATATAGTTGCAGTAAAATCAAGAAATTTCTCTTTAACCCCACTTTTCTTTTTAGCATCATTAACTTCTTCAATCATATCCTCTTTTTTAAAATCATAACTTCTGCAAATTGCGTCATAAACCTCACTAACAAATGGCCCAACAATTACTTGAAGTTGATTACCACTCCAATTGACACCAATAACTTCATTTATTGTTTTAATTTCTTCATCACTTACTAATGATTTATTTTTAATTGTAAACCGCAACCTTGTAACACAGTGTGTAAAATAATTAACATTTTCTTTTCCACCAACAAGTGTAATGATCTTGTCAGCTAATTCACTATAATTTTTAGACATATTTTTTTCCTCCGATTTTTTGGTATTGAAAGATATGATAACTCTGTTTCTTTTCATCTGAACACTTTCAATTGTTATCATTTCTTTAATTTTAAGAGAATTTACTAATCCAGCATCCTTAATAAAGACGTGTAACAGTTCATCTTTTTTTTCTGATTTAATGATATTTTCCTTACCACCTAATAACTCTATTAATTCAATTTTCATAATAAACCTCCTTTAATAAACAAAATTGATAAATAGCTGCGCGCTTAACTATTTCTCAAAAATAAAATCCAGAGCAACTTAAAAATACTTTTAAGTTGCTCTGGATATCGCACCTTATTTAGGTTAACACTCCTTAGCCTTTTATTCTATTAATGTGTAACATTAAATATAACACTTCATCATCATTACATTTCCAACCCCAGGTACCCTCTAGATAGTTTGCAATTGACTTTGCACATTCATAAATTAGAGGATATTCTTTTGTAAGAGTATTTAACATCATTTCATTCTTTACTTCAACCGATTGATTGCTTGACAGCCTTTGAATGAGATATCTTAAATGAGCTACTAACCTGGAATATTCATAGCTATTCTTATCTAACTTATAATTTAGATAACTTTCAATAATGTTTTCTACTTCATTCAAGATTTTAGTTGTCTTCATTACCTGTGACAAATCTTCTACTTTCGATTCAGCATTAATCAAATGCATAGCTATATTAACAGCCTCAGTATCCGGTAGTGTTATTTTTGTCTTATCTTTAAAGACTTCTAAACCTCTTTTTCCAATTTCTGTTTCTTTTGGATAAAGATGTTTAATATCATAAGCAATCGCACCAGTTAAATCCATCCCTTTTTTCAATCTATTAACAGCAAAATTCAAATGATCTGCTAAAGTGAATGGAAGATTCGGGTTTAGCTCAGCACCCAATTCTAACTCTGCCATTTCAGCTATTTCAGCACTTGCTAATAATATTGATTGAGGTAACCCTTCAATCATTCCAAAATACCTAGAATTTACATCATAAAACGTTTTTTCAATTCTTGATAAATCAGTTAGTTCATATGGAACAGAAGGAAATCCTATTCCTTTACCTAATACTACAATTTCATTCCCAGCTGAATCAAGGGCAATTGCAGCTGAAGTATTAATTTTCTTTATTATTTTCATCAATTACCCATCCTTAAAAAAATCCTTGATTGCATACTACCCGACAAAAAAATCTTGTAAGTAGCGCCTCCAAGGAGTATCACCTATGTTTTAAGTTTGCTTTATTTATGCTGTAAGTAATCGCCCACTGAAGGTAACGACCTCTTAGCAACATTAATGTATCATATTATTTTCATATATGCAAGAGCTCTCTTGAATTACTTAGTGTAAATCACTTCCAACATTTTTTGTGTATTTATAATCCTAGGTCTTCTCCGTTTGTATCAATTACGCGCTTATACCAATCAAAGCTTTTCTTTTTGATTCGTTTTCCACTTCCTTGACCATAATCATCAAGATCTACATAAATAAACCCATAACGTTTTTTCATTTCACTTGATGAACAGCTAATGATATCAATTGGTCCCCAAGGGAAATATCCAACAACATCGACTCCATCAATAATCGCTTCACGAATTGCTTCTACATGAGTTGCAAGATAATGAATACGTGCATCATCAATGATGGTTCCATCTTCATTAATTGTATCAAATGTTCCATAACCATTTTCAGCAATGATAATTGGTTTGTTGTAACGATCCCAGAAGTAGTTTAATACCGTACGCAATCCAAGTGGATTAATTCCCCATCCCCATTCACTTTCTTCAATGTGAGGATTTTTTATTAATCCATAATCATTTTGTTTTGTACGCCAGCTTTCTGCCGATGTACACATCGTATAATAGTATGACATCGAAAAGAAATCTGCAGTATTTTCTTTCAGTAAAATTTCATCTTCCTCAGGAATATCCAAGTGTATATTTTGTTCCTTAAAATAGCGCAATGCATATCCTGGATACACACCTCTCATTAATAAATCAGAGAAGAAATACTCCATTTGGTTATGTTGTAAATTTGCCAGTACATCTTCAGGTTTACAAGTTAGTGGTTCTGCTAACCCGTTATAAACCATACAACCAATTTGGAAATCCGGATTTATTTCATGTCCAATCTTTGTTGCTAATGCACTAGCAACCATTTCATTGTGTACTCCTTGGTATTTTGCTTCTACTAAATTTTCAACACGATCTTCTGGAATACCTAAATGGTTGAATGACTCATGTTGAATCAAGTTGATTTGATTTACAACAATCCAATATTTTACTTTGTCTTTATAGCGTTTGAAACATGCTTCACAAAATTTCGCGAAAAAATCAATAGTTTTGCGATTATACCAACCATTATATGTAGTTGCTAAATGAAGTGGCATCTCGTAGTGCGACAATGTGATTAATGGTTCCATTCCATTTTTTAGCATCTCATCAATCAGATCATCATAGAATTGTAAACCTGCTTCATTTGGTTCATCTTCATCACCATTTGAAAAGATTCTTGCCCAGTTAATTGATGTACGAAATGAATTCATACCTGTTTCAGCTAACAGTTTTAAATCTTCTTTATATGTATGATAGAAATCAATTCCATAACGCTTTGGATAGTATCCTGTAGTATCTTGTAAAGCATACTCAATGTCCGCCATTGTCGTTTCTTTATTTGATTTCTTTTTCAAATCTCCTTTATCTTGTACCTTTAAGATATCTGCTACACACAATCCCTTGTTTCCTTCTTGATATGCACCTTCTGCTTGATTTGCAGCAATTGCTCCACCCCAAAGAAAATCTTTAGGAAAACCATCTGGTACTTGTCTCATTACATTTTCTCCTTCAACTCATATATCTCTTTTTTATTTTCGATAATCTCCATCATTAATTCTTTTGCCAAAATCGTCGTCATCAGATGATCTTGTGCATGAACCATAATAAAGTTTACTTCCACATCATTTGCTCCATTTGATTCATCTGATAATAATTTAAATTGAATTTGATGTGCTTCAGTTAATAAAACATCCGCCTTTTCAATTAAGTTTGATGCTTCATCAAAGCGTGCTTCCTTTGCCGCAAACATCGCTTCAAAGATATAACTTTTTGCTTCACCTGCTTTAGCGATTAAGCCAAATGCTGTTTCCGTTGTTTTACTCAGTTGCTGCATTTGGTGTTCCTTCTGCTTGTTCTTCCGCATACTTCGCTTTATCAAACATACGTAAGAATGGGTAGTAAATCACCATATTGATAAGTAGCATGATAATAACAAGCACAAATGCTTTCCAGTCTAATGTTGCAATCATTGCACCAATTGGAGCAGGTGATGTCCATGGAGCTGCAATCGTTGCCATATTTACTAACCCTGATGCAGTAGCCAACCAACCAATTACAATATTTACCATTGGTGCAATCATAAATGGAATGATTAAGATTGGGTTTAAGAAAATTGGTAATCCAAAGATTAATGGTTCATTAATGTTAAACAATGATGGAATAAACGCAACCTTACCAACATCTTTTACTTGTTTTGATTTTGCCTTAAGTGTAAGAATTGCTAATCCTAAAGTAGCTCCTCCTCCACCAAGTGCAGCATAGAATGCCCAGAATGGTTGTGTATAAATTTGTGTTGCTTGTAATCCGTTAGCAACCAAGTTTGCATTTTCTGCAATATTCATCGCTTCTAATGGATCTAGAACAGGCCCAACTACCGTTGTTGGGTGAACTCCAAATCCAAATAGTAAGTTTTCAACTCCAGTAAGCAATGTAACTGAAATTAAGTTATCTACACTTGCTTTAATTCCACTAAATAAGTTAAAGAATACATCTGGTAATAATTGTCCAGTTGTTGCCTGACAAATCAAACTTAGTGAATAAAATAAAATTAAGTTAATTCCAAATGGAAATAATGATGCAAATGAGTTTGCTACAATTGGTGGAACTCCTGCTGGCATTTTAAATGTCCAACCTTTGTTTTCCACGAAATTCATAATTTCTGTACCAATCAATGCAACAAATGCAGCTAGTAAAATTCCTTTTCCATCAAATGCTGCAGTTGGAATCGCACCATCTGTAACCGGTGCACAAACAAGAATGTAAATCGATACGTTTGCAATTATATAGTTTAATGGTTTCTTTCCGTAATGTGATGATAATGAGTATGTTGAACCCACACATACGAATAACGATAAGATAGCCATCGTTGCACTAAATGGTGCTAAAATTGCTGACATATTTGCATTTGCCCAGTTGTACCAAGCAAGTAAGAAATCTCCAAGTAATGGAATATCCGGCATATTTTCTGGACTCACTGGTGGACACGCTAATATAAGAAATATACTTCCAATAATCGTAAGTGGCATTGCTGATACAACACCATCTCGTATTGCCAATAGATGTCTTTGTTGACCAAAGAAATTTGCTACAGGCATCAGTTTTGCTTCTAGCTTATTAAAAAACCCTGTCATATTATATTCTCCTCTTTTTAATTTATAAACTTCGAACGGAATTCAAAATCTTTTCTCCATTGCATGTCCCATATGCAACAGAATCAATGTCAAGTACAGTAATGTCGTATGGTGCTGCAATTTCTTCCAACATTTTTCGTTGGTAGCGAATTTGTGGTGCCATTAAAATCACATCATACTTTCCTACACTCTCTTTTACTTCTTGAATGGATTTCGCTTCAATAAACCAATCCGCTTCACTTTCTGTCAAAGCATTTTTCATTGCTTCGACAAGTATGCTTGTAGATGCTCCACAAGCACAAACTAATAAAATATTCATGTAAACCTCCTTTGTGTTTCCTCTACTTCCAGTTATAGCATGTATCATTTTCTATGTCGTTGTTCTCTTTGTCCGTTATATTGTGGACAAATTTAGACAAGTTATAAATCCTTTATTTATCGCATTTTTTTAGCCTCCGCGAATCTTGTGGACATTTCTTATGATGGCAATGGTATGATGTTACTAACATAGAGGACATTATATGAACAAATACCAAGAACAGATTTTACGCGAGCTAATGTCAGCAGATACATCACTAACAAACGAAGCGTTGGGTAGTCTACTACAAGTTAGCGCAAAAACAATCCAAAGAAATACCAAAGATTTAAAAATCATCTTGCAAGTCAATGGAGCAATTTTAGAAACAAAACCAAGTGTAGGAAGCACACTTCATATTCATGATCAAAATAAGTTTAATAAATTTTTAGCATTACAAACGAACCATGATTACTTACCTTCTACACCAGAAGAACGTATTACATATATTCTTGATAAATTACTGTATTCACATGAATATATCAAAACATCCGATCTAGCAAACCGTTTATTTATCTCGCAATCGTGTCTAGCAATGGACATTAAAAAAGTACGTGAAATTCTAATAAAAAATGATTTAGAAATTATCTCTAAACCAAATTATGGAATCAAAATACAAGGTAGTGAAAGAAACATTCGACTAGCAATGGCAGAACAATATACGAAACGACGCCAAAATGAAACATTTGTTGTTGCTTCAATTCACAATGATTCATATAAGACGATGCTTAATGAAGTCATTTCACAAGTTTTAATTACTGAGAATTTACGAATGTCCGATGTCGCTTTAGAAAGTTTAGTGATTCATTTACTAATTGCAATTGAACGTTTAAAAACCAACAATGTAGTAAAGCTCAATGAAGGAACTATTCAATCACAAAGTAGTAAGTCTGAATACCAAACTGCTGTGTTATTGCAAAAGGAAGTAGAAAAACGTTTTGGTGTAACTTTGCCACAAAGCGAAATTGCATATTTATCACAACACTTATCAGGCAAGAAACATTTTGATGCAAATCTTGAAGAATTCCAAAATGAAATTGATGATAAATATAAAGTTCTAGTAAATACCATATTGCGTGCGATTTTTGATCAAACACGTATCGATTTCTATAATGATTTGGATTTAAAGATGAACTTACTCTTGCACATCATTCCATTTGTGAATCGTATCGAGAATAATATGCAAATTAAAAATCCGATTATTAATGATATTAAAGAAAACCATAGTTTTGCCTATGAACTTGCTTCTATTGGTTTACATAGTGTATGCGATAAATTACAAATTCATGTTTCCGAAGATGAAATCAGTTATTTTGCCTTACACTTTATCTTAGCTTTGGAACGCACAAATGATAATATCAAATACAACATCCTTATCGTATGCAATACAGGAAAAGCAACTTCTCAACTGCTTGCATATCAAATGCAACGTAATTTCGAGCAAAAGATAAATACGATTCGAATTGTTGAATCGTATGTTGTAAAAACAATGGATGTATCTTCTTATGACTATATCTTCTCAACAGTTCCGCTTGATGGATCATTTCCTATCCCTGTTCACTATATAAATAACATTCTTTCAGATAAGGATTTGGCAACCATTAATGGAACATTTACGCATGTTACTCGACCAAGTTCGATATCTCATTTGATCACAAGTGATCTATTCTTCACAAATATTGATGCGAATTCGAAAGAAGAAGCAATTTCAACATTTGTAAAACAGCTATCAAACGTCAAAGAACTGCCTGACAACTTTGAAGAGGAAGTACTAGAAAGAGAACACTTTTCATCAACTGAATTAAATAATCTAGTTGCAATACCACATCCAAACAAAGCACTTGTTAATGAAACTTTCATTGCAGTTGGAATTTTGAATCGTCCTATTTGTTGGAACACAAAGAAAGTACAAATCATGTTTTTAATTGCGATTCAGCCAAACAATAAAGCAAATCTTCGTGATTTTTATGAAAGCCTTGTGGACTTCACCATGAACGAAGACAATCCAAAGAAGTTGGTGAGTGAGCCTACATACGAGAATTTGTTAACATTAATTCAAAATGCATAAACAAAAAAAGATTGTTTTCTTTCTAACCCTGTTGGTAAAATGAATAAACAATCTTTTCTTTTCGTTATTTTGTTTGTAGATATTGCAGTGCTTGTGTAGTATCCCAGAAAAAGTTTTCTTCACCAACAAGCTTTGTAATTTCTGCGCGATCAAAGAATACACGCACTTTATCCTGTACACCGGAAAACAGTACAGAACCGCCTGCTTCCTGTTTTTCCTTGCAGAAGTTTAAAATCTCTTGAACACCTGATGTATCAATATTTGCTACTCCACGCATAGATAAAATTAGATGCTTTCCTTTAGCTTGTTGGATTTGTTTAGCAAATGATTCAGCAGTTCCAAAGAAAATAGGTCCCGTAATATATACAACTTGTGCATCCGTTGGACAATCTTCTTTTGAAGTAAAACGTAGTGGATCAATCTCACTAACTTGCACATCAATATTTGAGGCACGTACTATAAATAAGAACATCGCAATAAAACAACCAACCGCAATTGCAACAGTTAAATCAAAGATTACTGTACAGATTAATGTCACACTAAATTTTACAATTGCTTGTTTGAATCGGTGTGAGAAAATATAACGAATACTTTCCCATTCATTCATACGCCATGCCGTCATCATCAACACTCCAGCAAGTGCTGCCATTGGAATTTGTGACATAAATGGACTAAGTAAAAACATTGATAAAAGTAGTACAAGTCCTTGAATCCAACCCGTCATTCGTGTACAAGCACCAGATTTAATTGCAACGCTTGTTCTTGCGATTGCTGCAGTTGCAGGAACTCCACCAAAGAAAGGCAACAAGGCATTTCCTACTCCTTGGGCGATTAGTTCACGATCATTACGCAACTTCTCTCCAGACATTTTTCCAGCCACAGCTCCACATAGTAAGCTTTCAATCATCCCTAGTGCAGCAATAGAAATCGCTGGCATCAATACAACATCCCATGGAATTCCAAATAGATCACTAGGAAGTAAGCGCATATCGTGAATAAGTGTTTGTGGAATATCACCAACCATATGTACTGGAAATTGAAATATCATTTGCAAAATCACCATCACAATAATCGATACTAATGATGCAGGCACTTTTGCTTGCCATTTTTTAGGCCATACAGTCATCAAGACAATCACTGCTAGTCCAATTATCACTGCATACATATTGACTTGTAACCCATCAGTAAAAATGTGAACTACTTTTTCAAGTGCGTTTTCTCCATGGCTTGTAACACCAAGAAAGTTTTCCACTTGACCTAGCGCAATAATAACTGCAATCCCTGAAGTAAATCCTGTGATAATCGGTTTGGGCAAAAACTGAATCACACGACCTGCTTTTAATAGTCCAGCAATAATTAAAATTACTCCGGATAGTCCACCAGCAACAAGCACTGTTTTAATTCCATACTTTGAGGCAAGTGGAATCAAAATTGCAGCCATAGCTCCAGTTGGTCCAGATATTTGATACGATGCACCAGATAATGTTCCAATAATAAACGATGCCATAATGGCAGTAATCAGACCGGATGCTGCATCCATTCCACTGGCTACCCCAAATGCTAATGCTAGTGGCAAGGCAACTGCGGCAACGGTAATCCCTGCTAATACATCCTTTGTTAGTTTGGATGCATTATAGCCAGAGAACTCATTGCGCATATCTCTTATATACTCTTTAATCATAAAATGTATTCCCCTTTTTACAATAACGTTCCTTATTATATACGCCAATTGTATAAATGTAAATTCCTTATAGAAAAGAACTATCTTATTCTTTCTTTGATTTTATGACATATCTAACATTTTTATTCTTTGCACAAAGCAGCCATGTTGAACACAGCTGCTTTGTTTTATTTAGATACTACTCGTTTTTGTATATACGCAAATATTTGTTTATCCATATCTTTCTCATGTTTTTCACATATCTCAACAATTGGTGTATCAATCACGATTCCATTCACATGATTCGAAGATACTTGATTTTGATCATTGTAGCCAATAATCACTGGAATCTCACTAACTTCACGAACTTGTTGAATCGTAGATGATATATCATGACCTACAACATATAAGCAACCGCTTGCCTTACTAACGATATCCGTAATTCGTTTATCACTAGAAGAAGAGACCATAAATATTTGTGTGACATCATATTGTTTGCAATACAAAGAAATCTCATCACATTCTTCAAAAGGAATATCTGGAATAATCAATCCGTCAACTCCACTTTCCTGGCATTGTTTGAAAAATGCATCATATCCATAGATATACACCGGATTTGCATATGTTTGTAAAATAAGTGGTATCTTACTTTGTTTGCGCACTTCATTAACAATCACAAACATATCCTTAGTTGTAATTCCACTATCCAATGCACGCATACTTGCTTTTTGAATGACTGGACCTTCTGCTACAGGATCTGAGAATGGCACTCCGATAATCACCATACTAGCCCCTGCTTCACTAAGTGCAAGTATGTGATTCACACTTGCTTGGATACCTCCATCACCACCTGTAATATATCCAACTATCGAATTCTTGCTTTGCAATGCATTTGTAATTTTATTCATGTAGATCAATCCCCCTATAACGTGCAATCGCTGCAACATCTTTATCTCCTCGACCGGATACATTCACAATTATGCAATCTTCTATTGACAATGTTTGTGCATACTTTATTGCATATGCAATCGCATGACTACTTTCGATTGCTGGGATAATCCCTTCAATCTTTGATAGATAATGAAATGCATCAACTGCTTCATCATCGGTAATTGGTACATACGTAGCCCGTCCAATATCATGCAAATGGGCATGTTCAGGCCCTACACCTGGATAATCCAATCCTGCCGAAATAGAGTATACTGGGGCAATTTGTCCAGTTTCATCCTGACAGAAATAACTTTTCATTCCATGGAAAATTCCTTTTGGTGCATTTGATGACACGGTTGCTGCATGTAATTTCGTATTAACTCCCTTTCCTGCACCTTCACAACCAATTAGTTTTACATCCTCATCTTCAATAAAATGATAGAAACTTCCAATCGCATTACTCCCTCCACCAATACATGCAATTACTGCTTTGGGTAGTTTTCCTTCTTTTTCTAAAATTTGTGCTTTCATTTCCTTGGAAATAATTGCTTGAAAGTCACGCACCATCATAGGAAATGGATGAGGTCCCATCACACTTCCAAGTACATAATGTGTATCTTCCATCCGACTTGCCCACTCACGCATGGTTTCATTTACTGCATCTTTTAGTGTTTTTGTACCTGAAGTTACTGCATGTACTTTTGCTCCTAATAGTTCCATACGATACACATTGAGTGCTTGACGAATTGTATCCTCTTCACCCATAAAAATCTCGCATTCCATTCCCATAAGCGCAGCCGCTGTTGCTGTAGCAACCCCATGTTGACCTGCTCCTGTTTCAGCAATCACTCTTGTTTTTCCCATCTTTTTAGCAAGTAAAACTTGTCCAAGAACATTATTAATCTTATGCGATCCTGTATGATTTAAATCTTCACGCTTTAGATAGATTTTTGCACCACCAAGATCTTCACTCATACGTTTTGCCTCATACAACAAACTTGGTCTACCTGCATACTCATTGAGTAGTGTTGTTAGTTCTTGTTGGAACATATCATCATGTTTTACTTTCTCATAAAAATCTGTGAGTTTATGAATTTCATCCATTAGCACTTCTGGAATATACTGTCCTCCGTGTTCTCCAAATCTTCCTTCTTTCATTTTGTATACCTCTTACTTTCTCGTATCATTTCTATTTGTATTTGTGTCATATATTTCTCCTAATTGAATGTTAATCAAACCGTTACATCTTTAAAAAGTGCATGTTATTAACCATTCACCAACTACATCTTGATACATTGAAATTCATAATATTCTCCTTAATCGACAAAAAACCGTCCCTGACAAAAAATCTTGTCAAGGACGGTTATACCGCGGTGCCACCTTGTTTCATGTTTCACAAAAAAACATGCGCTTTGTAAGATGCTATCACATCTCTTGCTACTTACGTAAGCATTCACGTCAGAAGCTACTAAGCATCTTTGCTTTTCACTTTGCCCTCTGTGGTCCATTTGCTAGGCTGCGTTCTGCTTGTTTCCACCATCCAAGCTCTCTAGTAGTGCACACGTTAACGTTATCTCCACTTCATCGGTTTGATTGCATGCATAATAGCATTAATCAAAAGATGAAGTCAATATAAAATATCAAACAAATTAAAATTTATGATTTCAACTATTTAAAAAATGGATGTACTTTCATGATTGAAATCACTAGAAAGTACCCTCAAAATAACAGCATACATTGCAAATTAATCATCTATAATTACTGTTTCTTCAGTTATTATTTGTTGTTTATTTTGATCAGTATCACTAATGTATTGTGCACTAAAAAACACCATCATAAAAACATATAATAAAACGATCACTGCTAATGTAATACCAACAACTTTCCATATGCGTCGTGAGCGTCGATTTTTAATTGCAAGTTGCTCATTTATTCTAGATAGTTGTATTGCTATATCATCCGCAGACTTTTCATTTTCAACTGATGCACCAAGCAATTCACTAACAGACACATCTAATATTTCTGCAAGACGAATTAATGTATCCGCATCTGGCACAGATAAGTTTTTCTCCCATTTTGAAATTGTTTGTCTGACTACATGAAGTCTGGTTGCTAATTCCTCTTGCGAAAAACCATTTTGCTTTCTAAGGTTTTTTAGATTCTCACTAAACATAATACGTTACACTCCTTTGTTTTGATGAATCAAAAGTACCACGATACCTATTATGAGACAAGCAACGCAAATTAACATGAACAAAATGATCCATAAAAATACAACTCTATTGTTACTAAAATATTGATTTATTCCACTGATTTCAAAAGAAAAAGGAGTAGCTCTACTCCTTTTGGGCAATGATATTTACAACTATTTCTTGAATTTATCTTTCAATTCATCGATTTTGTCTTCAGCTGCATCTTTAACATCTCCAGCTTTATCTTTAACATCTTCACCGAAAGATTTCGCTTTATCTGCAACATCTTCACCAGCATCTTTTACTTTATCAGCTGCTTCTTTTGCTTTGTCAGAAACATCTTTTCCAAAGTCTTCAGCTTTGTCTTTTAATTCATCTAATTTGTTTTTTAAGTCTGCCATAAATATTTCCTCCTAAATTTATCCCTGGTCTTTCGACCTCATATTTAGTCTAACATGTATATTTATGGTTTCAACCAAGACGCTCAAACAATACATAATGTACTAGTCGACTAGATACATATCTTTTAGTAATTGACGTTCTTGATTCGTTACTTGTAATGCATCTGTGATGTATTGATCAAATGAACCAAACTTCTTATCTGCTTCATCAAATGCTGCCTCTAAGAAATCTGCACTTACTGACATTAATGTTAAAAAGCGTTCTACTTCAATATCAGATTTTCCTGCTTCACGTAGTTTTTGTGCCATTTGTTCGTTTGCCTCTCTACGTCCTTCAATGGTTTTTAAATAATCTGTGAAGATATCTTCCTTAGATACACCAAGAATTGTTAGGATAATCGCTGCTCCAATTCCAGTACGATCTTTTCCTGCTTGGCAGTGAAACAATACAGATCCTTCATCTTGTTTAAGTAATACGTCAATGAACTTACGATATTGTTTTTGTGCAAATGTATCCACAATTAATTGGCGATACAATCCTTGCATCAAACCATGTGAATCATTTGTATTCATTTGATCCATTAAGTTTTGTTGGGATGTTGTTTTAACATCTTTCTCCATGATATTGATGTAGTATTCACTTACTCCAGATAATACATCATCTGGATTTTTTGCAATTTCATCATCCCCACGAAAATCTACAATTGCTTTTAGTTGATATGTATCTAACAATTCTTTTTGTTCATTTTCTGGAAGTTCATATAGTACTCCACTTCTCAATAAGCGATGCTTTGCAACACGTTTTCCATCAATTGTTTTGATATCCCCTAAATCTCTAAAATTTACTAATTTACTAAACATAATCTACCTCTCTGTTATTCAAATATTGTAACACAAATCTATTTTTTGGATTTTTTGATTTCTTAAAAGTGAAACCGCTTACTTCATTTTTCTTAATAAATCGTATTGTGTTCAAGTAAAAATACCGATATAATGTGTCAAGACACTTATATTTACAGAAGGAGAATATATTATGAATTCATCATCAAAAGCAATTCAAAAAATGGTTATATCAGCAATGCTAATTGCTGTAGGAATTGTGATTCCTATGTTTTCACCAATTAAAGTTGTAATTGAACCAGCTTCATTTACATTAGCTAGTCATGTTGCCATCATGATTGGAATGTTTATTTCACCAGGAGTTACTGTTGCTGTCGCTATTGGTACAACAATTGGTTTCTTACTTGGCGGATTTCCAATTACCGTTGTTGCTAGAGCAGGTTCACACATCGTCTTTGCCTTACTAGGTGCTGTATATTTTGCTAAAAAACCAGAAGTTTTATACAACCCTACAAAATGTGTACTAGCATTCTTTGTACTATCATTAATTCATGCAATTTGTGAAGTAATCGTTGTGCTTCCATTCTACTTAAATGGACAACCTGTCGATAACTTCTACTATGTTGTATTTGGTTTAGTTGGTGTAGGAACAGTGGTTCACTCAATGGTGGATTTCTTTATTGCAAGAGCTGTATATCAACTGATTCCACAAGCTAAAACTGCACGCACAAAAATTGCGTAAATCATATCCCACATATGTGGGATTTTTTTATTTATGTATCACAATTCGAAATCATGTATAATACATTTATGAAACAAACATTACAAATTATGTTCAAGGAATATAAACTACAAATCTTTGTCTTTCTGGTGTTACTAAGTATCTTCACAGTTTTTGATCAACAATTGTGTACACTGCTTTATCACCCGGGAAATATCTATGGTGCTTTCTTTGAGAAGTTTACTTACTTGCCTGGTTGCTACCTACTATTTCTAAGCACTACGATACTTTATGTACACTACTTCAAGACCAACAATAAAAAATTTCAATATTTAACCATGCTTATGTGTACAGTATCCTTTTTTATTACTAGTTACTATTTCTATGAGGCACTTGCAGGTATTGGCATGGTATTACATATCATCCTATCATTGTGTATTATCTTTGCCTGTATTAAATGGAGGCAATTAGATGCATATGTCAAAACTGCTTGGATTGTTATTTTCACGATACTTGCTGCTTTGCTCACAGTTGAACTCTTTAAGATGCTATGGGGTCGTGTTCGTCCATATGCAAATTTGGATAATTCAAGTTATTACACACCTTGGTTCGAATTGAACTTTAACGACTTTAAGACCTATTTTGAAAATAGTGATACTACAAAATCATTTCCATCAGGTCACAGTAATTGGGCAACATTAACATTATGCTATTCATTCTACTTTAAGAAACATCGGAAAGTGGCAATTGCAACATCTGTTATCTATATATTACTAGTAACAACTTCAAGAGTAGTTTATGGAATGCATCATCCTAGCGATGTACTTTGCGGATGTGCAATTGCTTATACCTATTACTCAATTGCAAAACACAAAGTGAAACACTTTAAACAAACGGAGGTATCCATATGAATGAAATCATGGAAAGACTAAGAAAATTCAATCAGGATCGGGATTGGGATCAATATCATCAACCAGCTAATCTAGCAAAGTCTATTGTGATTGAAAGTGCTGAATTACTTGAGTGTTTTCAGTGGGACAATGATAACTTCAATAAACAGCATGTTGCTGAAGAACTTGCAGATGTTCTATGCTATGCATTTCAATTGGCAGATAGTTTACATATGAACATTACAGAAATCATGAATGATAAAATAGATAAAAATGCAATTAAATATCCAATTGAAAAAGCGAAAGGTAGTTCGAAGAAGTACAATGAGCTCTAGTAAGATCAAAGTAAATCAATATGCGTTTACAATGGATTCCGTAAATGCATTAACAAATAATGCATTTATGAAAAACTGGCCAATTGTATACGTATTAAATGATGATCATAATGTGTATATAGGTGAAACTTCCAATGCAATTACACGTATGCAGACACACTTAAAAAGTGATGATAAAAACTATCTAAAGCAAATGAATATTATTACAGATGAAGAATTTCATAAATCAGCAACACTTCACTTAGAATCCTTGCTTATTGAATACATGAGTGCAGATACTCATTTTGATACGATCATCAATGGAAATACCGGACAAAGCCACATGTATTTTCAAAAAGATCATTACGCTCATAAATTTGAGGAATTATGGAGTATCCTAAAAAAGAAACACTTGGCAAATGAACGAATTGACCAAATTCGCAATAAAGATTTATTCAAATTTTCACCATATAAGTCATTAACAGAAGATCAATTTGGTACTGTGGATGTTATATTGCAAGACTTAGCACAACGTACAAAACATCAAGAACCTCAAACATACCTTATTCAAGGAGAAGCAGGAACTGGAAAAACGGTTTTAGCCATTTATTTAGTTAAACTACTTACCGATTTATTTGCTGATCGTTTATCACTTGAAGGATTTGCAAGCGAAGAAGTTAATGCACTTAAAACGCTTAAACAAGAAAACAGATCACTCAAAGTTGGTTTTGTTGTACCTATGTCATCATTACGTAGAACTATTCGTAACGTATTTAAAGACATTCAAGGATTACAAGCAAATATGGTAATTACACCATCACAAGCAACCAAAGAGAATTTTGATATTCTAATCGTTGATGAAGCACATCGTTTAAAACGAAGAAAAAACCTAACGGGTTATGGTGCCTTCGATGCAACAAATAAACGTTTAGGTTTAGATGATAATGGAACTGAACTTGACTGGATTATGAAATCTTCAAAATATCAAATTCTGTTTTATGATAAGAATCAATCGGTTCGTCCAACAGATGTTCGACACGATGAATTCAAGAAAATTATAAATAGAGAAGACCATTTAGATCTCTTCTTATTCTCACAAATGCGTGTTATTGGTGGAGATGTTTATGTTAAATACATCAAAGATATCTTCAACAACAACCATCCAAAACCAAAAGAATTTGATGCTTATGATGTTTGTCTATTTGATGATATTGACATCATGATTCAAGCAATCAAATCCAAGAATGAAGAACTTGGACTTTGTCGTACAGTTAGCGGATATGCATGGGATTGGGTAAGTAAGAAAGATCAATCCAAACATGATATTACAATTGATAACCATTCCTATATATGGAACACTGTAAACGAGGATTGGGTGAACTCAAAAAACTCCATCAATGAAATTGGTTGTATACATACAATTCAAGGATATGATTTAAACTATGCTGCGATCATTCTTGGAGAAGATATTAAATACGATCCTGTTCTTCAAAAAATCTATACAGATAAGCAAAACTTTTATGATAAAAAAGCAAAAGCTGGTGTAACCTCTGATAAAGAAATTGCTTCATACATTATAAATGCTTACATAACGATGTTAACACGTGGAATCCGTGGAACATATCTGTATGTGTGTGATAAAAACTTACGTGAATATCTTGCTACATTCTTTCCAACATATATAAACAAATAAAGAAACAGTCTCCAACATTGTATGACTCTCAAGTTGTACGATAAGGACTGTTTTTTTGTCTCGATTTTTGTTTGCAGAACAATCATAACTACTTATTTTATGATTACTTCAAATTCTTTTCCTACCCATTTTTGCTTATATAATTCATAACCAAAACAAATAATCATAAAACTAACATATTGTTCATGTATATTGATGAATCGTATACCCATGAATGATAAAATAGAAAAGGACATAGAGGAGGACTAGCATGAGTTTAAAAGAACACGCAACAAACGTTCGTAAGAACATCATTGACATGGTCTATGCAGCACAATCAGGACACCCAGGTGGTTCATTAAGTGGTGCAGACATCATTACTTACTTGTATTTCGATGAAATGAATATCAATACTGATAATGCTTCATCAAACAATCGTGATCGTTTTGTCTTAAGTAAAGGACACGCTTCACCATTGTTATATGGAATTTTAATGGAGAAAGGTATTATCTCTACTGACTTAATTCCAACATTCAGACAAGTAGATTCAAAACTACAAGGACACCCAAACATGAATTATGTAGAAGGTGTAGATATGTCTACTGGATCATTGGGACAAGGGATCTCATGTGCAGTAGGAATGGCAATTGCAAATAAAGTAGATAACTCACCAAACCGAGTATATGCAATGCTTGGAGATGGTGAATGTGAAGAAGGTCAAGTATGGGAAGCAGCTATGGCAGCAGCACACTATAAACTTGATAATCTATGTGCAGTTGTAGACTTTAATGGACTACAAATCGATGGAAACATTACAGATGTTATGAATCCAACACCAATTGATGAAAAATTTGCGGCATTCGGTTGGAATGTTGTACACATTGACGGACATGATTTTGATGACATTCGTCGTGGGTTTGATGAAGCAAGAAATTGCAAAGGAAAACCAACAATGATTCTAGCAAAAACCACAAAAGGAAAATGTGTAAGTTTCATGGAAGGTGACTATGGATGGCATGGTGTTGCACCAAATAAGGAGCAATACGAAGCAGCAATGGAATGTTTATGTGGAGGTAGTAAGTAATGGCAAAAGTAGCAACAAGAGAAGCATACGGAAAAACCTTAGCGAAGTTAATCGTTGAGAAAGATAATGTTATCGTACTAGATGCAGACTTAACGAAAAGTACAAAAACAATTGATGCAAAAAATGCAAGAGCTGACCATCACTTCAACATGGGGATTGCTGAAGGAAATATGATGAGTGTAGCAGCAGGACTTGCAGCAAGTAATAAAGTTGTATACGCATCTAGTTTTGCAATGTTTGCAGCAGGAAGAGCATTCGAACAAATTCGTAACTCTATCTGTTATCCAAACCTAAATGTAAAAGTATGTGCGACGCATGCAGGATTAACCGTTGGAGAAGATGGAGCAAGTCACCAAAGTGTTGAAGATATCGCATTGATGCGTGCAATTCCAAATATGAAAGTATTCCAACCATGTGATGATATTGAAACCGCAGCAATTATCAATGCAGTATATGATATTGATGGACCATGTTATGTAAGACTTGGACGTTCTGGAGTCGAAAGAGTGAACTATGAAGACTATACATTTGAACTTGGAAAAGGAGTCATCCTTAATAAGGGAGAAAAAGTTGCCATTGTAGCTACAGGAATGATGGTGCAAGAAGCACTAGGTGCAAAAGACTTATATGAAGGAAACCCGACAATCGTCAATATGCCAACCATCAAACCAATTGATACAGACTTATTAATTGATCTAGCAAAAACACATGATGTAATTGTGACAATTGAAGAACACAGTATCATTGGGGGACTAGGAGGAGCGGTTGTAGAAGCCTTAGCAGAACACAACCTATGTCCAGTTGTTTGTATGGGAGTTAATGACACATTTGGAGAATCAGGAAAACCTGCAGATCTATTAAAGAAATACGGACTTGATAGTCAAGCTATCGCAAACAAAGTAAATACATATCTATAGTATATCCGCTTCATATGATAACGCTTACATTTTGGTGTTGACTCCCCAGTAGCACTATGCTACCATACAGCTAGGGTAGTTATTATCGTTCGTTGTTATTATATGTATACAATAAATATAAGCTAAACCTACATCTTTCAAATTTGTTGTTCTATGCATCACTCTTTTGATAAATGTAGGTTTTTTTATTTGGAATAACAAAGAATACCATACTACCAGAGAGAGATCAGAGGAGGCTAGATATGAAAAAAATGCAAAAGGTTTTATTGTCGTTTTTCGTGTTAGTCACATTACTAGCAGGATGTGCTAGCAACACAGACAACGAAAAAGAAACGGCAAAAAAAGAAAGTGATGAGGTAGTCATCTATTTAACACGACATGGGAAAACGATGTTAAATACGATTGACCGTTCACAAGGATGGATTGATGCTCCACTTACACCTGCTGGTGTTGAAGTAGCTGAATTCTTAGGAAAAGGGTTAAAAGAAGAAGGAATCGAATTTGATGAAGTGCATTCAAGTGATTCAGGACGTGCAATTGAGACAGCTGAAGTAATTCTGAAAAACAATGGACAAGAAGATTTAATTTCTTCACTTTCAAAACATCAAGGACTTCGTGAATATAATTTTGGTACATTCGAAGGAATGATGAATGAAGAAATGCAATCTGAATTAGCAAAAGCAATTGGTCAAACACCTGAAGAATGGATGGCAAAAATGCAAGAACTTGGATGGTATGAAGGAATCAAAATGTTTGCAGATAACATCTCTAAAGTAGACAAAGAAAGAGTTGAAGAAGGTGTTAACTGGCCAGCAGAAGACTATCAAACTATTGCAGATCGTTCTGTTGGTTCAATAAAAGAAATTGCAGAAAATGCACAGAAAAATGGTTCAAAAAATGTATTAGTTGTATCTCACGGTATGACAATTACTACAATCGTTGCTGAACTTGATAATGGAAAAGAAGCTGATATTCCTTTCGGTGGTCCAAAAAATGCAAGTATCCAAAAAATTACATATAAAGATGGAAAATACACGGTTGAAACAGTTAATGACTTAACATTAATTGAAAAAGGACAAGCTGCTAAATAATTTAAACAAAAGAAGTTAGTTGATGATGATTTGAACTAACTTCTTTTCTTTATGTCTATATACTTTTTACTATGGGAATGTACATCTGTGTTAGATATTCTTCTACATCTTGCTCTTCACCATTTAAATAATGGTAATAAATCCCACCATCCATTTCATATCCATGATTATTTATCCACTGCATCAGTGCTTCTAAAGTGGGATCTTGTTTTTCATATGGACCTCTATCAATAGCAAGAACAATACTTCGTGATGGTTGTTTTGTGAGTAAAACATCCCCATTTATTTCTAACTGACTGGCTACTACATAGCCCACTTCTACATCCAAATTCTCTAACTCCATATTATGGAAACATACGGTTAATCCACTACTTGGATATGTATTATTTTGCTCAATCATTGGTAATAATGTATGAATTGATTTTCCTAGAAAATCAGCATACTCATTAAAAAAATGAATGTTTTTTCGAATCGATACAAAGTATCGTTCAGGTTGCTGTTGAATTGTTATATTTGCAACTTGTGCCATGTTATTTATTCCTTTCTGTTTTATAAATCTTTCGGTAATCTAACCATGTTTCTATATTTGCAGGTGATTTTGAAGTATCACTGTATTTTTCTACAGCAAACAATCCTCTTTCAAGTTCATGTTTTTTCATCCAATGTGACATAAACACTTGTGCTTTATATTCAGCAGATGTCACAAGTTCATAAAAAGTTTCTGCTTCAAAGTTATACACAATATAGTTTTGTGCTGGCATTTCAAAACAATAAAGATTATCTATCGTTTGATTTGTCATTGCTTCTGCTCCTGCCAAATAAAAGCAATGTCCTTCTTTTGCACCTTGTGCAAACACTACACCACACTCTTTACCATTTACAGTTAATCCAGGTATTGTATGTTTTAACTTATGAAATGTATCCCACAGTTCCCCAGTGATAGATACTCCTGTGTCCTGTCCTCCCATGATATCAGTAATAGGGATCTCTTTTACAAACCCTAGTATATAATTCGTTTCATCTACTTTCTTGCGATTCACTTCCAATACAATCCCATCACTGATAAGTGGTACACCTTCGTCTACCATAACATAGTGTAATAATAAATCTGGTTTTTCATATTGATTTACAATCGTTTGTGTCGACCTCATTTTACTTGGTGTGATTCCATATGCTTTTTTAAAAGCACGCGTGAAATTACTTTGATTCGAAAACTGATACGTACACGCTATATCAATAATACTTTGTTTTGTTGTTTGTAATAGTTTACAAGTTGCTGCCAAACGTCTAAGCCGTATATATTCATACACGGGTACTTTTACCAGTTTATGAAATAGTCGTTGAAAGTAAAATGGTGATAAATAGGCAACATTAGCCAATTGCTCAATTGTTATCTCATCACGTAAATGATCTTCAATATAATCTAAAACAAACTGAATTGATTCCCATGCATACATAGTTCTTCCTCCATCAAAAGCATAACATAGTGATTTTATAGTTACTAATCATACAGTGCTTTTTTCATCTAAGATAGTTACCATTACAAAAAAAGTTAGTTTCTCGTCTTGAGAAATCTAACTTCTTTTACTTTATTCTGTCTAGGATAAATTTTGATACTCCTTGATGATTGTTATCTTCATCACTAATGAAAGTTGCATATTTCTTTACTAGTGCATCCGCATTTAGCATAGCCACACTATATCCTGCTTGCTTAAACATACTAATGTCATTGTAATTATCACCAAAAACAAGTGTCTGTTCCATTGGTATTGATAACTTCTCACATACATAGGATAGTGCCTTCCCCTTGGTTGCATCTTTGCTAGAAAACGTATGTACATCTCCTTCTGAGCGTACAAGTTGTGCATACGTACAACCATGGTTGATGGTTTTCATTAAGTCATCCATTCCCTCTTCATAGCTATGAATCACAACCATCTTCATCACATCTGTAGACTGCAAAGAAAACTGTGCTAATGGATATGCATGAACTTTTCCTTTTAAACGTCTAGCAATTGCATCTAACTTTGGATTTTCATCATAATAGATTGCATCTGTTGTGTATACAATACAAGCTGCATGAAATAATTCACACTGTTTCAATGCATATTGTACATCTTTTGGATCAATTGAATATTGCATGATACATTTTCCTTCACTATCATATACATTTGCACCATTATTGCAGATGATAGGTAGCGAAAGTTTCAATTGTTCAAGATATGGACGAACAATATGAATATTGCGACCAGTCGCTAGCGTAAAATGTATCTGTTTTTGATTTAACCACTCAATCATAGAACGTATATTTGCATCTAATTCTTGCTTATCATTTAGCAGTGTTCCATCCATATCACATACAACAAGAGCTATATCCTTCATATTACATTCGATCGCCTTGTCCATAAAAGACATGGTCTAACTTTTCGCGAAGGAATGTATTTGCTTCTTTTAAATCTTCTTTCCATGTATGACTGCCCGTGTACCAAAATTCACCTACAAATAAACGGACACCCATATCCTTTAGTAATTCAATATTGTGTTTAAATTCTGTATGACCTGTTCCAAACGGAATTTCTCGATAATGTCCAGGAATGGTTTCCTTTAAATGTGCTGCTACTATATGGCCTTTTCCAGTTAGTAAATCTGTATTCACATCTCCATGGTAAAGCAAACTCGCATTTTTTAAATTTCCAATATCTGGATAAACACCTAAATATGGATTATCAACTAAACGGACATATTCCATACTTTTTTCAACGGTGTCCATAAATGAAGTTTCCATCGTTTCAAAACCAAGTAATACTCCATAATAACTTGCCATCTGTGCAGCTTCTTTTAAATTCTGTATGAAGATCTCTTTTGTTTTTGCATCGCCTTGTTCGTAATATACATCATACCCTGCAAGTTGAATAACACGGACACCTAAATCACTAGCAAGTTTAATCGCTTTTAACATGATCTCTAATGACTTTGCTTGCATTTCTGTATCTTTATGACCAAGTGGATATTTACGATGACCACTTAAACAAATTGAATTAATACGCATATCTAAGTGAATCATTGCATCAAGTAATGCTTCTCTTTCACTTTGTGGCATATCAATGCGACGTAATTTTTCATCTGTCTCATCGATACTCAATTCTAAATAATCAAAACCACTTTCTTTGGCAAGTTTAAGCTTTTCAATAATACTTTGATCATTTGGTATAGCTTTCTCATATAATCCAAGTTGATATCTTCTATTTTTGACCATAATATGCACCTGCTCCATGTTTACGTAAGTAATGCTTATCAAGAAGTTCTGGTTGCATTGGTTCTATTTCATGATTACAAAGTTGGGTTGCTGTAAATGCCATCATCGCACACTCTTCCATTACAACTGCATTATGGACAGCATCAAAACCATCTTTTCCCCATGTAAATGGACCATGACTATGAACAAGTACTCCAGGCATCTCATCTGCATTTATATTTCTTTCATGGAAACATTCAACGATTACTTTTCCTGTTTCTTCTTCATATGCACCTTGAATTTCATCATTTGTCATTTTTCTTGTACATGGAATATCTCCATAGAAGTAATCCGCTTGTGTTGTACCTAATGCTGGAATATCTTTACCTGCCTGTGCCCAAGAAGTCGCCCAACGTGAATGTGTATGTACAACTCCTCCAATATTTGGAAAGTTTTTATAAAACTGAACATGTGTCATCAAATCACTTGAAGGGTTTAAGGTTCCTTCAATTACATTTCCATCTAAATCACAAATAACGATATCTTCAGCACGCATCGCACCATACTCTACACCACTTGGTTTAATCGCAATGACTTTACGTTCACGATCAATTTCGGATACATTTCCCCAAGTAAAGGTAATCAAGCCATATTTTGGAAGCAATAAGTTTGCTTCTAAAACTCTTTGTTTCATCTGTTCAAACATACTAATCCTCCACGATGTAGACAGCAGCTTCATTACATGTATGGTTTGCCGCAATAATAATATCTCGATTTTCTTCGTTCACGACTGCTAAGTTTGCTGGTCCACATCCTTTTTCAAGAACTTCAGTCACAAATGCCCCATCTTTATATTGCACATAGAAGATTTCTGCATCTTTACGACGTACCCCTGCTAAGAAGGTATTTACACCTCGAAGTGTACAACCAACAAGTGTATGTGCAAAATCAATTTCATTTTGATAGCTATATACTTCTTTATAGTTTCCATCTACTTTTTTATAGATTTTAATTGCATTTCCATGGAATGGTTCAATTGTCATAATTTCATCTTCACCATCGTTATCGATATCAATAATTGCGATTTCACTAATTGTGCCATCCATGATCTTTTCAGTTTTCCAAGCTTCTCCTTGTTTTTTAGGAGGTGTAACTTTTAAGATTCCTTGATCACTTCCAAAGTAACCTACAGGCATATCATTTTCATAGTGTCTTGTATATCCATGATTTCTAAACAATCCACCAACTAGTTCGGTTAGTTCAATGGGTTGCTCTAAATCATCTGGAAGAATGGCTGTATAAATTTTCCCTGGTTTACTCCAGTCTTCTTTGTTTTCCTTTGTTTCAGCAATTGTTGCACCAATAAAGTAGTTCACACCATCCACTCGATAAATATCAAAGCGGTGTAAGTATGGTAAATAGAATAGATCTTTTACTTTCCATTCTCCATTTTCATATTTTCCCCAAACGATTTTGGCTTTACTTGGTGAAACTTTTAAATAAAAATCCATGACTGCTAAAAACTCATTGCTTTTATTTGGTAAAGGTATGATTGACATTGTCCCTCCACCTTCTTGCCATACTACTTTTTTTGTCTCAAAGCTTTCTCCACTATAGTCATAACAAGGATATCCTTGTTCCTCACTTGCTAAAAAGATATGCAAGTCATTATCAATGTTTGTTGAGCTTGCACAGTAGCATCGATACATCTCATCCAAATGTTTTTTTGTTATTTTCATACACCCTCCTATTTGAAGAAAGGCTATCACCAACGTGACAGCCTTTCATGTTTTACTTCTTGAAACGTTGTTCTAAGTCAGTTTCAGCAACTTTTTCTTGAACTTCTTTTGCAGACATTACGTTACGAATTCCAATAACTGTAATCCCTTTCTTTTTTGCATCGTCAAACATATTTAGGAAGTTCATTGGCGTAAATACTACATCGTATTGTGATGCTGATGATTTTCCTTCTGCGATTGAACAGTGGTGAATTTTTGTAATTTCAAATCCCATATCTGTTAATCCTTTGTTTGCACTTTTTTGAAGCATCAAACTTGTGCCTGATCCATTTGCACATGAAATTAAAACTCTCATAATTGTGTCCTTTCTCCTTTATGTAATTTTATTGTTGATTTACTTTGGCTTAATTCAACCAGTGCATACCAAGTCTCGATAAATCACTGATAAGTACTGAATAATTTATGTGTCTTTAAAGCATTTCTTGTGATGGTAA
>NZ_SODD01000004.1 GCF_004365815.1 Breznakia blatticola
GAAATTGCAGAAATGTAGTAAAAAGTGAAGCGATTCACTTTTTTTGCTATGCACGTATGTCGTATTGATAGAAATTGACTTTCGTGTTATTATATAGACTGTATCATAATGTGTAAAATACACATTCTATATAGAAAAGAAGAGGATATTATGAGTAAAAGTAACTTTGAAACAGTAGTTAATCATATGAAAAGTGTGGGGTTTGTATACCAAGGTAGTGAAATCTACGGTGGTTTATCAAACACTTGGGACTTTGGTCCACTTGGAATTGAACTTAAAGATAATGTAAAAAAAGCTTGGTGGCAAAAATTTATCCAGGAAGATCCAAATAATGTAGGGATGCAAAGTGCGATTTTAATGAACCCTCAAGTATGGGTTGCAAGTGGTCACGTTGGTGGATTCTCAGATCCATTAATGGACTGTAAATCTTGTCAAACACGTTATCGTGCTGACCAATTGATTGAAGACTTCTCAAAAGGAGAAGTAAATCCATCAGGATGGTCAAAAGAAGAAATGAAAAACTATATTGAAGAACATCATGTAAATTGTCCAAATTGTGGAAAGCACGATTGGACAGATATTCGTGAATTCAATTTAATGTTTAAAACATTCCAAGGAGTTACAGAAGATAGTAAGAATACCATTTACTTACGTCCTGAAACTGCGCAAGGAATCTTTGTAAACTTTAAGAATGTACAACGTACAATGCGTAAAAAACTACCATTTGGAATTGGTCAAATTGGTAAAAGTTTTAGAAATGAAATTACTCCTGGTAACTTTATCTTTAGAACAAGAGAGTTCGAACAAATGGAACTTGAATTCTTCTGTAAACCTGGTGAAGATATCAAATGGTATGACTACTACAAAGATTACTGTATGAATTTCTTAACAACATTAGGAATTAAAGCGGATAACTTACGTTTACGTGAACATGATGCAGAAGAATTATCACACTATTCAAATGGAACAAGTGATATTGAATACCGTTACCAAATTGGTAAAGGAAATGATTGGGGAGAGTTATGGGGAATTGCTGACCGTACAGATTTTGACTTAACTGCTCACCAAAATGAAAGTAAAAAATCTCTTGAATATCAAGATCCTCAAACAAATGAAAAATATGTACCATATTGTATTGAACCTTCAGTTGGGGTAGAACGTATGATGCTTGCAGTTATGTGTGATGCATATGAAGAAGAACAACTTGAAAATGATACACGTAAAGTGCTTCATTTACACCCATTCTTAGCACCATATAAAGCATGTATTTTACCATTAAGTAAACAACTAGGTGATGAGGCAAAAGAAGTGTTTGCAAAATTAGCAAGTTTGTTTGCCATTACATATGATGAAACAGGAAGTATTGGAAAACGATACCGTCGTCAAGATGAAATCGGTACACCATTCTGTATTACATATGATTTTGATAGTAAAGATGATCACAGTGTAACGGTTCGTGACCGAGACACGATGGAACAAGTTCGTATTAAGATAGATGAACTTGAAAGTTAT
Source organism: Breznakia blatticola (assembly GCF_004365815.1). Lineage (GTDB taxonomy): Bacteria > Bacillota_I > Bacilli_A > Erysipelotrichales > Erysipelotrichaceae > Breznakia > Breznakia blatticola. Next base: position 1,513 of record NZ_SODD01000004.1, read on the forward strand.
ATTGCAAGTAAGATTAAATTATAGGAGATGATTTTGTGGCAAGAATCCCAGAAAATGTCATTAACGACATCCGAAATAAAAGTGATATTGTTGATGTAATTTCACATTATATGCCTTTAGATAAAAAAGGAAAAAATTATGCTGGGGTATGCCCGTTTCATGATGACCATGACCCATCAATGTCTGTGCATGTAGATAAACAAATTTATCGTTGTTTTGCCTGCGGAGCTGGTGGGAATGTATTTACCTTTGTGCAAAACTATGAGAATGTTGGCTTTGTTGAAGCGGTAAAACGCGTTGCTGAAATTGAAAATATACCTTTTGATTATGATGTTGGTTCGAGTGTACCAAAAGTAGATCCAGCAAAAAAGGCATTATACAATGTATTGAATGATGCAATTGAATTTACAAACTATGAATTAAAATCACAAGAAGGAAAACCATTTTACGAGTATTTAAAAAGTCGTAATATCAATGATGCAATATTGGAAAAATTCCAAATTGGATTCAATCCAATCAATGATAAACTGTATCATTTCTTGCATGCGAAAAAGCATAGTGATGAAGATATTATAAAAACAGGTGTAGTACGTCTTACACAACAAGGATTGCGTGATGTATTCTACCATCGATTTATGATTCCAATTCATGATAGCTATGGAAATCCTGTAGGATTTACAGCACGTATTATTGATGCATCAAGTGATGCAAAATACATCAATACTTCAGATACGCCAATTTATAGTAAAGGACACTTATTATTTAATTATCACCGAGCTAAGGATGAAGCAAGAAAAAGTGGTATAATTTATGTAGTGGAAGGTGCAATGGATGTACTTGCCTTGGAAAAGGCGGGAATCACCAATGGTGTTGCAACTCTTGGTACTGCAGCTACTGATAGTCAGTGTAAACTGATTCGTTATACCAATGCAAAAGTATACTTATTTTACGATGGTGATAAAGCAGGTCAAGAAGCAACCTATAAATTTGGTTTATTGAGCCAAAAACAAGGACTCCAAGTAGAAGTTGTAAAAAATGAACTTGGGTTAGATCCTGATGAAATTATTGAAACTTACGGAATTGAAGAATTACAAAGTATTTGTAAGAAGACAATTTCGTGGATAGAGTTTATGATGAATTATTTAGCTAAGAAGTTTAACTTAGCAAATTATTCAGAAAAAAAAGAATATGCAAAGCTTGTTGGTGAACAAATTGCAAAACTGAAAGATGATTTTGAAAAAGAAAATTATTATTCATTATTGCAAGAATACAGCGGGTTTGATTTACGGAATATGAATCAACAGCCACAAACACCTACGCAAACGATTGTTGAAAATACAAATGTTTTGCGTAAGCCTCAACCAGGTATCGAAGTGGCACAGTATCATATCCTAAGTCAATTGTTGTTAGCAAAACAAGCCGGTGAGATCTTTCGACATGAACTAGGATTTCTACCTACAGATGCGTATAATCAATTAGCGCTTGCTATGATTAACCATTATCGTGAACATGATACGATTGAAGTAGCCGATTTGCTAAACGCTTTAGAAGAAAAAGAAATGAAGGAACTTCTGTTACATGTGGTGGACTGGAAATTAGCCTATCCAGAGTATTCAGATGTATTGCTTCGCGATTCCATCAAAAAAATCAAACGATGTATGGTGGATGAGAAAATTAAGAACTTAAGACAACAAGCTACAGAATTGAGCGACCCTAAACAAAAAGCGAATATAGCTGTAGAAATCGCTAAGTTGAAAAGAGAGAAAGGGGATTACTAATATGGCAAAAAAGAAAGTATTAGATGAAGTAAAAACATTAGATCAGGTAAAAGAGGATCTATTAAAAACACATAAAGAAAAAGGTAAAATTACCCAATCTTATATTGATAAACAAGTAGAACACTTGGATTTATCTGATCAAGATACTGAGGATCTATTCGCTTGGTTTACACAAAATAACATTCCAATTGATGAAGATGACTTAGAAATTGACGAAAGTACAATCGTTGAAGGAAAAGATGACAAAATCGATGTGGAAGATGTTGATGATGTTGATGATGCTTTGCTTAGTGAACTAGGTGAAGATGAAGAAGAAGATAAAAAAGAATTAAGTGATTTGGAAACGTTGGAACAATCCTTTGCGGCAAGTAGCCAAAGTAAAGTAAATGATCCAGTTAAGATGTACTTAAAAGAAATTGGACGTGTAGAATTACTTGATCCAAAAGAGGAACCAGAAATTGCCAAACGTATTCAAGAAGGTGATGAAGAAGCGAAAAAGAAATTGATTGCAGCAAACCTTCGTCTTGTTGTTTCGATTGCCAAAAAATATGTAGGACGTGGAATGTTATTCCTTGATTTAATTCAAGAAGGTAACATGGGTCTAGCAAAAGCAGTAGAGAAATTTGACTATACAAAAGGGTTTAAATTCTCAACATATGCAACATGGTGGATTCGTCAAGCAATTACACGTGCGATCGCTGACCAAGCACGTACGATTCGTATTCCAGTACATATGGTGGAAACCATCAATAAACTGACAAGAATTCAACGTCAACTTGTACAAGATTTAGGACGTGATCCAACTGCAGAAGAAATTGCAGAAAAAATGGGTGGAATTACACCAGAAAAAGTTCGTGAGATTCAAAAAATTGCCCTTGAACCAGTTTCGTTAGAAACACCAATTGGTGAAGAGGATGATTCTCACTTAGGTGACTTTATTGAAGATAAAGATGCAATGTCACCAGATGAATATGCAAATAACCAATTGTTGAAAGATGAAATCAATATGGTTCTTCAAGGGTTAACAGAACGTGAGGAAAAAGTATTACGTTTACGTTTTGGACTTTATGATGGACGCACAAGAACGCTCGAAGAAGTAGGTAAAGAATTTAATGTAACACGTGAACGTATTCGTCAAATTGAGGCGAAAGCGTTACGTAAACTAAAACACCCAACACGTTCGAAACGTTTAAAAGACTTCATGGACAAACAATAGAATGAAAATTTCCAAAAGACTTCAAGCAATTGCGGACTTCGTCGATCAAGATGCAATAATCGCGGATATTGGGTGTGATCATGCACAACTTGCTTGTGCGCTAGTCAACGATGGAATCGCAAAAAAGGCATATGCTTGTGATATTGGTCGTGAGCCATTAGAGGCTGCGAAAAAAACAATCGAAAGAAGTGAATGTACAGATAAGGTTGAAGCAATCTTGTGTGATGGACTGGAACTTGTTCCAGCAGATGCAGATATCTTTATCATTGCTGGAATGGGCTTTGAAACGATAAAACATATTCTTGAAAATAGTGAGGATAAGTTAAAACAAGCTCGTAAAATTATTATTCAATCCAATAAAGATGTAGAAAAACTAAGAATGTTCATCAGTGAAAAACGCTATCATATTCAGGAAGAAGTTGTTGTTCACGATCATCATTACTATCAAATTTTGGTGTTTGATGTGGCATGTGATGAGCCATTATCAAACGATGAAATTATGTTTGGACGCCGTATGGTGAAAAACAGTGTATTTCACCAATTTTGGTTCTCTCAACTAAAGAAATTTGAAGAAATCTACGCTGGAATGGAAAAAGAAGGTAGCAAAAAACAAGCAATTGGTGAAATTATCGAAAGAATTCAAAAGGAAATTGGAGTGTAAGACTCCCAATTTCCTTTTTTTTAAAGTAAAATAAATGTAACAAGAAAGAAGGGGTGTAATGATAGAAAAATATACGATTTCCTTAGCAGATGTTTCTTTTGATCAATATAGTCATCTATTTGGTCCACACGAAGCATATCTGGACGTAATACGTAACTACTATAAAGTGGAGATGGTATTTCGTGAGGAAAGTGTATCCATTATGCATGTGGATGAAGAAATTGCAAAACGAATTGAAAAAGTAATTCGTTATATGATAAGTGCAAATGATGGAGGCTTACAAGTTAGAGAACGAGAAGTATTATATGCATGTAAGCTTGCCGATCAAGGAAAACTCGATAAACTTGAAAAGATACATAAAGAAGTAATTAACCGTACAAACGATGGAAAGATCATCTATCCAAAAACATTAGGACAATCCTACTTGTTTAAATGTATGCGTGAAAAGGATATCGTTTTTGCTACTGGGGTTGCTGGAACTGGGAAAACCTATCTTGCTGTAATGTATGCGGTAAGTCTATTAAAGAAAAATGATGTAGAAAAAATCATCTTAACTAGACCTGCAGTAGAAGCAGGGGAGAGTTTAGGTTTTTTACCAGGTGATTTAAAGGAAAAAGTAGATCCTTATCTAACGCCTTTATATGATGCATTAAATGATGCGTTAGGAGCAGATAGTGTGCAACGGTTGATTGATAAAGGAGTTATTGAGATTGCACCATTAGCATATATGCGTGGTCGTACATTAAATAATGCATTTATTATTCTTGATGAAGCACAAAACTCGACAAAATCGCAAATGAAGATGTTTTTAACACGTATGGGATTTAATTCCAAAGTTGTGGTTACTGGAGATGTTACACAAATTGACTTAATCAAGAAACATGATTCTGGATTGTTGAGTGCACGACAAGTATTACAAAATATTGAAGATATTGCATTTGTTGAATTAACAAGTGCAGATGTTGTAAGAAACCCATTGGTTCAAAAAATTATCGATGCTTACGAAAAGTTCGATGAAAATTAAGGATTAAAATAAAAAGAAGTGAATACTAAATAGGTGATATTATGAAGAGAATTTTACTTATTGGAGCATTCCTTCTTTTTTTATTTTGGAATAAGAATAGTTATGTTGATTTAGAAGATTATCAATCAAAGGAAATTGAAGTTGAAATAAAAGGAGAAGTAATGCATCCTGGAGTTTATCAACTGCCTTACAATGCAAAAACGAAGCAACTTGTAGAAAAAGCACAACCTTTAGAACATGCAGACACATCATCGCTGAATTTATCAAAACAACTTCGACATGAAGATGTAATTGTTATACCAGCTAAAAGTGAACGACAAAAGATCAGTATAAATGCTGGTTCTATTGAAGAATTAGCAAGTCTACCAGGTATTGGTCCAGCAACTGCTCAAAAGATCGTAGACTATCGAAATGAACATGGTGCATTTCAAAATGTTGAAGATATTATGCAGGTGAAGGGAATCAAGGAAAAGCTGTTTCTAAAGATTAAGGATTATATCTGTTTATAATGCAATACATTGGATATATATGGATTAGTGCAATACTGCTAATCATCAATGGAGAATCCAAGACAAATCTTCTAATCATCATTTTGTCAATCGGCTATCTAACGTATAAAACACGTAGATTTATACTGTTTTGGCTTGTTGTGTTATGTGCATTTAATACACTGTTAATAAAGGAAGTTCCAGAAATGCCAGCACATACGATCATTGAAGTTATAGATATAAAAGAAGGATATGTAGTTGGCAAAAGTGATAAGCAAAAGTTGTACATCTACAATATTGATAATGTAAGTTTTCATGATGTTATCCGTTTTGAAGGAAGTTATGAGAAAATTCATTCATATCAAAATCTTCATACATTTTCTTTTATGCAATATGCAAATCAAGAGGGAGCATATTATCAAGCGTATGCAAATGATTTTACAGTGCTCGCAAAAAGCAATTCACTTAAAGCAAATATGTATACATGGATTTCTCGACAAGATTCACCAGCTAAAGTATATTTTCTAAATACTTTGTACAATCAAAAACAAGAGATGATGGAAATGACATTTTTAAGTGGGTTTCACATATATCTACTTGTCTCTTTACTAACAAAATATACAAAACTTCATAAATGGCCAACCATTCTTGTTTGTTCAAGTGTTGCTTTAGTCTTTTTTCCTTTGCGTTTTTATATGCTTTCTTTATGTGTGCGTGCAGCAATCGAATGTCTATTTCCAAAACTAGAAAAAGCATATAAAATTCACGCATGGGCATTCCTACTATTATGTTATGATCCAAATTATTTGTATCATTTAGGATATGTGATTTCTATAAGTTTAGCGACTATCTCAATTTTTAATATCGAAAAACGCTCACGACTATATCTTACTTGTTTGGTGTTAATTCCAATTCATCTGTACTTCTTTCATGAGGTTAATATATTTGCAATTCTATGCTTTTCTTGGATTCAATATTTAAATACACTTATGTTTATTGTAAGTTTGGTTGGATTAATCATTCCACAAATCTTTACACTTGTAGATTACTTGTTGCAAATACAAGCTCTTGTATCAAATTTAAAAATTGAGCAGCTCACAATCTATGGATTTCCACATGTACTTTGGCTAATTACGTGGATATATCTTGTTTTGTGTATGATTAGTTATCGAAAGAAAAAGTATGTTGTATATCTAGCAATCTTATTAATAATTCAACACCAAATTCAATATATCTTACCTTATGGCGAAGTGATGTTTATTGATGTCGGTCAAGGTGATACGATATTTATTCGTGAACCATTTTACGGAAAGACGATGCTAATTGATGTAGCAGGTCACGTAAAAAGAGACGTTGCAAATGAGGTAATTTATCCAGTCTTAAAATCAAAAGGCATACGAAAAATTGATGTGGTTGCAATTAGTCATGATGATTATGATCATTCTGGTGGCTTAGATACACTTAAGGAGTTAATTCCTATTGATGCAGTTGTGCGTAGCGGAAACATTCAATTGGATCAATTGTATTTCACAAATTTGAATGAACAACCAACTTCACTGGATGAGAACGAAAAAAGTATGGTTCTATTTGCGCATATCTACGGCTTTAACTATTTATTTACTGGCGATGCTGGACTTGAAGTAGAAGATAAAATCATTCAAAGATATCGACAACTAGACATAGATATATTAAAGGTGAGCCATCATGGTTCCAATAGTGGTACGGGATCCAACTTTCTTTCTGTGATACAACCTCATCTAGCGATAATTAGTAGTGGATACAATAATACATACAATCATCCACATGATGAAGTCATCGAAAATTTAAAGAAGCAACGTTCACATATCTTTAACACACAAACACATGGGAGTATTCATTTTTATTTTATTAAAAACTTTCAACTCGTTAGGACAGCGACGCAAGAGTTTGGTATAATAACAAAGGAATGAATTATACACTTATAGGAAGCGAGAGTTATCTTCGCAAACGAAAACTAAATCAATTAAAAAAAGAGCATGATATTAACGATATGAATTTAATTACCTTTGACTATACAAAGGATACGATGGATCATATTTTAGAAGAATGTAACACCATGCCTTTTTTTAGTGAACATAAAATGGTCGTTATTCAAAATTGTACGTTTTTTGGAGCATCAAATAAAGATACTGTAGATGAACTTGTTCACTACTTAGAAGCACCAAATCCAACAACAATTGTTGTTTTGGATTATGATGGAAAAAAAGATGCAAGAAAGAAAGTTGGAAAAGACCTAGCAAAACTGACAAAAGAGTTTCGTTTTGAGCAAATTAGTGAGGAAGAACGAAATCGAATGATTCGTGAAGAATGCCAAAAACGTCAAATCACAATGGATCAAGGAGCATTGCGAGAGTTTCAAATACGTGTAGGACTTGATTTGAACCGTTTGTATACAGAGTTAGATAAACTTGAATTGCATGGTGGTCAAATTACGAAAGAAGTCATAGAAGCGCTTATTAGTCGTCCTATTGAAGATGATACATTCTTGTTAAGTAATGCAATATTTACGCATGATACAAAAAAAGTGTTCTCATTGATTCGAGATTTTAAACAAAACAATGTCGAAATTATTGCGCTTATTGGTTTACTTGCTGCACAGTTCCGTTTTCTAGTGCAAGTACAAACACTGAAAAATGAAGGATACTCAAATGATAATATCGCGCGTGAGTTAAGTACATCACCAGGTCGCATTTGGCACACAGTTAAAAATGTAGGACAATATCGTAAAGAGGATTTACTTACTATTCTTAAAGATTTATCAATACTCGATCAAGATATAAAAACTGGACGTATAGATAAACAACAAGGGTTTGAAGTCTTCTTATTAAAACATACAATGTAACATAGAAAAAAGGTTGTGGAATGAAATCCGCAACCTTTAATTTATTCATTTACTATTTTACTGCGTTAACAGCTTTTGCTAAACGTGCTTTTTGTCTAGAAACATAATTCTTGTGATGGATGTTACTAGTAATTGAACGGTCTAATTGTTTGCTAGCTTCAGCGTATGCTTTAGTAGCAGCGTCCTTGTCGTTAGCTTCAACAGCACTTAAAACAGCTTTAATAGCAGTTTTAATTTTTGTTTTTTGTGATGCGTTAGCTAAACGTTTTTTATCATTAGTAATAACACGTTTCTTTTGAGATTTAATGTTAGGCATTCTGACACCTCCTAATTTCAATGCTTTAACATTATAGCAATTGAACAAATAAAATGCAATAACAACCTTTAACTTTTAGGTAACTTCAAGTATAATGGTAAAGATTGGGGTGATGGTATGAAAAATATACGAATTGTATTCATGGGAACACCAGAATTTGCATGTTCCATTTTGAAGAGTTTAGTTGATGCAAAATACGACGTTGTCGGTGTGGTGAGTCAACCAGATAAACGCGTTGGAAGAAAGCAAATCATTCAAGAAACTCCAGTTAAAAAGTTAGCTTTGAGTTATGGAATTCAAGTGTTTCAACCATTGAAAATCAAAGATGATTATCAAGAGATACTCGATACAAAACCAGATCTTATCGTAACATGTGCATATGGACAATTTATTCCTGAAGTGGTATTACAAGCACCAACATATGGAGCGCTAAATGTACATGCTTCTTTACTACCTAAATTAAGAGGTGGAGCACCAATCCATAAAGCGATTATTTATGGTGAAAAGGAAACGGGTGTTTCAATCATGCGAATGGTAAAGAAAATGGATGCTGGAGATTACATGTTGCAAGAGAAAGTTGCAATTACTGATGAAGACACAGCAGGAAGTTTACATGACAAACTGATGATTGCAGGTGCTAAAGCGATCACAGAAGCCATTCCTTTGCTTGTTGACGGAAAAGCGATCTTTACGCCGCAAGATGAAAGTAAAGCAACATTTGCTTACAATATTTCAAAAGAAGAAGAAATTATTGATTTAAGCAAACCTGTAGATGAAGTTTACAATCAAATTAGAGGTTTAATTCCATGGCCAGTTGGTTACATTATGTTTTGTGAACGAAAGTTAAAAATTCATGGTGTAGCACGAACAACAGTAGAAACAAATGAACCTGTAGGAACTGTATTTCGCAAACAAGGAGATAAGAAAGGATTGTATCTTTCATGTCTAGGAGGATGCTTACAACTTACTAAGGTTCAACTAGAAGGGAAAAAAGCCTGTAGCTGTGCAGAATTCATTAATGGAAATGGCGACAGGATAGTACTTTGCCGATGAAAACAGAGAAGATCGTATTATGTGCCTTTGGGGCAGCGTTAACATTTCTAGCAACGGTGATTATCGTATTACCGATGCCAGGAATGGGGTATGTAAATTTTGGTGATTCTATTATTTATTTATTTGCTTGTACACTAAATCCATTAGCTGCATTTTTTGTAGGTGGAGTAGGTAGTGCATTAGCAGATATATACTTAGGATATACACAGTTTGCTATATTTACATTAATTATCAAAGGTATAGAAGGATGTGTGGTTGCATATCTATTTCATAAAATAAAAACAACCTATCGTGTAGCTGCATTTGTTTGTGGAGCTCTGATAATGATTGCTGGGTATTATGTAACAGATGTGATCTTATTACAAGATTTCATTGCTGCTTTACCAAGCATACAAGGAAATCTCGTACAAGGTGGAGTATGTGTAATCTTCGCATTACTTGCATATCAACCATTTGTGCGAATTGCCAACAAATATAAAAAAGATTAAATAAAATAGAGGAGAATGTATTTGAAACAGTCAAATATTCGTAACTTTTCAATCATTGCACATATCGACCATGGGAAAAGCACGCTTGCTGACCGTATTTTAGAACTTACGGAAACAGTAGAAATGCGTGAAATGAAATCACAGTTGCTCGATAGCATGGATTTGGAAAGAGAACGTGGAATTACAATTAAATTAAATGCAGTACAATTGAAATATACTGCAAAAGATGGTGAGGACTATATCTTTCACTTGATTGATACACCAGGTCACGTCGACTTTACCTATGAAGTATCACGCTCATTAGCGGCTTGTGATGGAGCGGTTCTTGTTGTTGATGCAGCACAAGGAATTGAGGCGCAAACCCTTGCAAATGTATATTTAGCATTAGATAATGATTTGGAAATTCTACCTGTCATCAACAAAATAGATTTACCTAGTGCTAGACCAGATGAAATCATGCAAGAAATTGAAGATGTTATCGGTTTAGATGCAAGCTATGCACCACAAATATCTGCAAAAAGTGGATTACATGTCGTGGATGTATTAGAAGCTATCGTAAAATATATACCAGCACCAACAGGTGATGTAAATGCACCACTAAAAGCGCTTGTCTTTGATTCGGTTTACGATCCATATCGTGGTGTTCTTGCACTAATATCAATTAAAGAAGGAAGCATTAAAGTTGGAGATATGATTAAGTTCATGGCAACTGGAGCTGAATATGAAGTATTAGAAGTAGGGATACGAAATCCAAAAGAGGTCAAGAAGCAACAACTTGTGACTGGTGAAGTTGGATGGATTAGTGCTGCTATTAAATCTGTAAAGGATGTACGTGTAGGGGATACGATTACTATCAAAAACAATCCTGCTGCTGAGCCACTTGCTGGATATCGTATTATGAATCCAACAGTATATTGTGGACTTTATCCAATCGATAATGCCAAATACAACGATATGCGTGAAGCACTAGAAAAGCTACAATTAAATGATGCAGCCTTACAATTTGAGCCTGAAACATCACAAGCCCTTGGATTTGGGTTCCGTTGTGGATTTCTAGGTTTATTACATATGGATGTAATTCAAGAACGTATTGAACGTGAATACAACATCCCACTGATTGCAACTGCACCAAGTGTTGTATATCATGCATATTTAACAGATGGATCCATGGTTCAAGTAGATAACCCAAGTTTTCTACCAGACCCACAAAAAATTGACCATATTGAAGAACCTTATGTAAAGGCATCAATTATGGTTCCAAATGACTTTGTTGGGCCAGTTATGGAGCTTTGTCAAAAGAAACGTGGAAACTACAAAGATATGATTTATATTGATGATACAAGAATGAATTTAATCTATGAACTTCCACTATCAGAAATCGTATTTGATTTCTTTGATCGTTTAAAATCGTTAAGTAAAGGTTATGCAAGTTTTGATTATGAGCTTATTGGATATCAAACATCGCGCCTTGCTAAAATGGATATCTTACTAAATGGGGAAATCGTCGATGCCTTGAGTACCATCGTACACCGTGATTTTGCATATAACCGTGGAAAATCGATTGTTGAGAAATTAAAGAAATTGATTCCAAAGCATCAATTTGAAATTCCAATTCAAGCAGCAATTGGTGGAAAGATTATTGCTCGTAGTAATATCAAGTCTTTACGTAAAAACGTACTTGCTAAATGTTATGGTGGGGATATCTCACGTAAGAAAAAGTTATTAGAAAAACAAAAAGAAGGAAAGAAACGTATGAAATCTGTTGGTTCTGTTGAAGTGCCACAAGAAGCATTTATGTCTGTTCTTTCTATGGATGAAGAAAATTAAATATCAGTATTTGCAAAATAGGATAGTCAATAAAACAAGTTGCGTTATTATCACGTAACTTGTTTTTTATTATGCTATTTTAGAGGTGGAATTATGGACTATTATTTAGCAATTGATATAGGTGCAAGTAGCGGAAGACATATGCTATTTTTCTTAGAACACGGAATATTGCAAATGGAAGAAATCTATCGATTTGAAAATAAAATGATATACAAAGATGGACATGTATTTTGGGATATTGATGCTATGTATCAACATGTAAAGCAGGGGATTATGCGGTGTAAAAACATTGGTAAAATTCCAAAAAGTTTAGGAATTGATACGTGGGCAGTAGATTATGTGTTGCTTGATCAAAATAAACAACTATTGCATCAACCATATGCGTATCGTGATGAGCGAACACTTTCTATTATTGATAATGTGCATCAACGTATCACAAAAGAGCAGTTGTATCAAAAAACGGGAATTCAGTTTCAAGTATTCAATAGTATTTATCAACTAGCTTCTGAAGCAAAAGACGTGCGCAAGCAAGCGAAGCATTTCTTGATGATTCCAGATTATTTGCATTATTGTTTAACTGGTAATATGGTCAATGAATATACGAATATGAGTACTACACAACTACTTAGTGCAACAACTGGTGAACTTGATGAAAGTATCTTACAAGTAGTAGATATTCAACCAAGTATTTTTAAACAAATCGTAGCACCAGGTACATATATAGGAAATCTAAAAAAAGAGCTTGTTGCTGAATTTGGTTTTGATACACAGATAATCGTACCAGCGACTCATGATAGTGCATGCGCTTATATGGGAGCGATAAAAGATGATGCAATCTTATTAAGTTCTGGAACTTGGTCATTACTTGGCGTTATACAAAACAGGGCAAATACGTCCTTAGCGGCAATGCATGAAAATTTTAGTAATGAGGGTGGATATGAAGGAACGTATCGTTTTCTTAAAAACATAATGGGACTATGGATTATTCAAGAAGTCGCACGTTGTTATCAATATGAATATAGTTATGCGAAATTAGTAAAACTTGCTAAACAACACGTATTTACAGGTACATTTGATGTTAACGATCCACGGTTCTTAAAGCCAAAACATATGGTTCATGAAATTCAAAACTACTTCAAAGAAAGAAATGAGAAAACGCCACAACATGTAGGTGAAATAGCATATTGTGTATATCATTCACTTGCACATTCTTACAAACAAGCAATTGATGAACTCGAATCTATCACTGATAAAACGTACACAACTATCAATGTCGTTGGTGGAGGTTGTAAAAATGAGTTGCTTAATGAACTGCTAGCCACATTAACAAATAAAGAAGTAATAGCAGGACCATCAGAAGCAACTGCAATAGGCAATGTTCTATGTCAGTGTATTGCAGATCACAAAATACAGGATATGAAACAAGCCCAACAAATAATTAAACAATCATTTGAAATTACACATTATAAAGGAGAAGCGTATGATAAATAGACGTTATGAAGAAGCAAAAGCAATGTATAAACAATTTGGTGTGGATACAGATGCAGCACTAAAAAAGTTGAATGATATTCAAATATCCATGCATTGTTGGCAAGGGGATGATGTTGTCGGTTTTGATGGAGCAGATAGTTTATCTGGTGGAATCCAAACAACAGGAAATTATCCAGGACGCGCAACAAACGTACAAGAATTAATGGATGATATGGACGAAGTATTCTCGATGGTACCAGGAACCCATCGAATCAATCTACATGCATCATATGCAATCTTTGATGATGAAAAAGTAGATCGCGATAAACTAGAACCAAAGCATTTTGAAAAATGGATGCAATATGCAAAGAAAAGAGGGATAGGCATTGATTTTAATCCGACGTTGTTTGCACATCCTAAAGCTGTCGGACTTACACTGGCTTCACCTGATGAAAGTATTCGTCAATTTTGGATAAATCACTGTAAAGCATGTATTCGCATTTCACAATATTTCGCAGAAGAATTAGATACGTATTGTTTAATGAATATCTGGATTCCGGATGGATTAAAAGATATTCCAGGAGATCGTTTAGGACCTAGAAAACGATTTAAACAATCTTTGGATGAAATTTTAAGCATCGATTATGACAAAGAGAAAGTTATTGTTTGTTTAGAGTCAAAAGTCTTTGGAATTGGTATGGAATCATATACAGTTGGCTCAAGTGAATTTACATTAAACTATGCACAACAAGCACATATTGCTCCACTACTTGATAATGGACATTATCATCCAACCGAAGTCGTAAGTGATAAGTTATCTTCTACTTTACTATTTTTTGACAAGGTTGCATTACATGTAACTCGTCCAGTTCGTTGGGATTCTGATCATGTGGTTTTATTTGATGATGAAACAAAGGAAATCGCAAAAGAGATTGTACGCAATGATGCACTGGATCGTGTATATATTGGGCTTGATTTCTTTGATGCAAGTATCAATCGTATTAGTGCTTGGACTGTTGGTATGCACAATATGCAAAAAGCCTTGCTTCATGCACTGTTGATGCCGATGGATACCTTACGTACACTGCAAGACCAAGAAGATTTTACACAAATTATGGCAATCCAAGAAACATTAAAAACATTCCCACTTGGAGATGTTTGGAATTACTACTTACAAACACACGATTGTCCTACTGGATTTAGTTGGTATGATGAAGTGATGAACTATGAGACAAGTGAACTAGAAAAGAGGGGAGCTCACCATGAATAAGTATCCTAAATTTATTAACGATTTTATTCGTATGTGTAGTGATGGTTACCAACAAGGTTGGCATGAACGAAATGGTGGAAATTTAACTTATCGTTTAACCGATGAAGATATTCAAGATACAAAGTATTTACTAGAAGTACATGATACATCGTATCCCATTGGAACACATGTACCACATCTTGCAAATGCATACTTTTTGGTTACAGGCTCTGGTAAGTTTTTTAGAAATGTAGTTTTAGATCCAGAAGCATCAATTGGGATTATTCAAATTGATGCAACAGGAGAACGTTACTATAAGTGTTGGGGATTACGCAATCACAGTGTTCCAACGAGTGAATTACCTTCACATTTAATGAATCATGAAGTAAAAATGCTAGCAACAAATGGAAGTCATCGTGTAATTTATCATGCACATCCAGCAAATCTAATTGCTTTAACTTTTGTATTTGCACTTGATGACAAAGTATTCACAAAAGAATTATGGGGTGCTGCTACAGAATGTCCTGTTGTATTTCCTAGTGGTGTAGGTGTTGTAGATTGGATGGTACCTGGAGGAAAAGATATCGCAGTAGCTTCAAGTGAGAAAATGAAAGAATATGATGCAATCGTTTGGGCACACCATGGTTTATTCTGCTCAGGAGAAAGCTTAGATATTACTTTTGGTTTAATGCATACCATTGAAAAAGCAGCAGAAATTATTGTTAAAGCACGATCAATGAATTTGCCACGAATCAATCAAATTAACGATGAAGAGTTGCGTCAACTTGCGAAGGACTTTCAAGTCACATTGCCAGATAAATTCTTATCATAAAAATAAGCCATCACAGCGTGATGGCTTTAATTTGTATTATCCATTTTGTACATAGTTTTTAAGATCTTCAAGACTCATATCTTCAATTCCTAATTCACCAAGTGAACGACCAATACTCCAACAATCCTCTTCCATGATAAGACTACCAAGATTGACCATAGAGTCCATAATTGGTGTTGCTACATCATAAGCATTTGCTAGTTTTGCCCAACTAGCTAAACCAAATGGAATGTCTTCTGCATAGTATCTATTTTTAAAGTTTGCAGGACCTGTGATTTTGGCGAAATTTGGATCACTTGCGATAACTTCTTTAATGGAATCACTTTGGATACTTCCACCAACTCCGTGGGCTGCAATATCATGGGCATAACCAAACTGTTTTAAAATATGAATTCGTTCATTATCGATTGCTTCTGTTGCGCGAACCACGCTATCACTAAATCCCTCTGTATAGAAATGGAAATCACCTTTAGCTATTTCTATTCTTCCTGCATTCAAAATACATCCAGGTACGTGAATGATTGGATTTAGACTTGATAGACCACAAGCAATAACACTTTCGACAGCTTCTAAGCCATCAAACAGATGTGAAAGACGTGTAAGAATTTCATCAGTCTTATTTGCTGGTATGACACCGATTTTTAGTGGATTAAAACGTGACATAACTAGGGAAGTGGCAGGTGCAATTAAACGTGTTGCATAAGGAAGTGTATGACTTTCAGCAACTGGTACATAATTAACTCCAACTTTCTTAAATTCCTTATAGAAAATCAACGAACCAAAAGTTCCTGGAAGTAAACATACAATTTGTCCTGGCTCAATATAAATCGCTAGTTTTTTCGCTAATGAAGCATGCACAAAAGCAGGAACAACAACTAAAATAATCGTTGCACCTTTGACTGCTTGTTCCAAGTTTGTAGTTACATCGTGAATTTTAATATCACCAGTGCCAGCAGCACCTTGTAAGTGCACAATTTTGTGCTTAAATAATTCTTGGTGTTGATCTTTAAATGCAGGATCTTCATACATTGTTACTTCAAAACCCTTTAGGGTTAAATCTGCAGCTGCAGCATGTCCACCATTACCACAACCTAATATTGCAATTTTTTCTGACATAAATGTTGCCCCCTTTATATACTCATATAGTAGACCTATATCAATAAACCTACAAGTGGTTCAAATCATGAATACTCATTCGCTCTAGTACATCTGTAAGTGAATCGGTTAATTCTTTCTCACTGACGCCATGATCATCTTTTAACCACTCGAGGATGGTTCCTATGGTTCCTTGTACGAAGAAGACAAAATATAGATTTAAAATTCGTGGATCTTCTTCATTGAATTCCATTTGAAAATCATGCAATGCCATATCTTGTACCTTGGCAAATACTTTATGTACCAATCGGCTATTTTGGTAATCACTTAAAATAATACGGCTTACTGCACGATTTTGATTTAATAAATGAATCAATTTACTTAACCATACATGAATAAATCGCTCTCCATCAAAAGCTAAGATTGGCATCACACTTTCCATAAGTTCATCTTCGATTTGATTGAACAAATCCGTAGTATCTTGATAATGCAAATAAAATGTACCACGATTAATATCGGCCAATTCGCAAATTTCTTTTACGCTTACTTTAGATAATTCTTTTTGTTCAAGCAAAGAGAGGAACGCTTCTTTGATTACGTGTTTGGTATATTGGACACGTCGGTTATTTTTAACTCCAGCCATAGTTCGTACTTTCGACAATCATCACAAAAGTGTTGAATCAATAACACTTTGATGTGCTTTGCATATTGTCTACCTTTCTTACTTTTATTATAATAACAGTGTGGGATGAAATCAACATAGTGTTGAAATATTGGAGGACCTATGTCATATATTGAAGTAAAACACGAATTTAAAATTTATAAAATGGGATCACATGAAATCATTGCAAATGAAGACATGAATTTTGAAATAGATGAAGGTGAACTTGTTGTTATATTAGGACCTAGTGGTGCAGGGAAAAGTACCATTTTGAATATATTAGGGGGAATGGATAGCCCGACAGATGGAGATATTATCATTGATGGTGAGAATATTGCTACATACAACAGTCGACAATTAACAAATTATCGAAGAACTGATGTTGGCTTTGTCTTTCAATTTTATAACCTTGTGCCAAATTTAACTGCTAAAGAAAATGTAGAACTTGCTACTGCAGTCTCTAAGGATGCATTAGATGTAGAACAAGTACTAAAAGATGTTGGATTGGAAAATCGTATGTCAAACTTTCCTTCACAATTATCTGGGGGGGAACAACAACGTGTGGCGATTGCTCGTGCACTTGCTAAAAATCCTAAATTATTACTTTGTGATGAACCAACTGGAGCACTTGATTTCAAAACAGGAATACAAGTTTTGAAACTTCTTCAGAATACATGTAAGAAATTTAAGAAAACGGTAGTCATCATTACACATAATCATGCCATTGCACCAATTGCACATAAAGTAATTCATATCAATGATGCAAAGGTAAAGAAGATTGAAATTAATGAACATCCTGTAGCTGTAGAGGAGTTGGTCTGGTAATGAAGTTACGATTGTATATTCAAACCACATTCCGTGAAATTAAACAATCCTTTGGGCGTTTTATCGCTATTGTTTTGATTATTTTCATGGGTGTGCTTTTGTTTGTAGGAATCAAGTCAGTTGGACCGGATTTAGAAAGTAGTCTACAACAAGTCATCGACAAACAAAGTATGTCAGATATCGTTGTACAATCCACGCTTGGTTTTTCACAACAAGATAAAGAACAATTAGAAAGTAAACTGAAAACTGCAAATATTGATTTAGCTTATAGTTTTCCAGTAATTGAAGAAACAAAACAAAAAAACCTCCAAATATACGATATCGCAAAAAAATCGACACAAAACGAATTACTACTACAAGAGGGAAGTCTACCTTCAAATGCAGATGAAATTGTTGTGGATGAGCAACTAAAAAAGGAGTATCCATTAGGTAGTGTCATGCAACTGGATGATGATGGATTAGTACATAAAGAGTTCCGCGTAGTTGGATATGTAAAATCTGTACTATTTATTGCAAATGCAGAGCGTGGTGTTACAAATATTGGTGATGGACAGTTACATGGATTTGCTTATGTTACAGATGATGCAATTGCTAGTGATGTGACTTCTATCATGTATATTCAATTTCAAGACTTAGAAAATGTAGATATGTTTTCTAGTGAATATAAAACAAAACTACAAAGTTATACAAAAACACTGGATGATTTTTTAAGTGTGCGAAAAGTCGAACGCAAAGAAGAATTACAGCAAGATGCTTATACAACGATTCAAGAAAATGAAACTAAACTCAATGAGCAACAACAAGAATTGGATAATGCCAAAACCCAAGTGAGTACAGGACTATCAACCATTCAAAATCAAAAAGTTAATCTAGATACACAAAAGCAAGAAGTACAAGGACAAATCCAAAACTTACAAGATCAAAAAGCGACAGTGTTACAGCAAAAGGCACAAATTGAAGCACAATATGGTGCGGATGTTGCAAATGCACAATTTGAGCAACCATTGCAACAAATAGAAAACGGATTACAACAAGCAAATGCTGGACTTGTTCAAATCGAGAGTGGACAACAAGAACTTGTTAAGCAAGAAGCAACACTTTTAAAAACACAAGCAACACTACTAGAAAATCAAACGAAAATAGATGAAGCAAAAGTTGAAATTGAACAGGCTAAGAGTGATATTGCTTCGATGCATGAAGCTACATATATTACAAACCAGCGAAAGGATTTACCTGGTTTTAGTGAATACACGAGTTTATCTGATAGAATCGATGCGATTGCCAATGCATTTCCTATCTTCTTTTTTGCAATTGCGATTCTTATTACCTTTACGACAATTACACGAATGATCGAAGAAAATCGTAAAGAGATAGGAACTTTAAAAGCACTTGGATACCATAATGGAGAAATTGCAATCAAGTATGTACTTTATGCACTCATTGCATCAAGTATTGGAATTGGAACAGGAGTACTTGTAGGAACAAAGTTACTTCCTGCCCTCGTGTTTACGATGCTGCAATCACAATATATTATTCCAACATATGAAACCCATTATTGGAGTATTCCGATTTTGATTGCAACAGGGCTATCTTTAGCTAGTACACTGTGTTCAACTGCATATGTACTAGTTAAAGATGTTAGAGAAAAACCAACCGTACTATTACAACCAAAAGCACCGAAGTCAGGTAAACGAATTTTGCTTGAGAGATTCTCTATACTTTGGTCACGTCTTAGTTTCCAAATGAAAGTCACATTCCGTAATATGTTTAGATATAAAGGTCGGTCCATCTTAACGATTAGTGGTATTGCTGGATGTTGTGGATTGATGGTGACAGGTTTTGGTTTAATGTCTTCCATTGGAGCACCAGCAACACTTCAATTTGATGAACTTCAAAAAAGTGATGCGATTATTACCATGGAAAGTGATGTTGATCAAAGTATACTTGATCAAGTGGCTACCTTTATTACAAAAGATCCAAAAGTAAAACAAGTACTTGAGGTTTATAGCGAACAAGTCACATTTTCTGGTTCAGATGTAAGTAAGCAAAATGCATCTTTATATGTGCTAAATACAAACACTACATATACAGAGTTCTTTGATTTACGTGATTCAAGTAAACAACTTTCCTTAGCAGAAGATGGAGTGATTATTAGTGATCGTCTTGCGCAAATATTTGATGTACAAGTAGGTGATCAAATTGAGATGGCAAATGCACAAGGAGATGTATACACACTTAAAGTTAAAGGAATTGCTGAAAACTATCTAGGACATAACGTGTATGTATCAAGTACGTATTATGAAAATGTTACTGAGAAAGCGGTGCATGATAATACATTCTTAGTGAAGACTGATCATATGAATTCCCGTGCAGAGCAAGACTTACGTGAAGCACTTATGAAAAAAGAAGGTGTGCAAAATGTAACCTATATGAGTACACAAAAAGATAAACAAGCAAAACTAGTCGATAGTTTATCACCAGTTGTGATTATTATTATCTTACTAAGTGGAACTTTAGCGTTTGTTGTGTTGTATAACCTGACAAATATCAATATATCTGAAAGGGAAAGGGAACTTGCAACACTGAAAGTACTAGGATTTCATAGTGAGGAAGTAACCATGCATATTGTTCGAGAAAACATATTCTTTACCATTATTGGTATCGTAATAGGGTTTGGTGTAGGTTATGTACTTACATGGTTTATTCTTGCAATGGCATCTTCTGATTTGGCAGTATTCCCAGTAGTCATTAAAGGATACGCATATGCGATTGCAGCTGCTTTAACAATTGCATTTACACTTATTGTGACATGTATCACACATGTTAAATTAAAACATATTCATATGATTGAAGCTTTAAAATCCGTCGACTAAAAAAACGCAGACACCTGCGTTTTTATTTTACGATATTTGGGATTTGATTTAATACACTGATAGCTGCATCCATTGCAGCACCTGTATAACTGGCATTTTCAACGATGAAGACAAATGCATATGGTGTATCATCATTTGCTGAGAAACCTACAAACCATGCATGTGGATTATCATTTTCAACTTCAGCAGTACCCGTTTTTGCTGCAATATTTAAACCTGCAAAATTATAATCTCCATAGTTTTGCATTGTATTATTTCGCATTAATTCTTGAAGCTTTTTAGCACTAGTTTCATCAAGTAAACGCGTATCACTTTCTGTCATCTTTGTAATCGATGATAGGAAAGAAGTATCTTTAATGTAATGTGTGGCTTCTAATGTACCATCATTTGCAATTGCTGATACATATTCAAGAAACTGCATTGGATTAACCAGTGTTGTATATTGTCCAATACCTGCCCAAGCAAGATCTGCACTTGATGCATTTTCTAGATTGAAACGCGATGGGCTTGTTTTTGCACCATCGATATTTGTGCTTGCGGTTAAACCACTTTTATCTACATAGTTTGCTAGGGTATCATTACCTAATTGATTTGCAATTAAACCAAAAGCTACATTACATGAGTTGGCAAGTGCTTGCTCAAATGTTTGATGACCATGGACACCATTACATTCAATCCATTGGTCGCCAATGGTAATTCCACCTTGACAATCAAATGTTTGACTTTCAATGTCACTGATGTTTTCAATTGCTGCATATGTAGTGACAAGTTTCATAATTGAACCAGGAACATATAAACCATTAAGTACACGATTTAAGTAAATACCATCTTCATCACTAGCATCATCACTTGGTGGGTTATCTGGATCAAATGATGGTTTTGATACCATTGTTAGAACTTCACCTGTTTTGTAGTTCATAATCGCAACAGCACCATGATTTGCACCTAGTGATTGATAGGCTAAACTTGATAATTGTGCATTGATGGTTAGTTGCATTTCATGCTCTTTACTTTTTGAATCGAAAAGACCATTTAGAACATTGTAACCAATTAGTTTATCTCGTTTTGTAGTTAAAATACTATTTGAAATGCTATCATTTTTATCACCAATTGTGTGTAAGGTTGCTAAACGAACATTCATATCATCTGCATACATCATTCCATTTGCACTAGAACTTAGTAAACGCACACCATCAGAAGAATATATTTCTCCAGCAACGGTAAGTTCTCCATCGTGATAAATGTTTTGATTGGTTTGATAACTGACCCAACTACTTGCACCAGTAATGTAGTCACTTGCAAAGATCGCTGCACATGCAATAAAGGCAACCATTAAGATAACTAAGTACTTTGCTCTTGCAGAGATTCGTTTCATTACTCTTCACCTCCAACATCAACAGGTTTTACTTCTTGGTGTTCATTTGGTGTCGCATAGTTTAATGAGGCACTGATAAAGCTAAGTAACCCCCAACTTCCTACAATACTACTACCACCGTTACTTACAAATGGCAGGGTAACTCCAGTGAAAGGAAGTACATCAAGTGCTCCAAATATATTGAGTGCAGCTTGAATAACAAACATACCAGCTGCAGCACATGCGGCAATTACATAATAACTACTTCGTGCAACTTTATGCGAACGAATAGCACCTAGTAATATTACTAAAAACATAATTGAGACCATGATGGCAATCAATAGCCCCCATTCTTCACCAATCATGGCAATAACGATATCCGTATCAGCAGCAAAGATATTTTTCGCAAATCCATTTCCAACACCAAGACCTAACAGTCCACCACTAGCTAGTGCAATAAGCGCACTTGCTTGTTGATATCCTGAATCATACATATGTGCAAATACATGTCGCCAAGTTTCAAATCGACGCATAATATATGGACGAAAACTTAACACCATAAGTCCACCCAATCCAGAAACAAGTAATGTCATAAAGATTGCTTTGATATCTCCACTTGTCATAAACATCAAAATAATGAGAGTAACAAAGAATATTAATGCAGTTCCAAAATCTCCCATTAAGAATAGTAAACCAACACATGCAGTTGAATAGACAATCAAATTTCTTAGATTCTTACTTTTAAATAGCCAGTTGAGTGTTGCACTACTGGCAAAGATAAAGAGCACTTTTACTAACTCGGAGGTTTGTAAACTCAGTGGTCCAAGACGAATCCAGTTGGTTTGTCCATTGATATTACTTCCAAACACAAGGGTAAATGCAAGAATAAGAATGGATAATAATGCAGCATAACGACGCAATTTCATAATTGTATCTAAATTTTGTAAGGCTAGACATAAAATAATATAAAGTACAATTCCAATAATACATGCTAATAATTGCTTATAGACATCTTGCGGATTAGCGCTAGCAATCATACTAAATCCAATGGTAGTAAGAAAAAATGCAGCAGCTTCCGCTCCTAAGTTTTTAAGTTTTAGCATTTTACCGATTGGAATACAAATCCAAGGTAAGATAAATAATGCACCAAAACTTAAAAATATTTCTTTGTGATAGGTTGCATCAATTGCAAAATACATTTGGATGCAAGTCAAGATTTGAAAGATGTTCAATAACACCATTGCTTTAGTATAACTACCATCTTTACGTCCAATGAACTTCAACCTTTGCATAAATTTAAAAGAAAGACGTTTCTTTTGTTTATGTAGTTTTTCTTCATATGCTTTGATATTGTCATATGTTGGTGGTTGAATGACCATCTCTACACCAGAAAGGGAAATCGTATCACCCATATGAATTGGTGTTTGATCATCTGCTTTTTGATCATTTACCAGTATATCGCCAGCAAAGCGTGTATCTGTTAAGTTCCAATATCCATCATCATTCATGACCAAAACAGCATGTTGTTTAGAGATAAATCGTAAATTAATGATGACATCACACGTAGAAGCTCGTCCAATTGTCACTTCATAATTCGTGATTGGTATTTTTTCGACTCCGTTACCTACGTTTAAGACAGCTAAGATTCGTTGCTTTTCTTGACGGTATAAAATTAAGCGTTTAATTTCAATAAAAATCAAAAATGCCAGCAATACGAAAACATATCTGGCAAAGCGTAAATAGTGAGGTTCGATTAATTGTAATATAAAATCCATAGCACACTTCCTTTTACACATTGTATAGAATTGGACTACAAAAAACAAGAAATAGCATATTACAAAGATGTAAGTTTATATAGAGTTGACAAATGTTTGTGAAAAATGACAAGATGTTCGTAGTGATTGTTCGTACAATGACAGTACAAGAAAGAGGATAGAAATATGAACTGGATGGATGCACTAACAAAAGGATTGAACTATATTGAGAAACACTTAATGGAAAATGTCACAGTAAATGAGGTTGCTTGTTCTGTTGGAATCTCACCGATGTATTTCCAACAAAGTTTTAAAATCGTGACTGGTTATACTGTAGGAGAGTACATTCGTAATCGCAAACTATACTTAGCTGCACTAGATGTACTTCAAGCAAAAGAGAAGATGATCGATATTGCATATACTTATGGTTATGAAACACCTGAGAGTTTTAGTAAAGCTTTCACACGAATGCATGGAGTTTCTCCAACAAAGTTACAACAACATCCATCCAAGATTACAATATTTCAACCTCTACGACTTGTAATTGATGTCAAAGGAGGACAAGATATGCAAAATTTTGCAAAAGACAAAGACGTAATGAAAATGATTGGTAAAAAGTATGAAGTGGTGTATGAAACTGCTTATCAAGAGATTCCAAAGTATTGGGAAATATACCGCAAAGAGTGTATGAATCCGAATTCTAAAGAAGTAGCAGTATATAAAAAACATCACATTGGTGAGTTTGCAGTAAGTTTTGATCAACGTCAAGAAAGCGGTTCATTCGATTATTATATTGCAGGTATGTATGAAGGTGGAGAAGTTCCTGAAGGATTCACACTATTTGAAGTTCCTGCAAGTACATGGATGATTTTCCCAGTTGTTGGTCCAATGCCACACGCACTTCAAACAACAAACACAAGAATCTTTAAAGAATGGATTCCTAATCACCCTGAATATGAAATTTCTTTACCAATTAGTATTGAATGGTACAAAAACGGACAAATCGAAGATTACGATTTCGAAAGTGCTATTTGGATTCCAATTAAAGATAAAGCATAAATCAAAAAAAGTTGGTCAGCTACGATCAACTTTTTTTATTGGTAATTTTGTTTCCATCATAATCTTGGTGCGATATTTACTTGGGTCTTGTTGGTTCAATCGACTAAATAAATAGTCTTCATAAACATATTCACCAAGCGGTATGTCGTGTTCTTTTGCATAATCAAGCAGTTTATTGTATGTGACAGGTAAACTATCGTAGTCACCTTGATGAATAATAGTGAGCATCATTATTTCTTTACGAAGGGTAGTAACACCTTTGATATATTTGTTGGCTTCTGTGTATAAAAAGTCAGGTGTACTAAAATCTTTTGTATTTAGTGTATCAATACGCATTACATATTTTACGTTTTTTTGAATAACGAGCATGTGCTTATTTGCATAGGTTTGAAAATTAATAAGTGATAAAGTTAAATCCTTTTCCTTACCATGTTTGATGGGATAACTTAAGATGATGTTTTGTTTTGGATAATAATCGATTGTAATTTCATCAGCTTTGACTTGCATTCCTTCATTTGTATTTGAAGCAAAGCGTTGAACCATTTGCGATATTGCTTTAAGTTCATCTATTTGACTTTGGATTTTCTTTTCCTTTTCTTCAAGTAGGGAAATAAATAGTTCTGGTGATCGTTTTTCTAAATAAAACTTAATATCTTCTAACGACATATTCATTTTTTGCAGACATTTGATCATTTCAAATGTATCAAATTGACGATATGTATAATAGCGATAGCCATTTTCTTTTGTATATACAGGAGAGAATAAACCTATTTCATCATAGTAAAATAATACGTGTTTCTCTACACCACACAGTTTTGCGAACTCTCCTGAAGTTAAATATGTATTCTTTTTCACTTTCTTTCTCCTATGTGTTGACTGTAAGGTTACCTTATAGTTTAGATTAAGAGGATTTACAAGAGGTGAAGTATGAAGTTTTTATGGAAATATTTGCGAAGATATAGTTGGATACTGGTATTGAACTTTGTGGGGATTGCCGGTTTTATTATTGCGGAATTAGGAATTCCTTCTATTGTGGCGCAAATCGTAGATAAAGGAATTCGCAATCATGATGTAACGCTGATGAAAACGATGTTGCTATATTTAGTGCTAATTGCAATATGTGGGGGAGTTGGACGATTAATTCTTTCATTTTGTGGAGCTCGAATGAGTAGTTATGTCGTGCGAGATATTCGTAATGATATTTTCAAAAAGACACAAACGTATTCACCTAGAGAATACAATATGTTTGGTGTTTCAAGTATGATCACAAGAACGAATCCTGATGCTTATATGTTGATGCAATTTACCAACATGTTAATGCGTACAGGTCTATTAACACCAGTTATGATTGTAGCTAGTTTTTTCATGGTTATTAAAACAAGTCAAAACTTAGCAATGGTCATCATTGGAAGTTTACCAATTATCATATTTTCGATTTATTTGATTGCTAAAGCAAGTGGTCCATTATCAAAGAAACAACAAAAAGAGATGGATAATTTAAATCGAATCACAAGAGAGAATATTACAGGTGTACGTGTGATTCGAGCATTTCGTAAAAATAAATATGAGGAACAACGCTTTAGCCAAACTAGTGAAGACTATACAAATGTAGCGAAGAAACTATTTAAATTGATGGCCATTGGGCAACCACTATTCTTCTTTATTTTAAATAGTGCTGGTTTGATTATTTACTGGGTTGGATCTAACTTAATTGATGCAGGAAATCTACAAGTTGGACAATTGATGGCATTTGGAGAATACATGTTCCATGCCTTATTCTCACTTATGTTATTTTCAAATATGTTTATGATGTATCCACGTGCAAAAGTAAGTGCGGATCGTATTGAAGAAATGTTAAATGTTGAAGTAGCGATTCAAAATCCAAGCAATCCAGTATTTGAAGGAAAAGAAGATACAACACTTGTTTTTGATCAAGTGAGTTTTCAATATCCAGATGGGGAATTGCCAGTCTTACAAAATATCAGTTTTGAAGCACATAAAGGGCAAACGGTTGCATTTATTGGAAGTACGGGAAGTGGGAAAAGTACCCTTATTAATTTAATCCCGCGTTTTTATGATGTAAGTGCTGGAAATATCAAAGTGGATGGAGTCGATGTACGTAAATACGATATCAAAACACTTCGTCAAAAAATTGGTTTTATTCCGCAAAAAGCTTTGTTGTTTTCAGGAACAATCAAAGAAAATATTAAATATGGAAAACATGATGCAAGTGAAGATGAAGTTGTTGCTTCATCAAAAGTTGCGAATGCGTATGAATTCATTCAAGATAAACCACAACAATTTGAAGACTGTATTGCTGAAAGTGGAACAAATGTCTCTGGTGGTCAAAGACAAAGACTTTCCATTGCTCGTGCGGTTGTTAGAAAACCAGAAATTTATATCTTTGATGATTCCTTTTCTGCGCTTGATTTTAAAACGGATGCAGAAGTACGTAAAAACTTATTATCAGAAACAGAAGATGCAATTACGTTAATTGTTGCACAAAGAGTTAGTTCGATTATGAATGCTGATCAAATTATCGTATTAAACAATGGAACAATTGTTGGAAAAGGAACGCATCGTGAATTATTAGAAACATGTGAAATCTATCAAGAAATCGCACGTAGTCAGTTAAGTGAAAAGGAGTTGGCACTATGAAACAATTAAAACAAATACTTAAAGATTTAATGCCATTTATCGCTCCATTTAAAAAGTTTTTTATCTTCTCTATCTTCTTTATTGTACTTGCTTCAACGATGACCGTTGTTGCACCATATGTAGAAGGGATGATTACGACATATTTATTAAGTGTTGTTAGTAAAAATGGAGCAATCAATTTTCAATATATTTTACAGTTAATTGCAGTATTGCTTGGAATCTATATAACTGGTTCAGGAAGTCGTATTTTATATCAATTCATTCTTACAGAAGCAATACAAAATATGATGAAAGATTTACGACAAGCAATCAATGTGAAAATCCATAAATTACCCGTTTCGTATTTTGATAAACATACAACTGGTGATTTGATGAGTCGTATGGCTAGTGATGTGGAAACAGTAAGTAATGCACTCCAACAAAGTTTAGCCGTCTTTGTATCGAGTATTTTAATGTTGTTATTTGCAATTGGAGCGATGTATGCAATTAATGTAAAACTTGCACTAATTGTTACACTAATTCTTCCATTCACCTTAGTATATGGAAAATTCATCGTGAAGAAATCTCAACCAAGATATCAAAACTTACAAAATGCACTTGGAGATTTAAATGGAGTTATTCAAGAGAAATACAGTGGATATAAAGAAATTATGCTATTTGATAAACAAGAGGATTCTATTGAAGAGTTCATGGCAGTAAACCAAAATCTTTGTAATCAAAGTTTTATGTCTCAGTTTGTAAGTGGAATGCTTACTCCTGGAATTAACTTAATTACATATTTATGTATTGGGGTTGTTGTGTATTTAGGTGGTCTTGATGTATTAGCAGGAGTGATGTTAGTTGGACAACTACAAGCATTTATTCGTTACATCTGGCAAGTTTCTGATCCTCTAAACCAAATGAGTGATTTAATTCAAATCTTACAAGCTGCAGTTGCTTCATTAGTTCGTATTTTTGAAGTCTTAGATGCTACAGAAGAATTGCCAGATCATAAGCAACCAAAAACAATTGCAGATGTACATGGTTCTGTGCAAATGAAGGATGTTGCCTTTGGTTATACACCAGATACGATTTTATTGCATGATTTATCTGTTGATATTAAGTCTGGACAAATGGTAGCAATCGTTGGTCCGACAGGAGTAGGAAAAACAACACTGATCAATTTATTAATGCGCTTCTATGATGTAAATGGTGGAGCAATCTGCGTTGATGGTGTTGATATTCGTGATCTAGCACGTGATGATTTGCGTAGTATGTTTGGAATGGTTTTACAAGATACATGGCTATTTAAAGGAACGATTAAAGAAAATATTGCGTATGGAGTCGATCATGCTACTGATGAGCAAATTGAAGAAGCTGCCAAAATTGCAAATGCACATCACTTCATTCGTACATTGCCAGATGGATACAACATGGTGATCAATGAAGAAGGAAATAATATCTCGCAAGGTGAGAAGCAGTTACTAACAATTGCACGAGCAATTGTTGCGGATCCAAAAATCATGATTCTAGATGAAGCAACTAGTTCTGTCGATACACGTTTGGAGCAAATGCTTCAAGAAGCAATGTCGAAAATCATGGAAGGAAGAACAAGTTTTGTGATTGCGCACCGTCTATCAACAATAAAAAATGCAGATGTCATTTTGGTGATGAAAGATGGAAATATTGTGGAACAAGGAAACCACGAAACACTATTAGCGAAAAAAGGATATTACGAACAATTGTATAATGCACAATTTGCAGAGTAATTCATAAGGGTTTGAACATTTGTTCGAATCCTTTTTTCTGTCATCTGATATTTCCGTTGACTTTGCCAGTGATTGTTGTTTAAATAACTGTATGAATAGGGGAAACGCATATGATTGAAATACTTAAATGTGATACAAATGATGTAACGTTATTAGCAAGTTTAGCTAAAGAAATATGGAGTCAACATTTCTTGCCGATTATTGGACAAGAACAAGTGACGTACATGCTAGAGCATTTTCAAAATGAAGAAGCGATGACGCGTCAAATGGAAGAAGAAAACTATACATATTTCAAAATCATTGATGGCCAACCAATTGGTTATATTGCAATTGTGTTCAAAGAAGGTGAAGATGCTTTCTTAAGTAAGTTTTACTTAAAAGAAAGTGCACGTGGACAAGGATATGGTCGCTTTGCTTTAAAGTTTATTGAATTACTTGCACGCGAAAAAGGGTCAACTGGAATTTGGTTAACATGCAATAAAGATAATGAACTTACAATTGCTAAATATAAGAAAATGGGATTTGAAATCTTTGAAGAAGCAGTAAATGACATCGGTAATGGTTTTGTTATGGATGATTATTACATGCGAAAAGATATTATTAGAAAAGCGTAAAATACTTCTTGATGAAGTATTTTTTTTACATGATTCATGTATGAAAGTATAGTAAACTATAGTTATAGAAAACTGTGAAAGGAGCTAGAATGAATCATACATATATTGCAATCGACTTAAAATCATTCTACGCTTCGGTAGAATGTAAAGAACGCAATTTAAATCCACTAACAACGAATTTAGTTGTGGCAGACAATAGTCGTACGCAAAAGACCATTTGTTTGGCAGTATCACCATCATTAAAAGCATATGGAGTACCTGGTAGACCACGTTTGTTTGAGGTACAAAAAATAATACGTGAAGTTAATCAAGAACGAATTAAGAAAGCGACAAATCGTACATTTATCGATGATAGTTATGATGCACAGTTTTTAGCTACACATCCAGAATACGAGGTGGATTTTATTGTAGCACCACCACAGATGGCAAAATACATTGAAATCAGTTCACAAATTTATGAAGTGTATTTGACGTATGTGTCAAAAGAAGATATTCATGTATATTCCATTGATGAAGTTTTCATTGATGTAACACCATACTTAGATACATATAAAATGAGTGCACATGAATTAACACTAAAAATTGTACAAGATGTATATAAACAAACGGGAATCACTGCGACTGCAGGAATCGGAAGCAATTTGTATTTGGCAAAAGTAGCAATGGATATCGTTGCTAAGCATATTGAACCTGACAAAGATGGCGTACGCATTGCATCACTAGATGAAATGGAATATCGTCATACTTTATGGAATCATCGTCCACTTATTGATTTTTGGCGTGTTGGTCGTGGATATACAAAGAAATTAGAAGCACACGGTCTATATACCATGGGAGATATCGCACGTTGTTCATTAGAAAATGAAGAAATACTGTATCGCTTATTTGGTGTGAATGCAGAATTGCTTATTGATCATGCGTGGGGATATGAACCATGTACGATGAAGGAAATAAAAAACTATAAGCCAGCAAATCATAGTTTTGGTGCAGGCCAAGTCTTACATTCGCCATATCCATTTTCC
Source organism: Breznakia blatticola (assembly GCF_004365815.1). Lineage (GTDB taxonomy): Bacteria > Bacillota_I > Bacilli_A > Erysipelotrichales > Erysipelotrichaceae > Breznakia > Breznakia blatticola. The sequence continues at coordinate 32,459 of NZ_SODD01000004.1, forward strand.
AAAGCGCGAATTATCGTGAAAGAAATGGCTGAAGCACTTGCTCTTGATATGTTAGAGAAAAAGCTTGTAACCAATAAAGTGGTGCTTTCTGTTGGATATGATAAAGAGAGCTTGCAAATTCCAAAAATACGTAATGCATACACAGGAGAAGTTACAACGGATTTTTATGGACGTCAGGTGCCTAAGAGTGCGCATGGGACACAAAACCTTGAACAGCTAACATCTTCAGCTTCTTTAATTACACAAGCGCTATTGGCGTTATTTGACCGTTTGGTGCATAAAGGGTTACTTGTACGTAGAATTAGTATGTCGTTTGCGACATTTCCTGAAGGTACTGTGATTAAACCCAAAAAGAAATCGGATCAATTGGATCTTTTTACAGATTATGAATCGATTGAAAAAGAAAAGCAACAACAAAATGCCTATTTAGATAAAGAGCGTAAAGAACAAGAAGCACTGCTTAAAATCAAACAGAAGTTTGGTAAAAATGCAATATTGAAAGCAACGAGTTTACTAGATGGTGCAACTGCAAAAGATCGCAACAATCAAATTGGAGGACATAAGAAATGAAACGTGATGATCAAGTATTAAAGAAGTATGGGGATATCATCAATCATGCTCGTCCAATTTCAAAAAAACATCAACCAATGTCGCTACGTAATCGCGCAGCACAATTTGCACCATTTGCAGCACTTACTGGATATGATCAAGCACTTGCAGAAAAAGCAAGACTTACGGATCATCGACCTGTATTATCAGAAGAAAAGAAGACTCAAATCAATGATATGTTACAGCAAGTATTTATAAATATTACAAATACACCAGACATACGTGTTTCTTATTTTGAGCCAGATGCTAAAAAAGAAGGTGGTAAAATTATTACACTTCATGCATTTGTTAGGAAGATGAGTATTGATGAACGATACATCATGTTAGAAGATAAACATAGAATTCTTTTTGATGATATTCTTGATGTACAAATTCTAGATACAGAAGAATAAAAAGATGTTTGACAAACAAAGCGTATTTTGTTACTGTAGACATCAGTTATCGGAGGACTTATGAACGTAAGTATAAGACCGGATAAGATAGCGAATATATAATTTTCGGAGCGTTGCTTTTGCGTATGAAAGCACCGGATAAGAAGATTGTCACTGTTCGTATCTTATCCGGTTTTTTGTTTGAAGAGGGGAGAGTTTTATGAGTTTATTACAAGGAAATATCAAACGTACGTATACGAAATATTTAGCTGCAGCGTTTGGTGGTGCGATGATTACATCAATTTATTCATTAGTTGATATGGCGATGGTAGGGAATTATCAAGGTCCAGAAGGAACTGCAGCACTTGCTGTGGTTGCACCAATTTGGAATGTGATCTACAGTTTAGGTTTACTAATGGGTGTTGGTGGTTCTGTAATGTTTAGCACAATGATGGGGCAAAAAGAAAAAGATACACATCGAGCAAATACGTATTTCAGTGTTGCTCTTATTGGTTCTATAGTGTTTGCACTACTTGCGTGGGCTGCTTTGCTTTTATATGAGAAGCAAATCCTAGTTTTATTTGGTGCTGATCCAAATCTGCTTGAACTAGCAAGTGCATATGTATTACCAGTAAAAATTGTATTACCTGTATTTTTATTTAATCAAATGCTAGCAGCTTTCTTGCGAAATGATAATCATCCTGGATTAGCAACAGCAGGTGTCTTAGCAGGTGGATTATTCAACGTTGTTGGTGATTATGTGTTTGTGTTTACTTTAGATATGGGAATATTTGGAGCAGGACTAGCAACTGCTATAGGAGCACTTATCACTTTTATAGTTATGCTCACGCATTTTTGGTCGAAGAAAAATACATTACGTATAGTAAAAGTTGATACATTTTTTACGACATGTAAGGAAATAGTAATTACTGGATTTCCAACATTTTTTATCGATATTGCAATGGGAATACTCACCATCTTATTTAATCGTCAAATTATGAAGTACTTAGATAGTGATGCTCTTGCAATTTATGGACCAGTCATTAATGTCAGTACAATTGTACAGTGTTGTGCATATAGTGTTGGACAAGCAGCACAACCTATCATTTCTATTAACTATGGAGCAAAGAAATATGGACGCATCAAAGAAACTTTGAAATACGCATTATATACTGTAAGTATCTTTGCGTTATTTTGGACCGTTTTTAGTATGGTGTGGCCAAATGCGTATATCTATATTTTCATGAAACCAACGGATAGTATACTAGCAGCAGCACCAGCGATTATTCGCAGGTATAGTTTGTCATTTATTTTGTTGCCATTAAATATTTTTTCTACGTATTATTTCCAAGCCATATTAAAACCAAAAGCAGCATTTTTAGTTTCTGTATTACGTGGTTGCCTAATTAGCGGAGCTTTGATTTTGTTGTTGCCAGTTGTAGTTAATGTAAATGCTTTGTGGTTTGCAATGCCAATTACCGAACTATTCGTTGCCTTGCTTGCACTCTATTATATTGTTAGATATACAAAGGACTTACAATAGTTATTATCTACAAGTGTTAAGGAATCGTGTTATACTATTTGTATGATAAATGCATTATATATACATATTCCTTTTTGTGAGAATATTTGTTATTACTGTGATTTCAAACGAAGTGTCTACAACCAAGAGGTGGTAGATGCATTTTTATCACAGCTTGAAAAAGAAATAACTGCTCGGGTTCAAAATAAAATGCTTCATACGATTTATATTGGTGGAGGTACACCTACATGCTTACATGAAGCACAATTAGAAAGGTTATTACATATTGTAGAGCCATATACACACACGGCTGCTGAATATACCATGGAATCAAATTTAGAATCCATTTCAGAAGCGAAACTAGAATTAATGCAAGCTCATGGGGTGAATCGTATCTCTTTAGGTGTACAGTCATACAATGATGATTTGTTAATGTATATGAACCGTAAACATAAAGCAGCAGATATCGATTCGACAATTGCCACAATTGCTTCCTATATTCCTAATATATCCATTGATCTTATTTATGGGTTTGAAAACCAAAGTAAAGAGATATGGCTTGATTCACTAGAGAAAGCAACAAGCAACCCTAATGTAAAGCACATTTCAATTTATTCATTAACCATTGAAGATAACAGTGTATTTGGAAAACGAGGTGTAAAACCGATTGATAGTGATCTTGAAGCAGATATGTACATTCTTGGTCGTGAATATTTAAAAACACATGGATTTGAACACTACGAAATCGCCAATTATGCACGCGCTGGATATGAGTCAAAACACAATCAAGTGTATTGGGCATATGAAGATTTTTATGGAGTTGGCTTAGGTGCCAGTGGAAAAGATGGTCATTTACGTTATGCAATTACAGGAACTATGGATACATATATTAATGATGGGGGTACACTTTTTGAAGAACACTTGTCTGATAAAGATATCTTAATTGAGTATTTAATGATGAATTTACGAACAAAAAAAGGAATTGATAAGGTCAAATTCAAAGAAATATTTCATCGTAGTTTTGATGATTTATTTGACGATGCAATTGAACGTCTTGTTTTATACCATCAAGCCATTCAAAGTCCAACACATTTTGCAATGAGTGAAGAGGGGATGTTATTACTACATACCCATTTAGTACAATTCATGGAAGTCATTGATATTATCATGGAGGATGAACAAGATGTATGAGAAAACCTTAGAGACAAAAACGATCTATAAAGGAAAGATTTTGGATGTTAGTGTTTCCAAAGTAGAACTTGAAGATGGAAAGATAAGTACAAGAGAGGTTGCACATAATACAGGTGGTGTTTGTGTACTCGCATTAGATCCAGATGAAAACATCATTATGGTAAAGCAATTTCGCTATCCATCAAAAGAAGAGTTATATGAACTAGCTGGTGGAAAACATAATGAAAATGAAACACATGAGCAAACAGGTATGCGTGAACTGTTAGAAGAAACAGGATACGTATCTAGTGATGTGACATATATGGGGTATTTATATCCTACAGTTGCATATGCTGATGAAGTCATTCATATGGTCCTTGCTAGAAACTGTGTATACCATAAGCAACAACTCGATCCTGGAGAGTTTGTCCATGTTGAAGTAATACCACTGAATCAAGCACTTGAAATGATAAGTAATAATGTAATTAAAGATGGAAAGACGATTGTCGCGATCTTAAAATATATGCAATTTATGAAGAAATAAAAAAACGATTTTCACAATTTGATGTGAGAATCGTTTTTTTTCTATTTACGCCAAGCAGATGGCGAGAATAATAGTAACATAGGTATAATTTCCAAACGTCCAGCTAACATGTCAAAGGTCATTGTTAACTTAGAAAGGATTGAGAAATTGGCAAAACTTTCTACAGGTCCAGCCATATTCATTCCTGGACCGATGTTATTGAATGTTGCATTCACTGCACTAAAAGTAGACATTAAGTCAAAGTTATCTAAAGACACGATGAGTGTTGATATACCCATAATTGCAATATAGAGAACTAAATAACTTTTCGTACTTGCTACAACATCGCTTTCCACAACTTTTCCATCCATTTGGACAACTTGTACCCGACGAGGTGAAATAAAGTTGCGCAGTTGGTTAAGTGCATTCTTACAAATGATAACAAGTCTTTGAATTTTAAATCCACCACCAGTAGAACCTGCCATCGCTCCTGTCAACATCAATCCAAGTAAGATGAGTTTTGAGAACATTGGCCAAGTATTATAATCCACGGTTGTATAACCAGTAGTTGTAATAATACTACCGACTTGGAAACTACTTTGTAGTACTGTATCCCATAGGTTACCAACTTGTCCATAAATATTAAATGAAATAAGTACAATCGCTATAATAATTACACCAAGATAGGCACGTAATTCTTCGGATTTAAATGCGGATTTAAAGCGACGTAGTAAAATCAAGTAATAAATATTGAAGTTAATTCCAAAGGCAATCATTCCTACAGTTAATATTACTTGAATGTGTGGTGCATAAATTCCTGCACCTGCACTACTGATTGAGAACCCACCAGTACCAGCAGTTCCTAATCCCATGGTAATTGCATCATATATTGGCATACCTGCAATGATTAAAGTCACAATGAGCACGATTGTCATAATAAAGTAAATTCCATATAGAATACGTGCAGTATCCTTAATGCGAGGTACCAGTTTACCAACACTTGGTCCTGGTGATTCAGCTCGCATCATATGAATGGTGTTTCCTTGTTGGTTACTTTCTATTGGTAAGATTGTTAGTACAAATACAAGAACTCCCATTCCACCAATCCAGTGTGAAAAGCTACGCCATAAAATAGTTGCTTTACTTAATACATCAGGATTTGGCACGATACTTGCACCCGTGGTTGTAAAACCAGATACAATTTCAAATAATGCATCATGTACTTTTGGAATTTCACCAGTTAAGATAAATGGCAGCATCCCAACAATTGAAAGTGCAATCCAACTTAGTGCAACAACAAGAAATCCTTCTTTGGCACGAAAACTACGTGCTTTTGGTTTATGTAAAGTACAAATACTTCCAACAATAAAGGTTGCAATAGCAACGCCTAAATAAACATAAGTTGCATCTTCTTGATAATAAAGACCTGTTAGGACAGGAAATAGCATACAACATGCTTCAATTTTTAAAACCCATCCTAAGATAAAACGTAATTTTGAATTTCTCATATTAACGAACCAGGATATCATTCAAATCTTTTAAACCATGAATTTGTGTAATAACAATGACATGGTCATTTGGTAATAGTACATCATTACCTTTAGGAATGATAATTTTTCCTTTACGATTGATACAAGAAATAAGTAAATGATCTTTTGTTTTTAAATCGATAAGTGGAATATTTGTGACTGCACAGTTTTCACCGACATGAAATTCCAAGACTTCTACTTTTCCATCAATAATGCGTGAGAAGGTTTCTACAGCACTACCTAGTGGATTTTGTAGGGAACGCACATAGCGAATAATGCTATATGAAGTTAATAGTTTTGGATTGATGATACTACCAATAGGTAGTTCGCAAATGATGCTATCAAAGGTCGAACGTTTTACTTTTGTTACCACCTTTTTAATGGTTGGTATATTTTGTGCATACATACTTAGCATGATATTTTCTTCATCAATACCCGTTAAGGTAACCATTGCTTCATGTTCCAACAACCCTTCTTCTTCAAGTAAGTTTTGTTCAGTTGCATCACCACAAATGACATTAGCTTTTGGTAGTAGGGTAGATAGTTCCATGCAACGATCATATTTTGATTCAATGATACTTACACCCACACCTTTTTCTAATAATTGTTTTGCAAGGTAATGACAAATCATACTTCCACCAACAAGCATTACATTTTTAGCGGGTTTGATTCCTGCTCCAATACCATAAAAGAATTTACTTGTGTATTTTGGAGTAGCAAGAACATAGATAATATCACCAGAATGAATCGTGACATTTCCATCTGGAATAATGACATCATCTTTACGCTCGATGGCACAAATTAAGTAATCGCCTAAACGTTTTTTTCCTAAATCCATCATACTCAAACCAACAAGTGGTGAGTTCTTTGGAATTGGATATTGTACAATTTCTGCTTTACCACGTGAGAATGTATCAATTTTTGTAGCACTAGGAAAACGTAAGATTCTTAAGATTTCCTTACTTGCTGTATATTCAGGATTGATAATCATCGATAAACCAATCGCATCCTTAATATGTTCTTCTTCTTTTTTATAGATTGGATTTCTAACTCTAGCAATCGTGTTGATGTTTCGCCCCTTTTTTGCCATAACACAACATAGCAAATTCAATTCATCAACATTTGTTACTGCAACAAACATATCACAGTTTTCAATTCCAGCTTCTTGTTGAATGTTATAACTTCCAGCGTGTCCGACAACACCAAGAACATCTAAATCCGTACAAGCAGTTTCTAAAGCTTCTTTTCGTTGGTCAATTAAGGTGATATCGTGACCCTCTTCACGTAAAACCTTAGCGATGGAGTACCCAACACTCCCGCAACCAGCAACAATAATATTCATAATTACCCTCTCTTATAAAGTATTGAAATCATCATAGCACTTCTATTTCATGCTTTCAATGAAATATGTGTGTTTATCTTGTCAATTGTATTATATAGTAAGCTTCTTTAATTCTTTTCTTATTTGCATGAAAAAACCAAGACGATATATCTTGGCTTATTTTGATTCATAATATTTCACTAGGGCTTGAGTTCCATCGTTTTCTAGACCATCTGATGCAAGTGTTTCGTACATGTTACATACAGTGTTTAGCACTTCTAAATCAATATTTGCTAAACGAGCTTCATCACGTGCAATATTCATATCTTTAATGAAATGCTTAATATAAAAACCAGGGGCAAAATCTTGTTTCAATGCTTTTGGTCCATTGTTGTCAAGTTGCCAACTTTGCGCGCTTCCTTTTGTTATTGCCGCAAATACCTTTTCAGGATCAAGACCTTGCTTTTTCATGTAGGTAATTGTTTCAGCAACTCCACTAATAGCTCCAGCAATTGCGATTTGATTGCACATTTTACAGTGTTGACCTGCACCATGTGAGCCAATTAAGTTAATAGTTGCACCAAGTACATCAAAAATTGGATATGCTTTATCATAGTCTTCTTGATTTCCACCAACCATGATTGTTAGTTTTCCTGATTTTGCATACACATCACTACCAGAAACTGGAGCGTCAAGTACACCGTGTTTAGTTGTTGCATTTGCAATCTTTTTAGCTAGATCTGGTGAAGAAGTTGTCATATCAATTAAAATGGCTCCTTCTTTTGCATAATCTAAAATACCATCTTTAAAATATACTTCTTCTACATCACTAGGATATCCAACCATTGTAATAACGACATCACAATTCTCGACACATTCCTTAATTGTTTTAAACTTGAATGGCGTATCGATATCATCCATTCTTTCATACGTACGATTGTAGGTATGTACTTCATAACCGGCTTGTAATAAGTTAGTAATCATTGCTTTACCCATAACACCGGTTCCTATCCATGCTATTTTCATTTTATCCACCTCGTATTTATTATATGCTTGTTTTAATTAATTGAAAACGATAATTAAGTGATATTTGCTAAGTATATAATCGCAAACTCAGTGTTCGCAAAGTTGTTCTAGTACGCTTTTACGCAAATGTTATAATATTTATATCGATATTCTTTCGTTAAGTTTACGCAAAACCATAAATAAAAGACTTGAGATTTTTATATATAATGAAGTCAATCTTAATCGTGCACGTAATTAAGTGATTAAGGAAGGAAACGATAAATCGTTATATTTGGTAAGAAAAATGAAAATTGTAAATGGTTTTTCCGTAATAAACTATGCACAGGAGAGGAGACTCTTATTACCTGCTTTTAATACTACGAATTTAGAGACGACTATAGCAATCGTTCAAGGGTTAAATGATGCAAATTTACCAGGTTTAGTTCAAATATCATCAAATAACTTACAACTATCAAGTCCACAAGTTATTGCTGACATAACAAGATATGCATTAACAAATTCTAATGTACCAATTGGTTTACATTTAGATCATGGAAAAAGTTATGAAGATGTAAAAGCATGTGTTGATGCAGGTTTTACATCTATTATGATTGATGCTTCACATTTAGAATATGAGGAGAATATTAAGGAAGTTCGCAGGTGTACTGATTATTGTCATTTATATGGAATTCCTGTTGAAGCAGAATTAGGAGCAATTTCTGGAAAAGAGGATGATGATGTTAATGAAGCAGATTGTAAAACTGATCCAGAATTAGTGAAAGATTTTGTAGAGCGCTCAGGTTGTGATTTGCTTGCTGTTTCAGTAGGGAATGTTCATGGACTTGAAGCAACACCCAAAATAGATTTGCATTTGTTAGAAGAAATTGCAAAAGTTTCGCCGGTGCCATTAGTGTTGCATGGTGGGTCAGGGATTGATTTTGATGTAATTCGCAAAATGAAGCAATTTAATCTAATAAAAGTGAATTATGGTTCTGATTTACGCAAAGCATACATTCAAACGTTCGGTAAAGCTTATGAGTTAAATCATAACGAAGCAAATTTATTCGGATTAAGCACGAAAGCAACAAAAAACGTTCGAAATAAAGCAAAGGAGCTTGTTACGATTATTAATCAATAAAAAAGAGGGGTTGATTCCGTATGACACAAGAAATACTAACAAAACGACAACTAGATATTTTAAAGATATTCAAGCAACATCCTAATGAATATTTTTCAGCGAATGATTTTGTTAATACAATGAATGTTAGTCATCGAACAATACAAAACGACATGAAGCAACTGAAGAAGGAATTAGCTAAATTAGATTTTGCTACACTAGATTCAGCAACATCAAAGGGAACAAAATTAGTTGTACATGATCGTGATGCATTTGATGACTTCATTGATCATGCTGAGACAACGATTGATGGGAACTCATTAGCCTATCAACAAGGTCGAATTAATAAGTTGTTATTAAAGCTTTTACGTCAACGACAACCACTAAGTTTACAGGCATTGGCAGATTCTGTATTTGTTTCAAAGTCAACGATATTAAAGGATTTATAAGAAGTGTCGACCGTATTGTCAAGATATAGCTTGAAATTAATAAAAAAATCTCATTATGAAATATGGGTAAAAGGATTAGAAAAAGACAAACGAATGTGCTTGTTGGATAAGGACTTGTATTTTACTGGTACATTTGAACAAGATCGTTTAATTCTAGGTGATGAGCAGCGTATTAATACGATAAAAAAGGTACTTGTCGACGTTCTTGTTGATCAACAATATAAAATATCCGATGTGGAATTGCAGAATCTTATAATCCTAACAAATATCTCAGTAAAAAGAATTGCGCATGGTTTTTATTTAGAAGATGAGATCAATTCAATTATTGGAGATGATTTTGAGAAAGAAAAGATGATTGCTAGACAGTTTTTCGATATTCTCCAATCAAAATTTCAATTGGATGTTAGAGATGTGGAAGTCAATTACTTTGCTGTTACGCTTAATAGTAAAGGAGATCATGATAATCAAAGCTATATCACCAAGGAATTAAATGATTTTATATTTGATGCTTTGGTGACGATAAAAGAAGAATTCAATATTGATTTAATTGATAATGTAGATTTAAGGATATCTTTAGCATTACATTGTGTTCCATTAATTACAAGAATCAAATACGATCTACAGCTGAAAAATGAATTATTGTTTCATATAAAGCAAATGTCACCACTTGCCTTTGAAATTGGGACATATTTCGGATATCTTTTACAGAAAAAATACAACAAACGTATTAATGATGATGAAATAGCTTTTTTCGCAATTTACTTTAATAGTGGTTTATTGAATGTAGAAAAGACAAAAGAGGTGAATAGTGTACTTGTAATTTCCTCGGTAAAAAGAAGTGAATCTTTTCTACTTGAACAAGTACTTCGTCAATGGTTTCCAAACGATGTAGGGAAAATTGATTTTCTAACAATGCATGAATTTTCCGAGGTTCATCTTGATTTATATAATATTATACTCACGACTGAGAAGAATGAATTATATGAAAAAGGAGTGGCTTTATATATCAGTTCATTTCCGAATAAAAGAGATTATTATCGATTGAAAGTTTACATAGAAGGGTTCAAAAGCATTGACGATGTAACGGAGATGTTTAAAGAGGAACTGTTTATAAAAGGTAAATTCACATCAAGACACGAAATCCTAGAAGTTATGAGTAAACGCGCTGAACATGAGTTTGATATTGAAAACTTATATGAGGAGGTCATGATTCGTGAGGAATTAGGTAGCACTTTTTTTGGAAATTATGTTGCGATACCACATCCGATGCATGCGGTGTCTAATGATTCATTTATTAGTGTTGCTTTATTAGATAAGCCAATAGAGTGGGATGAAGATAAAAATTTAGTCAGAATGGTATTGCTTGTGTGCGTTGAAAAGAATAATGCGCAAGCCTTCAAAATATGGAGTTATGTATCACGAATGATTTCTGATCGCACATTTTTAGATGGAGTAATAAGCGAGTTAAGTTATGACAATTTCATTAATGTACTACAAAAATCATTACGTGATTGGTTTAGTGAATTGCGCTAACTATACGAAATAAAATAAAAATAAGAGAAGAAAATAATGTGGTAGGTTATAAGCAGGTTAGAAACTATATGTAAGCGCTTAACAAGTTTATAACTTACGAAAGGAGAAATGAATGAAGTTTATTTTGGTATCACATGGTTCTTTTGCAAAGGGACTGGTAGAGAGTTCACAAATGATTGCTGGGCAACAAGAGAATCTAGTGTCCTTTGGATTGTATCCAGAAGATGACATCAATGACCTAAAAAATAAAATCGAGACAGAGTTTTTAAAATCAGAAATGGATAATATCGTATTTTTTACTGACTTGTTTCATGGAAGTCCATTTAATGCAGTAGTTTCACTTATGGGTAAATACGATATATATCACATAACAGGTATGAATCTTCCACTTATTCTAGAAGCGTTAATGGCAAGAATGAATGAAGATATAACGCCAGCAGAATTGTGCAAGTCTTTACTTGCAAATGCAAATAATACAATCATTGATGTAAAGGAATGTTTAAAGGAGGCAAACTAGATGAGAAATATAGTATTAGCTAGAGTTGATGATCGACTCATACATGGAGAAGTTGTATCGGTATGGACACCAAGCTTAAGTGTTAATTGTATTATCGTAATTGATGATATTGTAGCAAAGGATATGTTTAATACACGTGTGTTAAAGGCTTTAGCTCCATCGGGTGTGAAAATCGAAATTTATTCTGTTTCAGATGGAGTAGATGCACTTAAAGCAGAAGGGAATAGCAAAGAACGTGTAATGATTCTTACTAAAACACCAATTGTTTTTGATAAACTTCATGACCAAGGAGTTGAGTTAAAAGAAGTAAATCTTGGGGGAATGGGAATTCGAAATGAACGAAAACCTTTTATTAAAAACGTTGCATGTGATGATTCAGAAATTGAGTCTATCCGCAATTTAACAAATAAAGGAGTACATGTTTATTACCAACTTGTTCCTGAGCAAAAAGTTATTGAAGTAACAAGTTATATTTAAAAACAGAGAGGATATATTATGTCAATTATACAAGCTATTTTATGTGGTGTCGTATACTATTTTGCAATTGGTAATTTACCATTTGTTGGGTTATGGTCACTACAAAGACCACTCGTATGTGGTTTTGTCACTGGGATTATCTTAGGTGATCCATTGACTGGAGCCATGGTTGGTGGAACTATTAACTTAGTGTATTTAGGGTTTATGTCAGCTGGAGGAAGTATGCCAGCAGATATGGCGCTCGCAGGTATTTTAGGTGTTGCTTTTGCAATTACTGGAAATCTAGATGCTGAGACAGCTCTAGCGTTATCTGTGCCAATTGGAATTTTAGGAACAATTGTTTGGTATTTACGAATGACGTTTGATTCAATCTTCGTACATATCGCAGATCGATATATAGAAAATGAGGAATATCATAAAATTTGGCGTGCAAATGTATTGTTCCCACAATTGTTTGCAGCAGTAATTACAATTATTCCATGTACATTAGCAGCATATTTTGGTGCGTCATACATTAGTGGATTCATCGAGTTAATGAGCGGAACAATTTTGACTGTCTTTAAAATAATTGGTGGATTGATGCCTGCTTTAGGTATTGGAATTACTTTGCAATACATTTTTAAAGGTGAGGCAAGAGTCTTCTTATTCTTAGGATTTGTACTAGCCGTATACTCTGGATTAGGATTATTACCACTAGGTGTAATTGCTGGGTTAGTAGCAGTTGTATACGTACAATTAAGTGATAGAGAAAGGGTGAGTGAATAATATGGCTGATGAAAAAAACAAGTTGTTATCAAAAAAGGATTTATTAAAGTCATTTCTAATTTGGGAAACCTTTCCACAATGCTGTTATAACTATGAAAGAATGATGGGACAATCTGTCGCTCATGTGTTTGCACCACTTATTAAGAAGTTTTATAAAAATGAACCAGAAAAACGTAAAGAAGTTATGAAACGTGAAATTGAATTCTTTAATGTTCATATTGAATTTGGTTCTTGTATCATTGGGATGGCAATCGCCATGGAAGAACAAAAAGCTTTGGGAGGAGATATTCCTGGAGAATTTATTACAAGCATAAAGACTTCACTTATGGGTCCACTTGCAGGAGTAGGTGATACTATTTGGCAAGGAGTAGTAATTCCTATCTTATTGTCTATTTGTATTGATATTACATTAGGGGGAACTGTTGCAGGTGCAATTATTTATGCAGTTGCCATTATTGTGGGAGCATATGCACTAAGTTATGCAAACTTCATGTTCGGATATCGCTCAGGAAGTGAAGCAATAATGGATTTCCTTGAAAAAGGAACACTGAAAAAGATACTTAAGGGTGCAGAAGTAATGGGTTGTCTTGTAATGGGTGGATTGATTGCGAACTATGTTTCGATGCAAACAGGTATAGAAATTGTAAGTTCAACATCAACGTTTAATTTACAAACACAGTTTTTCGACACATTAATGCCAAAAATTTTACCGTTTGGGTTTACATTATTTGTTTATTGGTTATTAAAGAAACGAGTTTCTTCACTAAAAATTATTGGAATTATCATATTGATTGCAATCGTTGGTGGTGTTACGGGAATTCTTGCATAAAGTAAATAATTAAAATACAGATGTAATTATTTACATCTGTATTGTTTTTAGGAGGAAAAGATGAAAGCGTTAGTATTAGATAAAGCATATAACTATAAAGTAAAAGATGTTGAGTTACCTATATTACAAGATGATGAGGTATTGATAGAAGTAAAAGCAAGTGGAATATGTACAAATGATCTTCGAGATTATAAGGGAGGTAGTATTTATTCACTCCCTCGAATTGGAGGGCATGAGTATAGTGGTGTAATTCATAGTGTTGGATCTAAAGTCAATAAAAAAAGATTTGCCATAGGAAAAAGAGCAGTTGCTTACATTATACCTGCTTGTGGAGAGTGTTACTTTTGTAAAAGAAATGAAGAAAACCTATGTGAAGATGTTCCAAGTAGCAAGACATTTCAAAATGAAGGTGGGATTTCAGGTTTTGGTGGATTTGCTGAATATGTGGCAGTTAAAGCAAGAGATGTTTATATTTATGAAAATGAAGTACCTTTTGAAATAATGGCAATGACTGAGCCACTAGCGTGTGTTATCAGCAGTGTGAATAAATGTAATGTTCAATTTGGTGATGATGTAGTTATCATCGGTGGTGGTTATATGGGATTGCTGCATCTACTTGTTGCACAACGAAAGGGAGCCCGTGTGTTTTTAAGTGAGCCTGATGAGTCAAGACGAAAACTAGCCATTTCTTATGGATGTACCGCTGCTTTTGACCCTACAAAATATGATGTAGTTGATGAAGTGAAAAAACTAACTGACGGACGAGGTGCAGAAGTAGTTTTTGATACAACTTCGATTGCCAAAGTTGCACAACAAGCTATCGAGATGACATGTCCAGGAGGACGATGTATGTTGTTTAGTTCAATTCATCCAAATACACCAATAGCACTTGATGCAGGGCGAGTTCATTCAAAAGAAATTGAAATACTTGGATCAGTAAGTCCGACTGTTCCTACATTTAATCAAGCGGTATTAATGTTAGACAAAAAAATCATAGATCCTGAATTTTTAATTCATAAAGTGTTACCTTTTACTGATGTGGATTTAGCATTTCAAGAGGCACTAAAACCAGACACATTTAAGGTTATTATGAAGTTTAATAGTTAAGTATGTATTATTTAGGTATAGATGCAGGCACTTCATCAATGAAGTGTATGATTATTAATAATAAAAAAGAAATACTTTACGAAAATAGTTGTAGTTATGAATACAATCATCCAACAGAAGGATACAAAGAAATTCATCCAAAGAAGTATCTCGAAGCTCTAAAGAAAATGATTCTAGAAATCCCAAATACAATTAACCTTATTGAAATTGAGTCAATTTGCATCACTGGTCAAATGCATACTACAGTATTCCTTGATGAAGTTGGTAATTCAATTCGACCAGCTATTTTGTGGAATGATACACGTATGAAAAATAAGGTTCAATTGTTGAAGGAAGAATTATCAGATAATGTGCAAACACAGTTTATATCTAAAAGCATTTCAACTGGATGTATGGCAACTTCACTTTTATGGGTTAAAGAAAATGAACCAAATAACTATAAACAAATATCGAAAGTATGTAGTGTCAAAGATTATTTAACATATCAACTTACAGGTCGATTTTGTACTGATTTCTGTGATGCATCAACAAGTTCACTATATGATATAAGCAACAAGTGTTACTCTTCATATATGCTAAACAAATTAGAAATAAGTGAAGACAAACTATGTGAAGTATATCCAAGCGGATATGAAGTTGGAACATTAACTCAGGAATGGATTAGTGAATTTAAAATAAATCGTTATGCAAAAGTAAGAGTTGGTACTGGGGATAATCCAGCAAGTGCAATTGCATGCGATATAATTAAAAATAAAGAGCCATTACTGTCTTTTGGTACTTCAGGAGTAATTATTGTGCCTAGAGATGATAAAGAGTTTTGTGGAAAAGGAAAAAATGTATTATTTTCAAAAGATGGTAAACGATTTAGCAATATTGTACAAGGATCATTGCAAGCCGCAGGAGCAACACATTTATGGTGGGTAAAACGTATTATTCAATCTAATGACCTTTCCATTGATCAAGATATAATCTCAGATGATAGAATTGGAAAAAACACAGTAAGATTTTTTCCGTATATGAATGGGGATAAAACTGTTTATGCAGATCCAAATTTAAGGGGAAGTTTTATTGGTTTAGATCTTAATACAAAACGTTCTGATATGTTACTAGCTATATTTGAGGGAATATCACACGCTACACGATTGCTAATTCATGAAGTTTTACAAGGCAATATGCCTAAACGAATAAAAGTTAATGGTGGTGGTTCTAAAAGTGATGTTTGGATGCAAGTTCTTTCACATGTCTTAAATTGTGAAATAGAAGTATATTGTGGTGCAACCAGTCCATGTTATGGTGCTTGCTTAATTGCGTGGGAACATGATCATAATGTTGTTGACAAAGAAGAGAGAATTCTATCAAAGAAGTTTTTTCCAAATAGTAAAATTGCCAAATTATATGACAAGCAATTTGATGCATTCTTACATATGTACAATATAATGAAGCAATTTGATAAGGAATGAAAGGTACGTTATGAAAGTAACATGTGAATTTTGTCGAGAACAATTGAAGTTTAGAAAGTTTCGATTCAAAGATGGTTATGCATGTAAAAAGTGTTATGCGATTTTAACAAATCAATTTAAGACAACCATTCGAAATAGAAGTAAAACTGAACTTTACAGTATTTACGCTTCTAATAAAAATCAATCTTACGATCCATTCAAAGAGTTTAATGTAACAAAAAAGATTGGAAATTATATCTTAATTGATGAAGATAAACAAAGGTTTTGTGTTCCCAATAATATTAATGTTGTTAAATCAAGTGAGAAACCTGAATTGTATGACATTAATCACTGTCATTCGTTTTCAATCGAAACGAAACCAAAGAGTAATCTTTTTGAATTAGAGAAACAGATGAAAGAAAAATCGAGTAAAATTATTAATGAAATTGCAGTAATATTCGAGTTTGAGAATCAATTACGCAAAATAATTATATTGAATAATTCCGTTAGAATAAGCAGTTTTGCATTCAAAAAAACATTTGATTTTGCAAAAAAGATAAAAAAAGAATTGGATGATTTAAAAAACTTAACTTGTAAATAATTTTGTGTAATGTCTGACATTACATGATAAAAAATCTAATAATGAAACGAACGCCACTTATCAATCACTGTGAGTGGTGTTCGTTTATACTAGAAAATCATCTAGAAATGCTAATTTAGAATTTGCTTGCATTCTGTTAGTGACCACGATGTTTTGCTTTTTTCTTTTGTTGGCGAAGTTTGAACTGTTGTTGTTTTTGCTCTTGTTTTTGCACTTTCTTTGTGTGCTTTTTCTCTTGTATACGCGCTTCTTGTTGTGCCTTTAGTGCTTGTTGTGCTTTTGTTGTAATTCCTTTTTCTTGCATTTGTTTTTTGACTAAACGTTGCATTCGTTTTGGATTTACTTTTCTTGATGTATGATTAGTTGCTTGTACTTGCGGACTAAAAGATAAAGTATACCAGTGTTCAAATAGATAGGTATATACTTCATAATCCTTTGGTTCTTTTCCAAATGTTATTTTGCACACTTCTAAGTCACCATCAATAACACGTTCATAAATTCCAACCCAATAGGGAGCATCAAATACTACTATAAAAGTACTTTGTGTTTTTTGCATATAAAAACCTCCTTGTTTTTTCAACACAAAGAATGGACAGCCAAGGAGGCAGGTTACTGACAAATTAGGTTGCACCCGGACTACCAGCCGGGTCGTGTTTCTATCTTTGTTGCTACATAAATTGTATCGTATGTATACAGTAAAATCAATGTATCGTATGTCATATAAGTAGACAAATTTTAGAATTATTCTTATAATTTTTTATAAACATTTCCCTTTTATTCATTTACATTTCACAATGATTTGGGATAGTAACTATGGAGGTCGATGATGGAAAATTTTAATAATGATGAATTCAATAAAGACAATTCAAATGTAGAAGGAAATAATGAAATGTCTCATACAGAAAACACAAATAACGAAGTAAATCGTAATGCGAATAATGAACACAATGTGAGTGGATTTTCATATCAGCCACATCAAGATGATCAGTTTAATCGATATACATGGAATGCAGAAAGTGGAAATGGTAATGCAAATCACACGCAATATACAGAAAGCCAAGTTCCACCACAAAAACCAAAACGTTCTATTTTACGTTATGTTGTAATTGGTTTAGCTATTTTTGCATTAGCAACAGGTGGTGCTTTTGCTGGAGTCAATATTGCAAATCACTTCGATGAAAGTAAAGATTCGGGAATCACACTTGTAAAAGCAGAAAACACATCGAAGAATGAAACCGATCGAACGAAGGTAATTGAGAAAGCAAGTAGTAGTGTTGTAGAAATTACCACTGAAGTTGTATCTAGACACCCATTCTATGGTAACTATGTTACTGAAGGTGCTGGTTCAGGAGTAATCTTAAGTGAAGATGGATACATTGTGACAAACTATCACGTTATTAGTGGAGCAAGTTCATGTAAAGTAAGACTTAGTGATGGAAAAGAGTATGATGCAACCTATGTCGGTGGCTCAGAAACAGATGATATCGCGGTTGTGAAAATCGATGCAAAAGATTTAAATCCAGTTGTATTAGGTGACAGTGATAAACTGGTTACTGGAGAAGATGTTCTAGCAATTGGAAATCCATTAGGTGAACTTGGTGGAACAGTGACTGAAGGGATTTTAAGTTCTACTTCACGTACGATGAATGTTGATGGTGTAGAAATGGAATTACTACAAACAAGTGCTGCGATTAACCCAGGAAACTCTGGTGGTGGGTTATTCAATGCGAAAGGTGAATTGATTGGAATTGTAACGCTTAAAAAAGCTGGGGATGAAATCGAAGGACTTGGGTTTGCAATCCCTGTAAATAAAGTTGTTGAAACTATCGATAAAGTAGTTGACTCTAGTCAGTTCTAATGATATTATAAACAAGGTTTAATTCTAGGTTTTTGGATACTCCAACCACTTACTTGGAACTGAACGACCATAAGAAAATAGGAGGTAATAAAATGTTATTAAAAGCAGAAAAACAAGCAATCATGAAAGAATATGCAACGAAAGAAGGAGATACAGGTTCTCCAGAAGTTCAAATTGCAGTATTAACTGAAGAAATCAACCGTTTAACGGTTCACATGAAAGAACACAAACATGACTTTCACTCACAACGTGGACTTATGCAAAAAGTTGGTAGACGTCGTAATTTACTTAAATACTTAAAAAACAAAGACTTACAACGTTACACTACATTGATTGGACGTTTAGGATTACGTAAATAATTCATTTAAAGCTGGAATTCGTTCCAGTTTTTTTGTTTTTATTTGAAAAATTGGTACTGTGATATGATAAAAGAAAGTGTGAGGATAGCTATATGAATCAGAAAAAAATATATCCACGTTCAAATGATAAACAAACAGTATACTTAAATCGCGTCATTACAAATCCAAACATAGAAATTGGTGACTTCACAATTTACAATGATTTTGTTAATGATCCAAAAGATTTTGAAAATCGCAATGTATTGTACCAATACCCAATCAATCATGATCAACTTAAAATAGGGAAGTTTTGTTCCATCGCGTGTGGAGCCAAATTTATATTCAATAGTGCCAATCATAGTCTCAATTCATTATCGACCTATACATTTCCAATCTTCTTTGAAGAATGGGATTTAGATGTTAAGGATATAACAAACGCTTGGGACCATAAGGGTGACATTGTTATTGGTAATGATGTGTGGATTGGTTATGAGGCAATCATTATGTCTGGAGTGCATATAGGAGATATTACAAAGTTATAAATATAGATAACTGAAAAAAAGGGAAAGATTATGAAATCAAACATACAAATTAAAGAAGAACGAATAACGGCTATAGAATACATTGATTTTCTTAAACGAACAAACTTAGGTTCACAGTATCCAAAAGAACGTTTTGAAAAGAGAATTGAAACACTTGTTAATCAAGCAGATATAAGCCTAGTTGCTAGAAATGAGAAACAACTAATTGTAGGTGTTCTGTTTGGGTTGACAGACTATGCATATTGGTTATTTATCACAGATTTAGGGGTAGATCGCAACTATGAAAAGCAAGGAATTGGAAAGCGATTGATGCAACAAGCGCATGAACTTGCTGGTTCAAAAGATGATATTTCTATCTATCTAGTGGCAAATCAAGATGCAATACCATTCTATGAAAAATTTGGAATGAAGAAATCTGAAGATGTGATGGAATTTAGTCAAGTACAGTGGACAAGTTTTACAGTTGAATAGGAGAACCGTATATGCAACAACAAATTGAAAAACTCTACAGTAAAGATACAAAGGTAGCTTATGCAACATTATTAGAGTTAGAATTGGAATGTGCGAAATCGGATGCGTTGTATCCATATTTTGATACGTTTTTGGAAATGTTAGATGATTCGAATACCTATATTCGTATTCGTGGTTTTCGTTTATTGTGTCATCTTGCAGCATGGGATAAAGAAGACAAAATCAATAGAAATATTGCTAAGATTTTAAGTGCATTAGATGATGAAAAAGGAACTGCTGTACGTCAATGTCTTGCACATATAAATCAAATCTTGCTTTATAAAGATGAACTACATGAAGAAGTCGAATGTAAATTAAAACAAATGGATCTATCAAAGTATAAAGATACGCTTCGACCATTGATTCAAAAAGACATTGATACAATATTAAAGGGAATTTAGGAGACAAATGATATGTTAGAACTACGACAACTCACAGATAATGATGTAAGGTTAGTTGAAAAGTGGTTACAAAATGAGCATGTAAAAAAGTGGTATGATATTCCACACTTAGGAGTAAGTATTGATGACTGGATGCATGAAATCCATGAAAGAGATACTACATATAACTGGATTACTTACTTTATTTTGAGCTATCAAAACAAACCCATTGGATTTTGCCAATACTATGCATGCATTGATAGTAAAGATGAAGATTTTGGATCTCTAGATACAAGTCATGCTTATGGGATTGACTACTTTATAGGTGAAGAAGATTTTCTTGGTAAAGGGTTTGGAAAACAAATGATCCAAGTGCTTACCAAGTATATATTCACGCATACAAATGCAGAAGTGATAACTGCTGACATTGATACAAATAATACTGCTTCCATGCATGTACTTACGGCATGTGGTTTTGACTTACTTGATGTTGGTGGTAGTCGCTACGTTAAACAAAAGTAGATGGTAATATAAATACTTTCTCAGGAATCCTTCTTGAGGAAGTTTTTTTGTGGATATGACTTTTCTACTTGTTTCACGATGACAACGAAATAGAAAGTGATGTATATTTGCATTCCGTGGCTAATACCTTCCATTTTTGTTTTGTTTGCTATGAATTTATGATATTATTAGTTCATATTGAAAGAAGAGGTAATAGACATGGCGAAAGAAGTATTTCGTTTAGATTTCCGCGGTCGGGGGATCGTGGTAGAAACTGGTGAGTTAGCCAAACAAGCTGGTGGATCTGTCTTAGTTAGATATGGTGATACAGTTGTATTATCAGCAGCTACTGCAAGTTCACAAGCAAAAATGGATTTAGACTTTTTCCCACTTACGGTAACGTATGAAGAAAAGTTGTATTCAGTAGGGAAAATCCCTGGTGGATTCTTAAGACGTGAAGGACGTCCATCTGAAAAAGCGACATTAACTGCGCGTATGATTGACAGACCGATCCGTCCATTATTTGCGGATGGTTTCCGTAATGAAGTACAAGTAGTAAATACAGTACTTTCAGTTGACCAAGAAGCATGTGCAGATATGACTGCAATGTTAGGAGCATCTTTATCTTTATGTGTAAGTGATATTCCATTCAATGGGCCAATTGCTGGAGTTAACGTTGGTTATATCGATGGTGAATACATCATTAACCCAACACCGGAACAACAAGAAGTTTCATTAATTGACCTTGCTGTTGCAGGGACAAAATATGCAGTTAACATGGTTGAAGCAGGTGCAAAAGAAGTAACTGAAGAAGAAATGTTAGAAGCGATTATGTTTGGACATGAAGCAATTAAAGAACTAGTTGCATTCCAAGAAGAAATTATTGCGAAAGTTGGAAAAGAAAAACGCGAAATTGAATTATATGTAGTTGATGAAGCAGTCAATGCATTAGTTCGTGAAAAATATGAAGCAGAATTACGTGCTGCTGTATCGATTGAAAAGAAACTTGAACGTTATGGAAAAATCGATGAAATTACTGCTGAAGCAGTTGCAATGATTGAAGCACAAGAATTCGAAAACGACAGTGAAAAAGCAAAAGCTGCAAAACAAGCAAAACAAATTTGCCATAGTATTGAAGCAGATGAAGTACGTCGTTTAATTATTGAAGACAAAGTACGTCCAGATGGTCGTCAAATTACAGAACTACGTAAATTGGATTCGCAAATCGATTTACTACCTAGAGTTCACGGAAGTGCAGTCTTCACACGTGGAGAAACACAAGTATTAAGTGTTACGACTTTAGGAGCACTTAATGATGAACAAATTATCGATGACTTAAGTGAAGTAGATCGTAAACGTTTCATGCACCACTACAACTTCCCTCCATACTCAGTAGGGGAAACAGGAAGAATGGGTGCACCTGGACGTCGTGAAATTGGTCACGGTGCATTAGGTGAACGTGCCTTACTTCAAGTATTACCAAGTGTTGATGAATTCCCATATGCAATTCGTGTAGTTGCTGAAGTATTAGAATCAAATGGTTCATCATCACAAGCATCAATTTGTGCAGGTACAATGTCATTGATGGCAGCAGGGGTACCAATTAAAGCACCAGTTGCTGGTATCGCGATGGGTCTAATCATGGATGAAGACAACGAAAAATATACAGTATTAACCGATATTCAAGGTATGGAAGACCACTTTGGAGATATGGACTTTAAGGTTGCTGGAACACCTAAAGGAATTACAGCTCTTCAAATGGACATCAAAGTTACTGGTATTACAAGAGATATCTTTAAAGAAGCACTTGCACAAGCTGGTATCGCAAGAGCACAAATCTTAGAAAACATGATGGCAACAATTTCTGAAGTTCGTCCAGAAGTTTCTAAATATGCTCCAAAAACACACATCATGTACATCAATGTAGATAAAATCAAAGATGTTATCGGACCTGGTGGGAAAATGATTAACGAAATCATCGAAGCTTGTGACAATGTAAAAATTGACATTGAGGATGATGGTCGTGTAATTATTTATCACTCAGATCAAAATGCAATCAATAAAGCTGCACAAATGATTATGGATATCACAAAAGAAGCAAAAGTTGGTGACATCTATGATGCTAAAGTTGTTCGTATTGAAAAATTTGGTGCATTTGTGAACCTATTTGGTAAAGTTGATGGATTGCTTCACGTATCAAAAATCAAACACGAACGAGTGGAAGATGTAAATAAGGTACTTAAACTTGGTGATACAATCAAAGTTAAAGTTACTGAAATTGATGACCGTGGTCGTATTAATGTTTCAGCAAAAGCACTTATCGAACGTCCAAAACGTGAAGAAGTAAAAAAAGAAGTGAAAGAAGCTAAAACAGAAGAAAGTACTGAATCAACGGAAGTAAAATAAGCGATGAAAAATCAAAAGTTTAATATTCTATTTTTGATTTCTAGTGTTTGTTTCTTGCTTTGTTCAGTCTTGATGTTGTTATCTGATAGTATGGTACTAGCCATTTGCTATTTTGTGATTTCACTTTCGATGGGAACTATCTATCAAGCAAATGCAAAAAAAGCGAAAGAGACAAATAACACGGATAAGAAATAAGTAAAAGAACGTCCATAACAGGATGTTCTTTTTATGAGTGCTTTAACTGTGATTAACTTGAGAAGCACGTAGACAACGTGTATAATTACATGGAACATATAAGATAAAGGTGAATTATGATTTTTGAAGAAATAACAACTACGGAGTTTGATGCATTTGCTAGAAAACATCCGTTACATAATTTTATGCAAACTTCACAAATGGGTGAAGTTGGAAAAGTAAGTGGGCAAGTCTCTTACTATGTTGGAATTCGTGAACATGGTGAACTCATTGGTGCTTGTCGATTGGCTGGAATAAAAAACCGTTTTGGTCAGTATTTTTTTAGTGCATTTCGTGGACCATTACTCGATTACAACGATAAGGAAGTTCTTTCATTTTTTACAACTGAAGTGAAGAAATTTCTAAAATCAAAAAAGGGTTATGAATTGGATATTAATCCAGGAATCATTCATAAAGAACGTGATATTAATGGAGATGTTGTGGAAGGTGGAGTTGATAATTCAAAGGTAGTACCACTACTTGAAAGTTTAGGTTATCAACACGAAGGATTTATTACGGAATACGATTATTCACGACAAGTACGTTGGATGTTTGTACTTGATTTAGAAGGTAAAAGTGAAACCGAAGTATTCAAAGCGATGAAACAAAACCATCGAAATATCATCAAGAAAACAGAAAAGTTCTTTATTGAAATTAAAGAAGTTGGATATGACGATTTAGCTGAATACAAACGAATCACTGAAGAAACAAGTGATCGTCGTGGATTTGAAGACAAACCACTTGCTTACTACCAAGAAATGTATCGTCAATTTCATGATAATGGAGAAGTGAAATTCTTAATTGCATATTTAAATGTTGATAAGTATATTGAAAGCCTACAAACTTCACTTGCTCGTGAATCGCAAAAATATGAGAACTCAAAAGCGAAGAATCCGGATTCAGGAAAAACAAAAGAGTTGGGAATTACGGTTAATAGTTTAGAGAAACGTTTGAATGAAGCGCAAGAGTTGTGTAAAGATGGACATTATATTCCATTATCAGCTGCAATGTTTGTTTTGTTTGAAGATGAAATAACATACATGTTTAGTGGAAGTTATGAAAAATACATGAATTTTTACGCACAATATGCGATTCAATGGTATGTAATCAAACATGGTATTGCTGGTGGATTCAAACGTTACAATTTCTATGGAATCTCTGGTAACTTTGATAAAAGTGACCCGGATTATGGAGTGTATGAATTCAAGAAAGGATTCCAAGGATATGTCTTAGAATATCTTGGAGATTTTGTTCTTCCGATATCGTACTATCACACAGTAAATAAACTGATTCAAAAAATTAAAAAGTAAGTATCTATAAGTTACATTAAACATCATCTTTGTCTGTGTGCATCGGTGATGTTTTTTTATTGTAAACGTGGATAAAATATGAAAATTATTCAAATTAGATAGGTGCATCATGTACCATAAATTGTTTATATGTGTTAAACTATTAGTCGAGGTGAACACTATGGATTTTTATACAATAATGAATGAATATAAAGAGGCATTTCTTAGTGATTTAAAAGGACTAATTGCAATTCCATCATTGGAGGATTTTAGTACTGCAAAAGAACATGCACCTTTTGGTACGGAAGTTAGAAACGCATTGGATTATATGCTTGATTTAGGTCGTAAAGAAGGATTTGTCGTAAAAGATTTAGACGGATATGCTGGTACGATTGAATATGGAGAAGGTAAAGAAAGTATCGGGGTACTTGGTCATTTAGATATCGTTCCTTTTGGTGAAGGTTGGACAAATGCACCAACAGATATGGTAGAAAGAGATGGGTATATTCTTGGTCGTGGAGTACTTGATGACAAAGGACCTACAATGGCTGCCTTTTATGCACTAAAAGCATTAAAAGATCATAATATTAAATTGGACAAGAAAATCATTTTAATTTTAGGTACAAACGAAGAAACTGGAATGAAGTGTATGGATTACTATGCAAAGCATGGTGAAATTCCAACATGTGGATTTACACCAGATGCGGACTTCCCAGTTATATATGGAGAAAAAGGACACATCAATCCAGTATTGGTAAGCGACAAAACAACAGTGATTAAGAAACTGGTTGCTGGAGAACGTCCAAACATCGTTATTGGTAAAGCACAAGCAACATTACCAAAATTAACAGATAAACAAAAAGATGAATTTCATTACTATTTACAAGTTGAAAAATTAACTGGTCAAATTATTGATGCCGGTGAAGATGACATTATTGAAATTGAAGGAAAATACTTCCATGCAGCAATGGCATATAATGGAGTGAATGCTGCAGTACATATCTTAAATTATGTAGGTGCAAGTTTTCATGATGAACTAGCTGCTAGTTTTGCCAATATATTGATGGACTGGAAAGGTACTGGTTTAGGTATTGCAATGGAAGGTGCATACATGGGCTTTTTAACTATGAATGTTGGAATTGTTTCAATTGAAAATAACCACAGTGAAATCACATTGGATATTCGTTATCCAAATGATACAACTGGTAAGGAATTAGAACAACGAATTATTGATAGCTTACCAGCAAGTATTACATGTAAACCTGTAGAAGATAGCAAACCTTTATTTGTGGATCCAAACAGTACAATTGTAAAAACACTAATGCATGCATATCAAGCATATACAAAAGATTTGTTCTCACCAGCAAAAACGATTGGTGGAGGAACTTATGCACGTAAGTTTGAAAACTTTGTGGCATTTGGTCCAGAATTCCCAGATCGTGAAACACCAAATTTCTTTGTTGGTGGACCACACGAGAAAGATGAAGGAATCAAAGTAAATGATTTATTAAAAGCAGGTGCAATCTATGCACAAGCCTTACAAGATCTAGCAAAGGAAGACTCGCATGCGGATGCGTAAATTGAAATGGGCAGCTGACTTTATTGCAAATAGTGAAGTCAATGTCCACAATCCTGAAATATACCAAGGAAAGTGGCGAGAGTTATTAAACCGTGATTGTATCCACGTGGAAATTGGAACAGGAAAAGGTGACTACTGGATTGGTATGGCAAATTTATATCCAGAACTTGGTTGGATTGGAATCGAAAAACAAGAAAGTGTAGCTGCTTTAGCATTGCGTAAAAAAGATACACTGGAACAACAAACTCGATTTATTCATGGTGATGCTGCAAATATTGATCAGTGGTTTGCCAAAAAAGAAATTGATGTCATTCATTTGAATTTCTCAGATCCATGGCCAAAGAATCGTAATAAGAAACGTCGTTTAAGCAATGAACGCTTTCTTGATAAATACCATCAAATCTTAAGTGATGATGGCCAAATTATTATGAAAACAGATAATCGTAGTTTGTTTGAGTATTCGATTATTGAATTCCAAAACTTTGGCTTCAAGCTTGAAGAGATTTATTTGGATTTTCGTAGTGAACAACATGATGAAGATATCATCAGTGAATATGAAAGAAAGTTTATGGAAAAAGGTCCGATTTATCGTGCCGTATGGGTAAAAGGAGGAAAGTAAGATGGCTTTAAAAGAAGGAATGCAAATTCTTGAATCTGTAGAACAGTTTGAAGAATTATATAAAAAAGAAGGTGTTGTAGTTTTTACATTCAGTGCTGACTGGTGTCCAGACTGTCGCTTTATTGAACCATTTATGCCAAAGTTGGTAGAGAAATATAGTGACTATGATTTCGTTTATGTAGATCGTGACAAATTTATTGATTTGGCAATCGGTTTACAAATTATGGGAATCCCATCATTTGTAGCGATTAAGAACGGAAAAGAAGAAGCGCGTTTTGTTTCTAAACTACGCAAAAGTGAAAAAGAAATTGATGATTTCTTAGGAGCGTTAAGATGATCGCAAGAGTATTCTATAATGCAAAAGCATTTCCAGGAGTTGTGCTTGTTATCTTACATGATGAAGAAGTAATTTCTACAATTAAAAGTAAGAATGTCACAAAACTTCTAGGTAAAGATGAAAAGCTGCTTGGTTACAATATTGAAGTTGATCACTTTGAATCCGATCAAGATGGATATCAAAAGATGACATACGATTTACTACGTTTTGTAAATGGTAGCTTACATGATGCTTTTGATGAAGAAATCATTCATGATTTCAATCCATACATTGTGGTTGGACGCGTACTTGCATGTGATGATCACCCAGATAGTGATCATTTACACGTATGTCAAGTCGATGTTGGAAAAGAAGTTGTTCAAATCGTATGCGGTGCTGCCAACGTAAAAGCAAATATAAACGTTGTTGCATGTCTACCAAATGCTGTCCTTCCAGATGGCAAATTCATCACAAAAGGTAAACTTCGTGGTATAAAAAGTGATGGAATGTTAGCAAGTGCCTATGAGTTAGGATTGATAGAAGAGAAGAAAAAGGGTATATTAATACTAGAAGATGAAGCTAAGGTCGGCGAACCTTTCTTCAAGTAGGAGCTAGCATATGTCAATTTTTGATAAAATTAAAGATGTACTTTTCACAGAAGAAACGGATGTAGAGGAAACTTTAATTCGTGATGAAGATGAAGGGGAATTCATCGAAGAAGAAAAAGAGGTAAAGGTACAAAAACCAAAACCGAAACCATTACCAAAACCAAAACCACGTTATGAAGATGTTGAGGCAATTACTGAGGACATTGAACGAATTCGTGAACCAGAAAGTAAGTTAGAAAACATTTTTGATATTAAAGCAGATGAGGTAAAAAAAGAAGAACCATCAATTACGAAACGTTTGCAACCAAAAATTGCAAAGGATTTTGAAATTCCTCAAGTGATTTCACCAATTACAGGTGTTACTACAGAGAAAATTGATGAAGAAGCTGAATTTGTTGCATCGAAACCACGTCGTACGAAAGATTCTTTAGGTACTGTGATTTCGCCATTTTATGGAGAAGTGGAATTAGAAGAATTCCATCAACAAGCACAAGTAGAACTTGCTGTGAATCAAATGCAAAGCGATGATGTTGAAGAAGAAGAAATCGAAAATATTTCGCTTGATCAAATTGTTGCTTCACCATATGAACAAGAAGAGGAAATGGTTCAGTTCTCACTTTTTGGTGATGATGCACCAATTCGTGACTTACAAGAAGAAGAGCAAGAACAAACACAAGAAGATACAGAAGATAATGAGGATCTTCCATTTTAGAAAGAAGGAAACTTTATGATTCATTTTATCGGTATTAAAGGGTCTGGTATGGCTTCTTTAGCTTGTATTTTAAAAGACATGGGTGAAGAAGTTACTGGCTCTGATATTGAAAAATTTATCTTTACGGAAACAAAACTAAAGGAACATCAGATTCCTTTTTTCGCGTTTTCGAAAGAAAATATTAAAGATAACATGACAGTTATCATTGGAAATTCTTTTGATGACTCTCATGAAGAAGTGCAAGCTGCAAAAGCAAATCCAACAGTTACAACCTATCGATATGTCGAGTACTTAGGAAAATTAGTTGATGAATATCATTCGATTTGTGTTGCAGGTACGCATGGGAAAACAACAACAACTGGTATGCTTGCCCATGTTTTCGAACAAGTACAACCAACTGGATACTTGATCGGTGATGGAACCGGATATATGCCAAAAGATGCTAAGACATTTATTTTAGAATCTTGCGAGTATATGCGTAATTTCTTAAATTACCATCCAGATTATGCGATTATTTTGAATGTGGAACTTGATCATGTCGATTATTATAAAGATATGGATGACTATGTTTTAGCATTTGAACAATTTAGTCAAAATATAAAAAAAGGACTTGCCATTTTTGGTGATGAAGCAAGTTCACGAAATTTAAAAGTTGATGTAAATCACATGTACTATGGACTACATGAAGATAATGATGTATATGCAAAAGATGTAGTGGAAGATGCAGATGGTGTTTCCTTTACTTGTATGGTAAATGGTGAACATTTCCATGATTTCAAACTACCGTTCTATGGTGTGCATTTACTTTATAATGCACTTGGTGTGATTAGTATTGGAGTTATGAATGGACTTGATGGGGATACACTTGAGAAAGGATTGCAAAGTTTTGCAGGAGTGGATCGCCGCTTTATCGTTGAAGAAGTAAATGATAATGTCTATATTGATGATTATGCGCATCATCCTACAGCAATTAAGATGACAATTGATGCTGCGAAACAAAAATATCCAGATAAGAAGATCGTTGCAATTTTTCAACCAGATCGATATTCACGAATTGAATATTTCTTAGATGATTTTTCTGATGCATTCAAAAAAGCAGATGCCATATATTTATGTCCTTTTCCAGAAAATGCAAAAAGAGAAGAAGGAATTACAGTTACAAATGAATCATTTTTAGCACATGTTAAACAAGCAAAAGCATGCGATATGTCAGAGGATGCAATCCGTGAACTTGATGCACATAAACCAGCAGTTTATGTATTTATGAGTAGCAAAGATATTTACAAGTTTAAAGACCGTTTGAAAAGTTTTCAAAACGTTTGAAAATGCTTTCAAAATGATATAGAATACCTTATAGGAGGAATGTAATATGGGAAGTGACCAATTTATCGAAATGCTAAGCCAAGTTTCAAGCAAATTGATTCCTGTGGCAGTATTGATATTGATTATTTTCTTAATCGTATGTGTTAAGAATGTAATCGAGTCTTTAAAAACACTAAACAAAACATTAACAACAACGGAAGCGCAGGTGAAGAAACTCGATCGACCCTTACAAACGGTTGGAGATATCTCGGACACCGTCGACCGTTTCCATATCAAAACACGCGATACGATTGATGCCGGTCTTGATGCGGCGAAAGAAGGTTTCAGCGCTGTTAAGGAAAAAGCGAAAGGCGTGAAGGTAAAACCTAGACACGCTAAATCAACTTCAGATCAAACTACAGTTGAAGTAGAGGAGGTCATTATCAATGAAGAATGAGGAATTTAACGAGTTTGAAAATCAAACGAAATATGACATTATTCGTTTAGAAGATGAGCATAAAGATGACTCAAAAAAGAAGGAAATTATTGATAATCTTTCACAAGAATTAGAAAAAGTATTTAACAAAACAAAAGAAAAAGTAAAAGATGTTAAAGATTCTGAACAAACACAAGAATTTTTTGAAAAAGCAAAAGAACAAGTTGAAAAGATGGTTGAAGCTACTAAAAAAGCGCTTGAAGACTTCAAAGAAGACGATCGAGTTCAAGATGTTCTAAAGAAATTAAATAATACATTTGATGACGTTGTAGAGTCGATTTCTAAAAATGAGACTGTACAAAAAGTCGGACAAAGCGTGAATGATTTTATGGCACGTGACGATGTTCAAGAAAAGATTGAAACTGCAAAAGATGCAACAATTGATTTTACCCAAAAAGTTGCTGATGGAGTGAAAAATCTATTAAAGAAGAAAGGGTAATGAAAGGTAGTAACGATACATGAAAAGAATTACAATTTACGATGTTGCAAAAGAAGCAGACGTATCCTTAGCTACGGTGTCTCGTGTTATTAACGGCTCAGAAGTGGTACGTGAAGACACACGTCTAAAAGTTCAAGAAGCAATTGAGAAACTAGGATACAAGCCAAATGCGATTGCGCAAGGTCTTGCTTTACAAAAGACAACAACGATTGCCTTTGTGATTCCAGAAGCAAGTTTCTTCTATACTGGACAAATTATTAATGGGTTAATTGATGTTGCAAAATTATATAACTACAACATGGTATTACATACGACAACTGAAGGAATTTCAGCAACAAGTGATATCATTGAAACCATTATTAAATCACGAGTTGATGGAGTGGTGATTTTTAATGACAAGTTAAATAACGACGATATTGCAACACTAACAAACTATGATGTTCCAATTGTTGTTATTGGAAACCGTATTTCTAACAACAATATTTGCTCGGTATATGTTGATTATGAAGCACTGATTTATGATTATGCTTCACAATTATATGAATCAGGAATTCGCAATATGGCTTTAGTTGAAGACCGTAAAAATCCTGCGATGATTGAAGAATTATACAAAGGATTAAAACGTGTATATGAAGAACACGGTGAAGTGTTTGAAAACTATATTACGATTCCAAAAGAATACCGCTCATCATATGAGTACTTAAAAGAATACTTCAACAACAATACACATGAATTTGTGTTCACATACCGTGATTCACAAGCGATGGCTGTGTTAAACGTTGCCAAAGAAGTAGGAATTGATATTCCAAATGATATGCAACTTGTTTGTGTATTAGATAGTAAATATAACGTAATGGCACGTCCACAAATTTCAGGATTCAAAATTCCTGACTATGATTTAGGTGCAGTGTCAATGCGAATTATGACAAAAATGTTGCAAGATGATGAACATGACAGTTATAATAGAGAAACGGAGTTAAGCTATGTGTTTACTCCAAGACAAACAACAAAATAAACGTGTAGATTAGACAAGAACCTAATAATGAAGCAATAGAGAAGTGGCGGTTGGTGCAAGCCATGCAAAAGAATTGGGAAATACACCTATGAGCGTTTACGCAACTCAGCGTTAAGGAGTTAAGTGCATAAGTTTACTTATGAACTAAGGTGGTACCGCGTTTATAACGTCCTTAGATGAGGGCGTTTTTTTATTTTGAGGAGATATGAGATGAAATTATTTGAAGAATTACAATGGCGTGGACTTATCAATGATATAAGTTCTCCAGAAATTGAAGACATGTTAAACAACAAGAGTATTACATTTTACATTGGAACAGATCCAACAGGAGATTCCTTACATATTGGACACTACTCTAGTTTTCTAATCGCAAAACGTTTGAAAGATGCAGGACATCACCCAATTTTATTAGTTGGTGGAGGGACAGGACTTATTGGGGATCCAAAACCTAATACCGAACGTCCGATGATTACCAAAGAACAATTGGATCATAACTACCGTAAACTACGCAAACAAGTAGAAGATATCTTTGGTTTTGAAGTTGTGAATAATTATGACTGGATGAAAGATTTAAACTTCATTGATTATCTTCGTGATTATGGAAAATACTTTAACTTGAACTATATGCTAGCTAAAGAAACTGTAAAATCAAGAATGGATATTGGTATTACATATACAGAATTTTCTTACATGATTTTACAAGCGTTAGATTTCTTACACTTATTTGATAACAAAAATACAGTATTGCAAGTTGGTGGACAAGACCAATGGGGAAACATTACTGCAGGAATTGAATTGATCCGTAAAAAGACAGGTAAAGAAGCCTTTGGGTTTACAATGCCGCTAATCACGAAAGCAGATGGTACAAAATTTGGAAAAAGTGAAGGAAAAGCAATTTGGTTAGATAAAAACCAAACATCTTCATATGAACTTTACCAATTCTTAGTTAATGCAGAAGATGAAAAAGTAATTGACTACTTAAAGAAATTAACGTTCTTAGATCGTCCAACCATTGAAGCATTAGAAGAAAAAGTAAAAACAGAACCATTCAAACGTGAAGCACAAAAAGTACTTGCTAAAGAAGTAGTTACATACTTACACGGAGAAGATGAATACGATAAGGCATTACGTATTACGAATGCACTATTTAAAGGAAATATTCAAGATCTTGATAAAAATGAACTTGCTGATGCAATTCGTGGATTTGATACAATTCAAGTTAAAGAAGGAATGGATATTGTCAATTGTTTAGTAGAAAGCAATATTGCATCTAGTAAACGTGAAGCACGTGAATTTGTTAGTGGAAATTCAATTGCGATTAACGGAATTAAAGTGACAGATGTAGAATACAATGTAAATAAAGAACAATGTATTATCAATAACTACACAATTGTAAAAAAAGGAAAACGTAATTACTACGTATTAGAGCTTATCTAACAAATGGCGTACAGCAATGTACGTCTTTTCTTTTCTGAAGTTTTCGTGAACAAAGACAATACCAAAATCACTTTATTCTAAGTCCAATTATGGTATAATCATCTAGAGGTAATTATGCGAAAAAAAACACTCTTATGCTTGATTGCAGCCGTACTCCTTGTTAGTTGTAAAACTAGTGATGAAGCGAGTTCACAAGCAATGCAAATTTATAATGTATTTAAAGAACGAATTGTTGCCAATGCACAAAACGGTTCGGATAGTTATGATATACCCTTTAATTTCACTTTTGAAATTCATGAATTAGAAGGTGATGCTGTATCGTATACAGTGATTATTGATGAACCTAAGGTATTGATGAATCAAGTACAAATGATGGCACTTGATCCTGAACGTACTTCAGAATCTAAAATGGAACCTTCGATCGGTATTTTTGAAGAAGAAACATATGGATTAATTCCAAATCAGGTGGATGCTAGTCGTGGCTATCCAAAAGGTTTAGCTGTGAATGGGGAAAGTGAAACAAACACATTTGATATTTATGTGATGGTTTCTTATATGGAAGAAAACCAAAGCAATGTACGAGTGTTCTTTTCCACGTCCATCATTAACGGTGAAGTTGTGTATGTAAAAGAGGTAGAGCATGAAGAATAATAAGAAGTCATTACTCGTTGGAGGATTAGTATCCTCTGCGGGTTTATTTATTGCGAAGTTTTTAAGTATATTTTATACAATACCATTTGATGCGATTTTAAAGTCAGCTGAATATAAAGCGGTTTATGGGGGAGCATACGGGGTATACTCGTATGTATTAACCATTGCGCAAGCAGGTCTACCATTTGCGATTGCGACGCTTGTATCCCGTTATATGGCGCGAGATGACTACAAGACAACATTACTTGTACGAAAAGTGTCATTTTATACAATGACTGCTTTTGGCTTTATCTGTATGTTGTTTTTACTAGTAGCATCAGGTCCACTTGCTTCACAAATGGCTTCAAAGCCAGCACTTGTTCCATTGTATCGAAATTCACTTGTTATTTTATCACTAGCAGTGTTTATTATTCCCATACTAAGTAGTGTACGTGGATTCTATCAAGGACTAAAAGAAATTCATGTGTATTCAGCTTCGCAAATCGTCGAGCAAATCGTACGAATTTTATTTTTGCTTATCGTTAGTGGGATTGCTATTTATGTACTTGATTTTGGACGTTACTGGGCGGTCTATTTTGGTGTAATTGCGACAAGTGTTTCCGGTGTTGTGACCATTGCTTACATTAAACGAAACGACTCCAAAACTATTAAACCAGTTGTAGAATTAGCTAACCAACAAGAGAAAGAACCAGTTGATGCGAAAATTATCTTTCGTGAATTGATTATTCTTGCAATTCCATTTTTAATTAATGCTGCTTTTGGGTATTGTGATCAATTTTTAAATATCATTGATTTTAAACCAGGACTTGAAGCATTTGGTAGACAATCAGGTACCTTAATTAATGCGAGTATTATCGATATGTATCAAGATGCAGTACTCTATAAAGCGATGAAGTTAATTGCTATTCCAATGGTATTAGCACCAGGGTTTAGTTCAGCGATTTATCCATATATTACAGAAGCACGTGAACGCAATCAACCTAAAGTTGTAAGTAAATATGTAGTTGAATGTGTTGAGTCAGTTGTTTACATTTGCTTACCAATTTGTGTGGCCTTGGCATTATTTGCTAGACCGATTTTATACACGCTATATGGAGTAAGCGGTGAATACAGTGAATTATATGTCAATACATTGCAATGGTTTACCATTGAAGGAATTAGTGCAACGATATGTCCTATTTTTGCAAGTTTAGTTATTGCTCTAGGAAGACGTAAACAAATTATATATACTACGATGGTCTTTGGAGTGACAAAGCTTTTAACAAACCGTCTATTTATTTCGATGTTTGGGGTGCCAGGAATGGTGCTATCAAGCTTACTTGCATATATTATTTTTGCTGGATTGAATATCTATATTATCCAAAAAGAATGTCAAGTGAACTGGAAATACTCATTTAGAAAGTTAATCTTTATATTAACGGGACTTGTTGGAATGTTTTTAGTTTCTATGGTATTTAACTGGACAGGATTATTAAACTACAGTGGAAATCGGATTGTATCTCTTCTATTACTTGGATTTATGGGAATTCTTACTGTAGGTGTATATGCTGCAATTACTTTGTATTGTAATATTCCACAAAGTATTTTCCATTTTGATTTAGATGGAATTAAAAACAAGTTCAGAAGAGGTAAATGATGATTCGATTAGATAAATATTTGGCGCATTTAAAATATGGAACGCGTCGTGAAGTGAAAAAAATCATACGCAGTGGAGAAGTTACTGTAAATGGTGAAGTTGTACGAAATGATGATTATAAAATCGATGAAACAAAAGATGAAGTCATTTATGATGGCTTTATCTTAGACTATCAAGAATTCTACTACATTATGATGAATAAACCTGATGGGTATGTTTCAAGCAATAATGATGAACTAGATCCAAGTGTTTTGCATCTAGTTTTTGAACCCTATGCCTTTGATTTACAATGTGTTGGTCGTTTAGATGTCGACACAAAGGGATTGTTGATACTAACAAATGATGGGAAATTCAATCATGCAGTAACATCACCAAAACGTCATGTAGAAAAAGAATACGTGATGGATTTGGAACATCCACTACAAGAAGCGGATATTCAACAATTGTATGATGGTGTATGTATTGATGATGAAATAAGTAAAGCGATAAAAATAAAGCAAATTGCAGACATGCAATATGCTATGGTGATTGATGAAGGGAAATACCATCAAGTAAAACGAATGATGCATGCAGTACATAATGAAGTGCTAGGATTGAAACGCATTCGTATTGGTGATCTTTATTTAGATGAAAATTTAGATGAAGGAGAATATCGTGCATTAACAAAAGAGGAAGTAGAAATTTTAGGAGGGTAAAAGATGCAACAATATTTAGATTTATGTAAGTACATCTTATCAAATGGTGAAGACCGTGATGATCGTACAGGAACTGGAACACGTAGTGTATTTGGATATCAGACACGTTATGATCTACGTGATGGATTTCCATTAATGACAACAAAAAAGATGTTTTTACGCCCGATTGCTGAAGAATTACTTTGGTTTTTAAAAGGCGATACAAACATTAAGTATTTAGTGGATCGTAATGTCCGAATATGGAATGAGTGGCCATATGAAAACTTCAAGAAAAGTGATGATTATCATGGGGAAACATTAGAAGAGTTTGTTGAGTTGGTTAAAAGTCATGATGCAGATAGCGAATTTGTGAAAGTGCATGGAGCACTGGGACCAGTTTATGGTGCACAGTGGCGTGACTTTAACGGAGAAGGTATTGATCAAATCCAGGAACTTGTTGATGGGTTGATTAATAACCCATTCTCACGTCGTCATATCGTATGTGCTTGGAACCCTGCAAAAATCGATAAAATGGCACTTCCACCATGTCATGCGTTCTTACAATTCTATGTGAGTGCAGATAAAAAGTATTTATCTTGTCAGTTATATCAACGTAGTGCAGATGTATTCTTAGGTGTACCATTCAACATTGCTAGTTATGCACTAATGACTGCAATGCTTGCACAAGTTTGTGGATATGAAGCAAAAGAATTTGTACACACAATTGGAGATGCACATATTTATAAAGATCATTTTGATGTGGTAAATGAACAACTTACACGTGTTCCATTACCAAAATGCAAATTGTCTTTAAATTCAGAAGTGAAAAATATCTTTGATTTTACAATTGATGATATTAAAATCGAAAACTATGAAAGCTACGGAAAACTTGTCGGAAAGGTGAGTGTCTAATGGTTTCACTAGTAGTTGCAATGGGTGATAATCGGGTTATTGGTAAAGATGGATGGATGCCTTGGAATTTACCAGAAGATTTAAAAGTCTTTCGTAGCATTACATTAGATCACAATATTGTAATGGGACGTACGACTTTTGATAGTATGAAAAAGCCATTACCAAGACGTCACACTTATGTCGTAACAAGAAATACAGAGTATACATACGATCATGAAGCTGTAACGATAACACATGATTTAAAAGCGCTATTAGAGACATTTAAAAATAATGAAGATGTCATATATGTAGCTGGTGGTGCCCAAATTTATACAGAAGCGTTACCCTATGTAGATGAAATGTGGATTTCTTTAGTAGATGAACACTATGAAGGAGATACATTTTTCCCAGCTTTTGATCCAAATGATTTTATCGTAGTAACAAAAGAAAAAAAGGAAGGATTTACGTTAATACACTATCGTAAAAAGTGAGAAGGAAATGAACATTGTTGAAATAATTGAAAAAAAACGTGATAGACACGAATTAAGTTCACAAGAAATTGCATACTTTGTGGAGAGTTATGCAAAAGAAGAAATCGCAGAATATCAAGCCAGTGCATTGTTGATGGCAATTTATTTACGTGGGATGAGTGATCGTGAATTATCTGACTTAACCAAAGATATGATTGCAACAGGTAAGGTATATGACTTTAGTGATTTGGAAGGTATCTTTGTTGATAAACACAGCACGGGTGGTGTTGGTGATAAGACAAGCCTTGTACTTGCGCCAGTACTTGCAGTATGTGGTTTAAAAGTTGCTAAAATGAGTGGACGTGGTCTTTCTTTTACTGGAGGAACACTGGATAAACTAGAATCAATTCCAGGCTTTCAAGTAGCCATCTCTGAAGAAGACTTCAAGAAACAAGTAAGTGAAATTGGATGTGCCATTATCGGACAAAGCAACGATATGGTGTATGCAGATAAAAAAATGTATGCATTACGTGATGTTACAGGTACTGTAAGTAGTATTCCATTAATTGCATCAAGTATTATGTCTAAAAAACTAGCTGCAGGAAGCGATGTGATTTTACTTGATGTGAAGTGTGGGGATGGAGCATTTATGAAAGATGTTGAAAGTGCTACAGAACTTGCTAAACGTATGATTCAAATTGGTAAAGATGCAGGAAAAGTTGTGAATGCAGAAATCACAAGTATGAATGATGTCTTAGGAAGCATGGTTGGTAACTCATTAGAAGTACTTGAAGCAATCGAAACATTGCAAGGTAAAGTACATAATGATTTCTATGAACTTTGTGTACACTCTGCTGTTACATTGTTGCAATCATCAGGAATTTGTACAGATGAAAAAGCAGCACACGACATGGTAGTAAAAACGTTAAATGATGGTTCAGCACTTGCTAAATTTAAAGAAATGGTCGCAAGTCAACACGGAGATACAAGTGTAGTTGATGATCCATCAAAACTTACAATTAGTGATAAAACAATCGAAGTACTTGCAGATACAAGTGGATATATTTCAAAAATCCATGTAGAAGGAATTGGTTTACTAGGATGTGCTTTAGGTGCAGGACGTATGCGTATTGAAGATGCAATTGATCACAGTGTTGGTATTGAAGTATATAAGAAACATGGTGATGCAATTGAAGCTGGTGAAGCTTTATGTAAACTGTACTACAATGAAGTATTTGATGAATCATTTGTAAAACAAGCAAAAGATTGTTTCACAATTTCAAAAGAACCAGTGGAAGTAGAACCACTAATTTACACAGTATTATAAGATTTATGAATAAAGAAGGGAGTGGCAAAAGATGAAAATCGCTTTAGCCCAAATGAATGTGGTAGCAGGTAAGTGTGAACAAAACTTCCAATCCATGGAACGTTGTATCGCTCAAGCCAAAGATGATGGAGTCGATATCATCGTATTTCCAGAAATGTGTATTTCTGGATATCTATTGCAAGATAAGTTATTAGATGAAGCATTTTGTGCGTACGTACATAGCTTTAATGAGCGAATCCTTGCCTTAAGTGATACGATTGGTATTATCTATGGAAACCTGTATCATGGCGCTCTAGAAGGGATAGAAAAAGGTCGTGATGGACGAATCTTGCGTTGTAATTGTGCATTCTTTGCGCATAATCAACGTTGGGTAAAAAAAGAAAACGGAATCATGGATGGAATGCACATCAAGCATTTAAATCCAGATTATCGAATCTTTGATGATTCACGTTTCTATTTAAGCGGGATGGAGGTAAGTAATTATCTCTATAAGAAAATGGATGCACTCATCTCACCATTCCTATTTACAACAAAAGATAAAACCTATCGAATTGGACTTGAAGTTTGTGAAGATATTTGGTCATATGATTACAGTGTCGATCCTACGAAGATACTTGCGAATCAAGATGTTGATTTTATTGTGAATGTATCAGCGAGTCCATATACACGCAATAAAGAAATTTCACGAAATAAACAACTGCTGAAACATGCAAGTGAGCTTGGTGATAAAATGCCAATGGTTATTTATGTAAATGCAGTTGGTATGCAAAACAATGGTAAAAATGTAATTGTATTTGATGGAGATTCTACTGTATTTGATACAAGAGGAAAACCAATCTTCGCATGTAATGATGGATTCAAAGAAGAATATGCAGTTTATGATTTCCATAGCATTCGTTTAGATTCGTTCTGTGAAAATAAAATACTTGAAGCACTTACAGTTGCTTTATATGAATTTGATAAGCAAATGTTTCCATTTCAACCAAAGTGGATTATTGGTTTAAGTGGAGGCATTGATAGTTGTATCAATGCAGGTTTACTTGTAAAAGCATTAGGAGCAAACCGTGTGGTTGGTTATAACTTAGCCACAAAATACAATAGCGATCTTACAAAAAACAATGCAAAACAAGTTGCTGATACATTAGGTATTGAATTACGAAATGGTTCCATTGAAGAAGTTGTTGGGGCTACTGAAAAAACAGCACAGATGTATGGCTATGAAAAACCATATCCATCACTCGTTGTAGAAAATATTCAAGCTAGAGTTCGTGGACATATGTTAAGTACATTTGCAGCACTTGAAGGCGGAGTAATTGTAAATAATGCCAATAAAGTGGAAATAGCAGTTGGATACTGCACACTCTATGGTGATAGTATTGGTGCTATTTCACCAATTGGAGATTTAACGAAAGTAGAAGTATTTGAACTTGCTAAACAAATCAATGCATACTTTGGAAAGGAAGTAATTTCAAAAACACTCATTCCTGAAATTAAGGATGGAATGTTGGATTGGAAAATGCCTCCTAGTGCAGAATTGAAAGATGCACAAATTGATCCAATGAAATGGTATTATCATGATGAATTGATTCATCGTTTCTTTGATTATCCAACGATGAATGTGGAAGCCTATTTAG
Source organism: Breznakia blatticola (assembly GCF_004365815.1). Classification (GTDB taxonomy): domain Bacteria; phylum Bacillota_I; class Bacilli_A; order Erysipelotrichales; family Erysipelotrichaceae; genus Breznakia; species Breznakia blatticola. Next base: position 73,207 of record NZ_SODD01000004.1, read on the forward strand.
AAAACTATCTTGATGGCAGTATTTATGATGAAGAAATTGGTAAGTGGATACGATACTATCATTTAGATGATGGAAAAGCATTTATTGAAGATTTGGAGTGGTTTTTAAAGCAAATCGCAAATTCTGTCTTCAAACGAATCCAAATGCCACCGATTGTTAGTTTAAGTCGTGGAGCCTTTGGAAATGACTATCGAGAAGCACAACTCGGTGTGATTCAAAGTAAACGCTATCAAGAATTGAAAGAAAAGATACTCTTGCGTTGATTTTCTTTTGCATTTGCACGGTTTTATAATATAATAAAACATGGTATTTAAGGAGTGAGGGAATTGAATAAGGACAATATTGTCAATGACAAGGATGTCCGTTTGGCACTAACGCTTAAAACAAGTCAGTTGAAACGTGAACAAATCAAAAATATAACGTATCAGCAAGTCGTGAAAACGATGAAAGAATTTGTTTGGAAGAATAAGACCATTCGACATGTCCATGATGCAGTAAATGATGTTATGTCATTACAGGCATCAACCGTGGTCGCATACTTGTCGTATTGTGCAATTGAAAAAGGATCAAGCATGGGACTTGATAAAATCGAAGGGGTTATGAGAGGAGATTTGGATGAATAAAAAAAGACTCGTTGTCTTTCTGGTATCGGTAATAGCGATTATTGGAATTGTGGGTGTAAGCGCAAAACCAGCAATAGACAACATGAACCTAGGATTAGACTTAAAAGGTGGATTTGAAATTTTATATGAAGTATCACCACTAGAAGGTTCAGAAACAAAAAAAGTGGATATGGCAGCAGTAGCAAGCTCTGTATCAAAACGTGTAAATGTACTTGGAGTAAGTGAACCAGATATCACAGTTGAAGGGGATCGTATTCGTGTACAATTAGCAGGTGTACAAGATAATGAACAAGCACGTAATGTAATTTCTAGTAGTGCAGTACTTTCATTTAGAGATACATCTGACAACTTATTAATGGATGCAACGGTTTTAAAAGATGGTGGTGCATCATTAGCTTTTAATGAAGGAAAACCAATTGTTAACTTGAAAATTGCAGATACAGCTAAATTTTATGAAGTGACTTCTGCACTTTCACAAACATCAGATAAATTGATGGTTACTTGGTTGGATTACCAAGAAGGACAACGTTATGCTGAAGAAGCAACAAAAGCAGAGACAGAAGAAGGTCCTGCATATATTTCTGCAGCGAAAGTAAGTGAAGGTTTAAATTCAGAAACGGTAATGATTTCTGGTAACTTTACCGAAGAAGAAGCACAAGAACTTGTTGATTTATTAAACTCAGGATCTTTAAACTTCCAAATGAAAGAAATTTACTCGAATGTAGTAAGTCCTAATTTGGGAGAAGGTTCATTTGAATCAACAATGTTAGCTGGTGGAATTGGTATTGTTGCTATCGCGATTTTATTAATTGCACTATACCGTTTCTGTGGATTTATTTCTGCGCTTTCTGTAGCGATTTACTTAGTATCAACATTAGCTTTATATACACTATTAGGAGGAGTATTTACACTTAGTGGTATTGCTGCCTTAGTTCTTGGTGTAGGTATGGCTGTTGATAGTAGCGTTATTACATTTGAAAGAATTAAAGATAGTTTATACGCTGGACGTAGTGTGAAAAATGCCTTTAAAGAAGGTAGTCATAACTCACTATCAACAATTCTTGATTCACAAATTACAACCATGATTGCTGCATTAATTCTTTATATTTTCGGAACAGGAAGTGTTAAAGGATTTGCGACAATGTTGCTTATCTCAACAATTCTAGCAGTTGTATTTAACGTAACATTGGTACGTTTCTTACTTGGACAAGTTGTAAAAAGTGGATACCTTGATAACAAAAAATCTTGGTTTGGAATTAAGGAAGATTACATTCCAAATGTGCAAAGAGGAGAAACATACGAAGATCACTCACCATGGAAAAACTTTGACTTTGTTGGTAAAGCAAAATACTTTATTGCAATTTCAGCAGCTGTAATGGTGTTAGGAATTGGATCTATGGGATTCAATGGAATGAAGGGTGATGGTGTCTTTAACTTTGGTATCGATTTCTCAAGCGGTACAAAAATCACTTTAGAAAGCAAAGGTGGTTTAAAAGCTGATACCTTACAAAAAGAATTCGAGAAACTAGGTGTTGAACCTAGTGATATTACACTTTCAGGAAAAAACAATGAAATTGCATCTGTATCAATTAAAAAAGCGATTACAGAAGAGCAACGTGAACAAATTTCAGATTATATGACAGACACATATAAGGAAATTGAAGTATCAGATTCTACAGTTTCTCCAATTGTCGGTCGTGAATTAGTTAAAAATGCGATTATTATGTCATTACTATCTTGGCTTGCAATTCTAATTTATGTAAGTATCCGATTTAAATGGGACTTTGCAGTTAGTGGAATTGTTGCCTTGATTCATGATGTGTTTGTTATTCTTGCAGTATTTGCAATAACACGTATGGAAGTTACAACAGATGTTATTGCCGTATTGCTGACAATCATTGGATATAGTATTAATGACTCGATTGTAATCTTTGATAGAATGCGTGAAAACTTGAAAGGATTTACGCGTAAACAACCATCGCAAGAACAACTACGTGATATTGTAAATGTATCATTACGTGAAACATTTGGACGTTCCGTTGTAACTGCATCAACTACGATTTTACCAGTTATTGCACTACTTGTTTTTGGTAGCCGTAACATCTTCCAATTCAACGTAGCACTTCTTGTTGGACTAGTTGGTGGTTGTGTATCATCATTATTTATCGCACCACAACTTTGGTATGTGTTACGTTTAAAATTTAAAGTTAAAAACAAACCAAAGAAAAAACAAAAGAAATTAAAAGGACCACAAGAACGTATTATTCCTGGGGTTAACGATTAAATGACATATAGATTTCTCTGTGTATGCTATACATGGAGAAATCTTTTTTACTTTAATGAAATTCGTGCTTTTACGGGTGATTTTATATTGCTTACTAGTAAACTGTGATACAATACTTTCATGATATATGAAGAATATAAAGCAGATGATATAGCAAACATTGTCCAACAGTATCAAGTAGATCCACTCGTGGCAAAAGTGTTTAGTTATAATCAACTTACGAAAGCTCAAATTGAGCAAATTTTATATGATACGAAAACAACAGAAGACTTATCATATACAGATGCTAAGCCAATTGTAGAACGATTACATCAAGCAAAAGTGAATGGTGAAAAAGTTCTTATTTGTGGAGATTATGATGCAGATGGGATTTGTTCAACAACCATCTTGTATGATGCACTACAAATCTTTGGAATTACTTGTGGATACTATATTCCAAATCGTTTTACAGAAGGATATGGATTAAACAAGAAAACCGTTGAGATGGCAATTGAAAAAGGCTATAAAATATTGATTACAGTGGATAACGGGGTGAAAGCTTTTGAAGCACTTGCATATGCAAAGCAACAAGGCCTAACAATTATCTTAACTGACCATCACAGCTATGAACAAGATGAACTGATCTGTGATTACTTTTTGCATCCACAAATCATGCAAGAAGAATTTCATCATTTATGTGGTGCAGGTGTAGCTTTCATGATTAGTCGTGCACTTATCGGACGACACGATTATCATACAACACTAGCGGCAATTGCCACTGTTGCAGATATGGTTGGTGTACTTGATGCCAATCGAATTATTATCAAGGAAGGTTTATCATTTCTTAACCAAAACTGGTTTGCGAATATTCAACTACTTGCAGATGATAAAAGCACATGGACAACAACAAAAATCGGATTTCAAATTGCACCGAAGTTAAATGCGATTGGTCGATTAGCAGATAAAGCAAATGTAAATACAATTGTTCGCTACTTATTATTACAAAATATTGTGCAAATTGAACAAAGTGCAAAACAAATCAAATCAATTAATGGCTTACGTAAAGAAATCAGTGTTAAAAATGAAGCGATGGCATTACAAAAAGTAAATGCTGATGATGATTTTATGGTTGCATACTCAAAAGATTTTCATGAAGGTCTTAATGGTATTGTTGCGATGAAGCTTACACAAACCTATGGAAAAAGTGCCATGGTTCTTTCCAATAAGGATGGAGTCTTAAAAGGAAGTATTCGTTCTGTTGGTTTAGATTTACGACAGGTGTTTAAAGATATGGATGATGTTTTGCTTGCATATGGTGGACATAAACAAGCAGCTGGTATTTCATTTTATGAAAAAGATATTGATACAATTTATCAGCACTTGCAAAAAATCGCAAAAGAAGAAAGTGTGGAAGATGTTGCAGTGTATATTCCTTTGCAAAATGAGGACTTAACCATTGATCGTATTGAAAAACTTGAAGCACTGGATCCTTTTGGAATTGATTTTGCAAAACCAAAGTTTGCATGTACGATTGATGAATTTCAAATGAGTACATTAAGCTATGGAAAACACTTGAAAATACAAACATCAAATATGGACTTTTTATACTTTAATCATGGCCATGAATTAGCAAGTTATGAGCATAAAAAGTTGACTCTTATTGGCGATGTTTCAATAAATACGTTCCGTAATAAAAAAACAATAACCATGATTGTAGAATCTGTGTTATTATAACAAATGAGGTATGAAAATGGACTTAAAAAAATATATAGCTGAAATAGAAAACTTCCCAGTTGATGGGGTATTATTTAGAGACATTACACCGCTTATGCAAGATGGAAAAGCATTCCGTGAAGCGTGTGATGCATTAATTGCATTTGCTCTTGAAGTAGGTGCTGAAGTGATTGTTGGACCTGAATCTAGAGGATTCATTTTTGGTTGTCCAGTTGCCTATGCATTAGGTATTGGCTTTGTGCCAATTCGCAAGCCTGGAAAACTACCAAGAAAGACAGAATCAATTGCTTATGACTTAGAATATGGTTCAAATGAATTACATATTCATGCGGATGCAATTAAGCCTGGACAAAAAGTATTAATCATTGATGATTTGCTTGCAACAGGTGGAACTGTAAAAGCAACAATTGATTTAGTAGAACGTCTTGGTGGGGAAGTTGTAGGATGTGAATTCTTCAATGAACTTATGGAGTTAAAAGGTCGTGACTTATTAAAAGGTTACAAGATTAAATCAATTATTCAATATGACTAAAAGTGCGAATGCACTTTTTTCATAAGGTTATGTTATAATTTGTGTAATAAAGAGGAATTTTATGGAAGACAAGTTGATCACGTTTGAAGAGGTTATGGATGAGGTAAAGGCCTATATTAAAAAGGAAGAAAACCTAAAACTTATTCAAGATGCTTATGAATTCGCCGAAGAAAAACACCGGCCACAAAAAAGAAAAAGTGGTGCACCATATGTAGTGCACGTTTTACATGTGGCAAAAATACTAGCTGATTTACGTACTGGTCCTAGTACGATTGCAGCTGGACTACTTCATGATGTGATTGAAGATTGTGGGGTCACTAAAGAAGAATTCATTGAACGATTTGGTCAAGAAGTATATATACTTGTTGAAGCAGTTACGAAAATTGGTTCCTTGAAATTCAGTGATGAAGAAGAATATTTAGCAAGTAATCACCGTAAGATTTTTATTGCGATGGCAAATGATGTTCGTGTCATTTTAATTAAACTTGCAGACCGTTTGCATAATATGCGTACACTGCAATTCATGAAGCCAGAAAAACAAAAGAAAATTGCACAAGAGACCTTAGATGTCTATGCACCAATTGCACACCGTTTAGGGATTAGTGAAATTAAAAATGAATTGGAAGATTTATCTTTCCATTACTTAAATCCTGAAAAATACTATGAAATTGCCAAATTGGTAGAAAATAGAAAAAGTGAACGTGATGAACAAGTCCAAGAAATGATTCGCGAGTTTTCAAGTATTCTTGAAGAACATAATTTACCATTCCGTATGTTTGGTCGCAGTAAACACTTATATAGTATCTACAAAAAGATGGTAAATAAAAATAAACGTTTTGAAGAAATCTTAGATTTACTTGCCATTCGCATTGTAACAAACACGGAAGTAGGTTGTTATGAGATACTTGGATATATCCACGCGAAATATACACCAATTCCTGGTCGTTTTAAAGATTATATCGCTATGCCAAAGATGAACATGTATCAAAGTTTGCATACGACGATTGTTGGAATAGAGGGAAATATTTTCGAAGTGCAAATCCGTACAGAAATGATGGATGATATTGCGGAACGTGGGGTTGCTGCGCACTGGCGTTATAAAGAAAACTCAAACTATGTACCAAACCAACAACAAAAAGAAATAGAAGAACAACTACACTTCTTCAAAGATTTCCAATTGATGAGTGAAGATGTAAATGAAGATGCAAAATCATTTATGAATTTGATTTCTAAAGACATCTTTGAAGCAAATGTATATGTGATGAGTCCAAAAGGAAAAGTTATTGCACTACCAAGTGGATCGACACCACTGGATTTTGCATACCGTATCCATACAGAAGTTGGTCACCAAACCATTGGTGCAACAGTTAATGGTGTATTGGTTCCTTTAAATACACAACTAAAAACGGGTGATGTTGTTAACATCAAAACAAATAAGAATTCAAAACCAAGTGAAGATTGGCTAAAAATTGTAAAATCAAATCATGCGAAAAACAAAATTCGTTCCTATTTCCAACGCATCAAACAAGAAGAAAAAGAAGAAGGTGCAGAAAAAGGAAAGAAAATGCTAGAGGATGAATTACGTAAACGTGGTTATGAAACTAAAGACTATATGGTGAATCGTCATCTTGAAAATCTAGCTGGTCAATTTAAAATGCATACATTAACGGATTTGTATTACGCAATATTTGTTAAGGCGTTGCCATTACAAAATGCGATTGAAAAATTGACACACCAAAAAGCTGGAGCTGGTGAAACGGGAAGTAAAGATATCGAGTTCAAAACACACGCACCAACGAAAAAGGAACTTAAAGAACAAAGTTCAAGTAAGTATGGAGTGCATGTTCCAGGTATTGACAGTATTGTTATTAGTTTGGCACCATGTTGTTCGCCTGTGCCTGGTGATGATATTGTTGGATATATTACCAAAGGGCAAGGGGTTAAAGTTCACCGTAAAGATTGTCCGAATGTACAAGATCTAAAAGAACGTCTAATTGATGTGGAGTGGGAAGATAATCGTACTGTAAAAAACTATCCAGTACATCTTGTTATTCATTCTACAGATCGCAATTTCTTATTAAGTGATATTGTCACGGTATCTAGTCAAAGCAAAGTAGGAATGCAACATGTGGATAGTAAAGTAAATGAAGATGGAATTCATGCAACAACAAAATTAACTGTTCTTGTACAAAATCTTGATCAATTGCAAAATTTAATGACAAACTTAAAGAAAGTAACAAGTGTAAACTCAGTAGAACGTGTAATTCTATAGTTTCAAAAATAGAGGGATATTATGTCACTTATCTTATCGATTATTACAGCGATAGTCTTTTTGATACTATCACTAATCATTGAACATACAGTAGCTACTATCGTGGTAACTACTGTTTTTGCTATTCTTATGATGATTTTATATGTAAGTGTGACGAAAGATCATAAAAAACGTCTTGCAAATGATCCAGTTTATCAAGCAATCGTTACATCACTAAAGATTGAACAAACAACAGGATCACCTAAATATATCTATTCTATTCGTATTGATTTTAATGGACAGTATATAGGAGATATTCAAGAAACATATACAAGGGAAGTATTTGCAATCGACGATACTTTTGATGTATACATTGAAAAAGACAAACAAGATACGATTACACGTATGTATCGAGTAGAAGATACAAAAGATTTAGCGAAACAAGCATGGTCATTTTATATCCTAGTAGCACTTCTAATCATCGCAAGTGTTGTATCACTAACAAGCGATACAAGCGAACTTGAAATCTTTGGTCAAGGGTTTCGTAATGTGATATTTGCATTATTATCGTTAGTCATTGCAATCACTTCATTTTCTATGTATTTTGATGTGAAACAAAATCGATTGGTGTCTGTGCAAGCTAAAATTACTAAACTAACTGAAGTTACTAGAATACGTAGTGATGATCATTCGTCTTATGAGGTAACTTTTGTACATCCACTTTATAGTATAGAAGTTGATGGAAAACACTATGAATATATGGGACTATCGCAAGCAAAAAGTGATGATGTTATTGGTGTGTATAAAACAATTTATTATAATCCAGATACAATGCACTTCTTTGATGAGGATTCAACAAACCCAACAAAAAACTTAGTGATTGGGATTTGTGCGATTGCATGTATGCTTTTTTGTCTATTTATTTTGTAGAATACAAGTTAGTTGCTTCTTAGGTTGGATAGTTGTATAATTGCAAGCATGTTGAGGTAGTATTATGAATAGAAAAACTAGAAAAAAGATCCATGATCATAACTTTCCAAAAGAATCTTTTGACTGGTTAAAAGAAAAAGCAGTTACCTTTAGTGATGCTGTAATCGCAATTATCATCACAGTCATGGTATTGGAAATACCAATCCCAGCGCAAACAAGTGAGTACACAGACTTTATAAAATCCATTATTGTGTTTCTTATAAGTTTCTTTATTATCGCTTATTTTTGGATTTCTTATCATCGTATCATGAATGGTATTCATGCATTTACTAAATCTATATTAGTAATCAATTTTATCTTTTTAGCCTTACTAGCTTTGTTGCCAGTAATAAGTAAATGGGTTATGTTTTCAGGAAATACAACATCAGTGATGTGCTATGGAATATTGTATCTGATTGTGCAGTTGATACTGCTTTTCATGTTATATCAAGTAGTAGCATCTGGTGTAAATAGAACGGATAATCTTCAAATCTTACGTCATTTATTTTTTGGGCGCATGTACTTGAATTTATTACTAAATGTTATTTTAATCGCACTTGCAAATGTTGCTCATGATGTTATTATGGTGCTATATTTAGCAATGCCAATTGTATCATTTTTCTTCTTGCCGTTAAGTCGTAATCAAGAAAATGATAAAAAACCATTAGTTTCATAATTGTAAAACAACCACTTTATTAGTTGACGTTGACGAAAAATTAATGAAGTGGTATTATAATACTGCCATATCGGTCGACCGACCGACTGGTAGAGGAGTAGTTATGAGTAAAAAAGAAAAAAAGAAACATGAAGTTGAAGTGTTAGAAACAAAAAATGAAGAAGAAAAAGTTCTTGTTGATATGCGAACACATATTCTACGTGTTGCAACTGACTTGATGATGAAACAGGGAATCAAGGAAACAAGTTTAAAAGATATCGCGAAAACTGCTGGCATTTCAAAAGGAACGCTATATTATTACTATTCAGCTAAAAATGATATTATATTAGATATTTCCGATTTCAATTTAAAGGGAATTACTGATGGTATTTTTGAAAATGTAAAAGACAGTGATTCTGTAGAAACCATACTCTCGACGATTATGAAGAAAGTGTTGCATGCAGATCAAAGAGCGAAATTGCATGTTCATTTACTCAGTCAAGCAATTGTTGGTGATGAAGAGTTAGCAAAGCGTTTTCAAAGTATTTATGATCAGTGGCATCATCAACTTGCCACTATCCTAAAAGATCGTCTACCAAATCATAATGTCGATGCATTTGTGTATATTCTTGTAGGTAGTGTAAATGGATTGATGATGCAAAAGTTAATTAGTGATGAAGAATATCCAGTTGATACAATTGTGAAAGAGATGGTGAGATAAATGGAGCAAGCAATGATGAGAAAACAAAGTAAATTAGATGCAATAACAATTCCACCATATACAAAAGGTGAAGAAATTTTTAATATGGTTAGTCATATCGTTGGTGGTGTATTAGGGATAGTTGCAACAGTTTTATGCGTAGTGATAGCTGCAAGACATCAAAATGGATATGGTATTGTTAGTGGTGCAATCTTTGGGTCAACTATGATTTTGCTTTATACAACAAGTAGTGTCTATCATGGTTTGAGTCCACGTTTAAAAGCCAAGAAAGTATTTCGTATTCTAGATCACTGCGCGATCTATCTACTAGTTGCAGGAACGTATACACCAATAGCTTTATGTACGATTCGTGAATATGATAATCAACTTGGATGGACACTTTGTATTGCGATTTGGCTAGTAGCGATTGCTGGTATGATATTAACAGCTTCAAAGTTTAAAAAGTTTCAAATACTAGAAGTAATTATATATCTAGCAATGGGATGGAGTGTTTTACTTGCTAAAGATGCAGTTCTTACTGGAGTTGGTTTTACTGGATTACTATATATGTTAATTGGTGGTATTGCATACTCGATTGGTGTTATTTTCTATGCCCTAGGAAAAAAGATGAAATACTCGCATTCGATTTTCCATTTATTTATTCTAGTTGGTAGTTTCTTTCATTTTCTTGCAATTGTACTATATGTAATGTAATTACATTATGCGATTGCATGTCAATTTGCTAAAATAACAGTAAAGGAGATAGACGATGAGTAAATACGATGTATTATGGAAATATGTAAGTACTAGTGAAGAGAAATGCTTGGTTCTATCTTATGAAGATATACTCTCTATAACTGGAATTCCAATTGATCATTCATTTCTAACCTACAAAAAGGAATGTTGTAATTATGGTTATGAGGTCAATAAAATATCACTAAAGAATAAAACGGTTGAGTTTAAGAAAATTGAGAAGTAAAGCAGCATGCAAAGCGCAAACGAATATGATTCATTTAAAACTTCGATTATGTAATGTGAGCATTTCATTGTTTTTTTTTACTAAGCGTGGTAATATATTCACATATATCGAAGAAAAAGAGCTTTATGTAAGTAGTCTCTAGAGAAGAAACGGTTGGTGAAAGTTTCTGATAAACTACATAAAGGACGCTTTGGAGATGCTAGTTAATCCTAGCCGTTAGCCAACGTTACAGGTCTTGAGTGCATGTATGTATACATGAACTAAGGTGGTACCGCGTATAAACGTCCTTAGAAGTAAGGACGTTTTTCTTTTAGATATATACATAAATGTTGTAATTACTAATATAATGAAAGGAAGTGAGTAGATGGCAACAACAGTAGACTATATAGAATTTGTGATGGATCAACTTCACATTCCATATGAAACACGACATCGTAAGATGTTTGGTGAATACATGGTATATGCAAATGATAAACCCATATTACTCGTTTGTGATAATACCGTGTTTGTAAAAAAACATCCGCAATTAGAAGAACTTATGAAAGATGCCAGTTGTGGTCTTCCTTATCCATCTGCTAAAGAACATTATGTATTGGATATTGAAAATCGCGAACTTGTTGAAGCGGTAATTGAAATACTGGAAGAAGTTACTCCAGTACCAAAGAAAAGAAAGAAAAAAGGAGAATAAGATGAAGCAATTTCAAAACCCGAGAGGGACTAATGATATCCTTCCTAAAGATATAAAGAAATGGCACGCAATTGAAGATGTGATTCGTCAATTTTGCATGCTTTATGATTATGAAGAAATTCGTACACCAATGTTTGAAGACACTGCAGTTTTTAAACGTGAAAATGATAGCAGTGATGTTGTAAATAAGGAGATGTATACATTTTCCATTAATGGAAAAGACTCTTTAACATTACGCCCAGAAATGACTGCAAGTGTTGTACGTAGCTTTGTACAACACAAGATGTTTGGTGAAGGTGATTTACCAAAAAAATTATACTATGTAGGACCAATGTTCCGCTATGAACGCCCACAAAAGGGAAGACAGAGAATCTTCCACCAATTTGGCGTTGAAGTTATTGGTGCGAAAAATCCATACCTTGATGTTGAAACAATTGCCTTAGGATATTCTATTGTTTCTGCGTTAGGAATGAGCGAATTAAAAGTATTAGTGAATACACTTGGTGATAATGAAAGTCGTGAAGCGTATCGTAAAGCATTGAAAGAACACTTTGAAAAAGATATCGATAACATGTGTGCGGATTGTAAACGTCGTTTACAACAAAACCCACTGCGTTTATTGGATTGTAAAATTGATGCCAACCGTGAATCGATGAAAACAGCACCAAGAATTGAAGATTACTTAACTGAAGAAAGTAAAGCGTACTTTGAAGCAGTCTGCGAAGGACTTGATGGACTTGGAATTCCATATGAAATCGAAGATCGTTTGGTACGTGGACTAGATTACTATACAGATACGGTATTTGAAGTTGTATCAACAAATAAAGAGATGGGTAGTCAATCTACTGTTTTTGGTGGCGGACGCTATGATGGTCTTGTCGAATACTTTGGTGGTCCAGAGCTATCAGGAATTGGATTTGCTATGGGTATGGAACGTCTATTAATCGCTTTAGAAGGTGAAGGCGTAGAACTTGGTGAAGAAAAAACACTAGATGCTTATGTATTAAGCTTAAGTCCAAATACATCATTTACTGCATTACAATTAGTTACAGAATTACGAGCTGCAGGATACACAAGTGAAAGAGATTATTTAGATCGTTCATTTAAGGCACAATTTAAGAGCGTAGAGCGTAAAAATGCAAAAGTAGCTGTAATTGTCGGTGAAAAAGATTTAATTGAAGGAAATGTGACTGTGAAGGTGATTGAGAGCCAAGAAAACTTTACTGTACCTGTAAATCAAGTGGTTGATTTGATGGATGAATTATTTCAAAGTGAAGATGAACACGAATGTCACTGTGAAGATGGAAACTGTGAATGTCACAGCCATCATGAGTAGGAGAGAGTATGAAACGAACACATAACAATGGAGAATTGCGTTTAAGCAATGTAAATGAAGAAGTAACCTTAATTGGTTGGGTAAGTAAGCGTCGTAATTTTGGAGCCCTTGTATTTATTGACTTACGAGACCGTTATGGTATTACACAGTTAGTCTTTGATGAACAACTTGCTAAACATATTACAAATGTACGTAATGAATACATCTTAAAAGTAGATGGAGTTGTTGCTGAACGTAAAGATAAAAACCCAAAACTAGCAACTGGTGATATTGAAATTAAAGTAAAAGGTGTTGAAATTGTAAATACAGCAGAAACTACACCACTAATTATTGCAGATGAAACAGATGCATTAGAAGATACACGTCTTGTATATCGTTACTTAGATTTACGTCGTCCTGTGATGCAAAATAAAATGATGTTACGTCATAAAATCACAAAAACGATGCGTAATTTCTTAGATGATCAAGAGTTTCTTGAAATTGAAACACCGATCCTAACAAAATCAACACCTGAAGGTGCACGTGACTACTTAGTGCCTAGTCGTATTCATGAAGGTGAATTCTACGCACTTCCGCAGTCTCCACAATTGTTTAAACAATTGCTGATGATTTCAGGGTTTGAAAAATACTACCAAGTTGCACGTTGTTTTAGAGATGAAGATTTACGTGCAGACCGTCAACCTGACTTTACACAAGTGGACATTGAAATGTCATTTATGTCAGAAGAAGAAATTCAAACCATGTTAGAAAACATGATGGTAAAGGTTATGAAAGAAACTTTAGACTACGATTTAAAAGTTCCATTCTTGCGTTTACCATATGAAGAAGCAATGAATCGTTATGGTTCAGATAAACCAGACAATCGCTTTGGTATTGAATTAAAAGATATCAAAGGAGTTTTTGAACATTCAGAATTTAAAGTGTTCAAGGGTGTAGAAAGCATTAAAGCCATTGTTGTGCCAGAACAAGCAAGCCTATCAAGAAAAGAAATTGATAAACTTACTGATCTTGCAAAAAAATATGGAGCAGGGGGACTTGTTTCCTTAAAATTTGTAGATGATGCACTACAAGGTGGAGTTGTGAAATTCTTCAGTGATACCGAAATTGCTGAACTGATTACTGTACTAAACCTACAAAACAATGATTTAGTACTTATTAGTAGTGATACATGGCAAACAACATGTGAAGTACTTGGTGCATTACGTTTACACTTTGCTGATGTACTACAACTTACAAGTAAAGATGATTTCTCATTCTTATGGGTAACAGATTTCCCACTTGTGGAATACGATAAAGAAGATGGTCGTTATTATGCAAAACACCACCCATTTACACGTCCAAAAGATGAAGATTTAAAATACCTAGATACAGCTCCTGAGAAAGTTCATGCAGCTGCATACGACATGGTATTAAATGGATATGAAATTGGTGGAGGATCCCTTCGTATTTACGATAATGAAGTCCAAAAGAAAATGTTTAAGATTTTAGGTTTCTCTGATGAAGAAATTCAAGAACGATTTGGTTTCTTTGTGGATGCATTTAAATATGGAACACCACCACATGGTGGATTTGCATATGGACTTGACCGTGTTGCGATGATTTTAAGTAAATCTGACTCAATTCGTGATGTTATTGCATTCCCTAAAAATGCTGCTGCACGTTGTCCAATGACAGGTGCACCAGGTAAAGTTGATGACAAACAACTTGAAGAGTTGCATTTACAAGTCATTTATAGCGAAAAAGAGTAAAAGCATAAATAACTTGGTTGTCAAGACTGCACTTTACCAAACAAACTGATATAATATACATGTCTAGGAGTTACATATTTTCCGACACTTTGAGATAAGGGATTTTAGAAGTTGTATCACTGTGTTGAACGCCTTTGCATTGCTTAGGAATCCTAGTGTGGTACACAGAAAACCCACCTGCTAAAACAGGGAAAGATCTCCTCCTAGACAATAATATAAACAAAAAGCACGCTTGTGCTTTTTTTGTTTATACAGAGAAATTTGTTACATACAAATCGGTGTAAATCTTTGCTATTTTACGATTTCATATGAATATTTTACGGACTTTTTATTTGTACGTACAAATTGTGGATTTTCGATTGAAAGTCCATTTTTATTTTGTTAAGGTATGCATGAAAAGAGGGTATTATGACAAAAGCAAAGTACATGGTAGTTGCAAATTGGATCAAGGACCAAATTGATAAGGGGTCACTTCATCATGGAGATAAAATTCAAACAGAAGCAAAAATATCCAAACAGTTTGGATATTCAAGACAAACAATTAGACAAGCAATCTCATTATTGATTAATGAGGGTTTATTGGAATCAACACAAGGTTCAGGAACGTATGTTAAGAAAAGCAAGAGAAGTGAAAAGGAAAGTAAAGTTGTAGGAGTAATTACAACCTATAATACAGATTATATTTTCCCTAGGATCTTAGGTGGAATTGAAGAGGTACTTGCAGATCATGAATATGCGATGCAACTTGGTTTTACACATAATCGCGTGAGTGATGAAAGACGGGCATTAGAACTTATGATTCAGTCAAATGTTGATGGTTTTATTATTGAACCAACTCGAAGCGCCTTGCCAAATCCAAATATGGATTTGTATCAAAGCTTGATGGATCAAGGATATCCACTGTTATTCATCAATGCAAGTTATCAAGTATTACCATCCGTTCATGTTGCATTAGATGATCGCAAAACAGGACAAATGATTTATGAATATGTGTATGAAAGAGGACATAGAAGAATCTTCTCTTTCTTTAAATATGATGATATCCAAGGACATTTGCGATATTCAGGAGCTAATGATGCAAGTAAGTTACATGGCCAACAAATTAGTGATGAAGATATTTTTTGGTACAGTACGGATGATTTTGAAAAGGGCTTTATGAATGAAATGTTACTAGATAAGTTAAAGGATTATACAGCAATTCTTTGCTACAACGATGCACTAGCATATCAATTACTTGAGTTTTTGGAAGCGCATGATATCAAAGTGCCAGAACAGATATCCATTGTGTCTGTTGACCACACAGACTTTATTGGAAAAAGTGATGTGGAAATTACATCAGTTGCACATCCATTACAAAAACTTGGTAGTACAGCTGCAAAAACAATGTTAGAAATGATTCAAAAACCGACATATAACAAGTCGGTGGACTTTCAACCAAAACTGGTTGAAGGAAATAGTGTAAAAAACATTCAACAAAATGGAGGAGGTTATGATGAATAGTTTGAAAAAGTACAATTTTTGGTTCGTGGTGGGATCTCAAGATTTATATGGTGAAGAAACATTAAAACAAGTAGATGAACACACAAAAATTATGGTTGATGGGTGGAATAAAGATCCAAATATTATTGGAACGATTGTTTGGAAACCAGTCGTACGAAATGCAAAAGAAATTAAGGATACAATCGTTGCTGCAAACAATGATGAAAACTGTGCAGGTGTAATAACGTGGATGCACACATTTAGTCCAAGCAAGATGTGGATTCCAGGTTTTAAGGTGTTAAATAAACCATTGTTACATGTGAATACACAGTTTAATCGTGATATTCCGTGGAATGAAATTGATATGGACTTTATGAACTTAAACCAAGCAGCACATGGAGATCGTGAACATGGATACATCATTGCGCGTATGCGTATGAATCAAAAAGTAATTAGCGGACATTGGGAAGATGAAAACCAAAGAAAGCGTATGGGTTCTTGGATGCGTGCAGCAATTGGTGCAGCAGAATCAAATAAAACTCGGGTTATGCGTATTTCAGATAACATGCGTGATGTCGCAGTTACAGATGGAGACAAAGTAGAAGCTGCAATTAAACTTGGTTGGACAGTGGACCACTATGGAGTTGGTGATATTATACGCATGGTAAATGAAGTTAGTGATGCGGAAATCGATGCACAAATGAAAGAATATGAAACACACTACCATATAGCAACAAAAAATTTAGATGCTGTACGTTATCAAGCAAAAGAAGAAGTTGCAATCGAAAAAGCAATGAAAGAATTTGGAGACTATAATGCTTTCCATACAAACTTCCAGGACTTACAAGAATTAAAACAATTGCCAGGATTAGCCGCACAAGATTTAGAACGCAAAGGATATGGTTTTGCTGGTGAAGGTGACTGGAAAACAGCGGCAATGACACGAATCATGAAAGCGATGACGATTGATAAAAATGGTGGAACTGGATTTATGGAAGACTATACGTATAACTTTGATCCAGAAAATGGAATGAATATGGGTGCACATATGTTAGAAGTATGTCCAACATTAGCAGAATCCACACCAAATATTGAAGTACATGATTTAGGAATCGGAGATCGTGAAGCACCTGCGCGTTTAACTTTTAAAGCAAAAGCAGAACCAGCAATTCTTGTGACGCTTGTAGATATGGGAGATCGTTTCCGAATGATTTGTCATGATGTAGTGTGTCAAAAACAAGAACACGAAATGCCAAAGTTACCAGTAGCTGGTGTTTTATGGAAGCCATTGCCTGATTTAGAATCAAGTACAGAAGCATGGATTTATGCTGGTGGAGCACACCACTGTACTATTAGCTATGATTTAACTGCAGAAGAAATGCGAGACTTTGCAGAAATCATGAATATTGAATTTATCCACATTGGTAAAGACTTAGATTTACCATCATTTAGAAGAGAACTACAATACAACGATCTTATTTGGAAGTTAAAATAGGTGACTATATGTATAAGAAGTTAAAACAAAGAGTATTAGATGCAAATCTACTCTTACCTAAACATGGATTAATAACTTTCACATGGGGAAATGTTTCTGAGATTGACCGTGAACATCAAGTTGTAGCTATTAAGCCAAGTGGGGTTGAATATGACAACATGAAAGTAGAAGATATCGTTGTTGTCGATATGGAAGGAAATGTCGTAGAAGGTTCTTTGAAACCTTCTAGCGACTTAATGACTCATCTAGCTTTTTATAAAGCATGGCCACAAGTGCATGGTGTTGTACATACACACTCACGCTGGGCAACTTCATTTGCACAAGCTGGATATGGAATTCCTGCTTTTGGAACCACACAAGCCGATTACTTTTATGGTGAAATTCCATGCACAAGGAAAATGACGAATGATGAAATTCATGGTAACTATGAACTTGAAACAGGGAACGTGATTATCGAGACATTTGCAGATAAGAAACTAAATCCTGTAGATGTTCCAGCTGTTCTTGTTCATTCGCATGGTCCATTTGCCTGGGGAAACGATGCTTTTGATGCTGTCCATAATGCAGTTGTTATGGAAGAATGTGCAGCGATGGCATTTACAACATTGCAATTACATCAAGGAAAAGCAGATGTGATGCAACAAGAATTATTGGACAAGCATTTCAAAAGAAAACATGGTCCAAATGCGTATTATGGACAGGGGAAGTAGGTATGGCAATAACTGTAAAAAAAATAAATGATCAATTGGAACAGTATACACTGACTTCCAAAGATCTAAGTGTTAAAATTATCAATTTAGGGGCAACGATTACCCATATTATCTACAATGAAGATGGTATGGATGTAGTTTTGGGACAACCAACAGTAAATGATTATCCAAATGATGATACATACTTTGGAGCAACGATTGGACGCTTTGCTAACCGTATTCGTAATGGGAAATTCACACTCAACAATATAGATTATCAATTAGCAACAAACAATGGTCCTAATGCATTACATGGTGGTCCTACAGGATTTCATATGCGCTATTTTGATGCACAAATTGATAATGACATACTTACATTACATTACACAAGTAAAGATGGTGAAGAAGGATATCCAGGAAATTTAGATTTCAATGTATCTTTTCAATTAAAAGAAAATACACTTGTTGTTACATATAAAGCGCAAAGTGATGCAGATACAGTTATAAACTTCACAAACCATACATACTTTGCTTTACAAGGGCAAGGCAATGGTGAAATTGTTGATCAAATCATGAGTTCAACAGCACCTTTGTATGCACCTGGGGATGCAGATCGTTTGGTAACTGGAAAATTAGTTGATGTCAAAGGTACGCCATTTGATTTCTTAGAAGGAAAAGCGATTGGAAAAGACATTGATGCAGATGATCCACAAATTCAGTTTTGTAATGGATATGATCACTACTTTGATTTTGCGGATAATGTAGAAAGAAAAGTCACAGTTTATGATCCAACTACAAAACATAAACTATGTGTAGAAACGGATTTAAGTGGATATCACATGTATGTACCTGCTTATGAAGAAGCGCTTATTGGTAAAGATGGAGCTTTATATACAGGACACTGTGCACTATGTATTGAAACATCATTTATGCCTGATAATATCAATATCGAAAATGAACCAAAGTCTGTGTTAAAAGCAAATGAAGTATTTACTTCAACTACAACATTTACCTTTGAATAAAGGAGTAAAGCATGAATAAAGAACAAGTAAAACAAGAAATCCTTGCAGGAAGTACATCTTTAGGAATTGAATTAGGATCTACTCGTATTAAAGCAGTTCTTATTGCAAGTGATACAACAGTGATTGCAAGTGGAAATCATGAATGGCAATCACGATTTGAAAATGGAATTTTTACATATAGTGAAGAAGATGTATGGAGTGGAATTCAAGCAAGTTTTCGAGCATTAAAAGAAGATGTAAAAAAAGCTTACGGTGTAAAGTTAGTGAAGATAGGACAAATGGGTATAAGTGCAATGATGCACGGATACATGGTTTTTGATAAGCAAGATAAACTATTAGTTCCATTTCGTACATGGCAAAATACAATGACCCAAGAAGCAAGTAAGAAGTTAACGGAATTATTTAACTATAAAATACCGCAACGTTGGTCAATTGCACATTTATATCAGGCAATGCTAGCAAAAGAAGAACATGTTCATGATATTCACTTCTTAAGTACACTTGCTGGATATGTTCACTACAAGTTAACGAATCAAAAAGTGATAGGTGTAGGTGAAGCTAGTGGAATGTTTCCAATTGACTTAGAAACAAAAGATTATAATCAACAAATGATTGATACATTTGATTTACTAGCAAAAACAGATGGATATTCATGGAACTTACGCGATATCTTACCTTCAGTATTGCTTGCAGGTGAGCAAGCAGGAACATTAAGTACATCTGGGGCTTTATTACTTGAGCCAAGTGGCGAACTAGAAACAGGTAGTATTTTCTGTCCACCTGAAGGTGATGCAGGAACGGGTATGGTGGCGACCAATGCAGTAGAAGTAAAAACTGGGAATATTTCAGCAGGTACTTCAACTTTTGCCATGATTGTTTTAGAACATGAATTATCAAAGGTTTATGATGCAGTTGATATAGTCACAACGCCAAGTGGTGAACTTGTAGCTATGGTACATGTTAATAACTGTACGTCAGACTTAAATGCTTGGATGCAACTATTTGAGCAGTTATTAGATACTTTTGGTTCAACGATATCAAAGCATGATCTATTTACAACATTGTTTAAGAAAGCACTTGAAGGAGATGTTGATTGTGGTGGATTATTAAACTACAACTACTTGTCAGGTGAGCATATTACTGAGATTGATCATGGACGTCCGTTATTTGTTCGTACACCAAATTCATCATTTACGCTTGCAAACTTTATGCGAACACAACTATATGCTTCTTTTGGTGTACTAAAACTTGGTATGGATATTTTATTAAAAGAAGAGAAAGTATCTTTAGATTGCATTTATGGACATGGAGGATTTTTCAAAACAGAAGAGGTTGGACAACGTGTATTAGCAGCAGCTTTACGTACTCCAGTTGCGCTTATGGAAACTGCTGGTGAAGGTGGTGCATGGGGAATTGCTGTACTTGCCAAGTATACAAAAGAAAATACAAAGAAGTTAGCTTCTTACTTGAAAGAAGATGTCTTTAAAAATGCAAAACAAGCAATCATATTGCCTCATGAGGATGAAGCTATTGGATTTGATGCATTTATGGAAAAATATGTCGAAGCATTACCAGTTGTAAAGCTTGCTTCTGAATTAATTAGTCAATAAGTATACATTTTTTGTGATAGAAATATACATAGGTATACTCTGTGACAAAATATTGGACAAAAAATGTACCGTATTGCCAATGTTCAAGCACTATAAAAAATGGTACAATAATGCAGAAAGGAAAACGAAGGGAGAAATACTTTTCCCTTTTATTAGGTACGTATGAACTTAAAAGAACACGCAACAAACGTTCGTAAGAACATCATTGACATGGTCTATGCAGCACAATCAGGACACCCAGGTGGTTCATTAAGTGGTGCAGACATCATTACTTACTTGTATTTCGATGAAATGAATATCAATACTGATAATGCTTCATCAAACAATCGTGATCGTTTTGTCTTAAGTAAAGGACATGCTTCACCATTGTTATATGGAATTTTAATGGAGAAAGGTATTATTTCTACCGATTTAATTCCAACATTCAGACAAGTAGATTCAAAACTACAAGGACACCCAAACATGAATTATGTAGAAGGTGTAGATATGTCTACGGGATCATTGGGACAAGGGATCTCATGTGCAGTAGGAATGGCAATTGCAAATAAAGTAGATAACTCACCAAATCGAGTATATGCAATGCTTGGAGATGGTGAATGTGAAGAAGGTCAAGTATGGGAAGCAGCTATGGCAGCAGCACACTATAAACTTGATAATCTATGTGCAGTTGTAGACTTTAACGGACTACAAATCGATGGAAACATTACAGATGTTATGAATCCAACACCAATTGATGAGAAATTTGCGGCATTCGGATGGAATGTTGTACACATTGACGGACATGATTTTGATGACATTCGTCGTGGGTTTGATGAAGCAAGAAATTGCAAAGGAAAACCAACCATGATTCTAGCCAAAACCACAAAAGGAAAATGTGTAAGTTTCATGGAAGGTGACTATGGATGGCATGGTGTTGCACCAAACAAGGAGCAATACGAAGCAGCAATGGAATGTTTACGTGGAGGTAGTAAGTAATGGCAAAAGTAGCAACAAGAGAAGCATACGGAAAAACCTTAGCGAAATTAATCGTTGAGAAAGATAATGTTATCGTACTAGATGCTGACTTAACAAAAAGTACAAAAACAATTGATGCAAAAAATGCAAGAGCTGACCATCACTTCAACATGGGGATTGCTGAAGGAAATATGATGAGTGTAGCAGCAGGACTTGCAGCAAGTAATAAAGTTGTATACGCATCTAGTTTTGCAATGTTTGCAGCAGGAAGAGCATTCGAACAAATTCGTAACTCTATCTGTTATCCAAACCTAAATGTAAAAGTATGTGCAACACATGCAGGGTTAACCGTTGGAGAAGATGGAGCAAGTCACCAAAGTGTTGAAGATTTAGCACTTATGCGTGCAATTCCAAATATGAAAGTATTCCAACCATGTGATGATATTGAAACTGCAGCAATTATCAATGCAGTATATGATATTGATGGACCATGTTACGTAAGACTTGGACGTTCTGGAGTAGAAAGAGTGAACAATGAAGACTATACATTTGAACTTGGAAAAGGAGTCATCCTTAACAAGGGAGAAAAAGTTGCTATTGTAGCTACAGGAATGATGGTGCAAGAAGCACTAGGAGCAAAAGACTTATATGAAGGAAACCCGACAATCGTCAATATGCCAACCATCAAACCAATTGATACAGACTTATTGATTGATCTAGCAAAAACACATGATGTAATTGTGACTATTGAAGAACACAGTATCATTGGCGGACTTGGAGGAGCAGTTGTAGAAGCATTAGCAGAACACAACCTATGTCCAGTTGTTCGTATGGGAGTTAATGACACATTTGGAGAATCAGGAAAACCTGTAGATCTATTAAAGAAATACGGACTTGATAGTCAAGCTATCGCAAACAAAGTAAATACATATCTATAATAAATAAAGGACTTAGCACAAATTGCCAAGTCCTTTTTTAGATGTCTAGATACATATCATACCACACAGCATCACCATGTGTAGAAGAAGAAATCCCTTGATTGTTAAAGCCAAATTGCTCATAGAAAGATAGTAATTGCTTTTTGCAAGTAAGAATCATACCTTTACGATTTTGACTTTTACAAGTAGCAATAACATGATTCATGAGAGTAGATGCATAGTGCTTTCCTTGAAAGTCAGGATGTGTACTAACAGAAAAAATCGCAAAATATACACCATCTGCTTGATACATGTCGCTAGAATCATACATAGAATCACAAATGCATGGTGTATTTGTATACATTCCACTAATAAAACTTACAATTTGATTGTTTACTTCCAAAACAAAACAACAGTGCTCATAAGTAGTAAGACGCATCATAATTGCATGTAAATTTGCAGCCTCTGATTTTGGGAAACAAGAAGCTTCAATTGATGCTAATGTTTGTGCATCATCTAAAGTTGCATAACGTATATTCATAATAATGTTATCTTTCTGACGTACCAGTATCTTTTTTCCATAAATGGATATTTTCATTACTCAGCATATTTAGTAAGTTTTTATCTGCTTGTGGATAGATTTTATAAATACTTTGAACAAGTTGCTTCATATCTTCACGTTTACTTACTCCATCGTTTGGACACGTACTTTCTACGATTGGAAGATCGTATTTTTTAACTGCCTGTTTGATATCTTTTTCGTAAGTATAAATAAGCGGTCGAATAAAGTGAATCTCTTTATCTTCATAATAGATATCTGGTTGAAAGGTTTCTAATCGTCCACCATAGATCGCATTTAAGAAAAATGTCTCAATTGCATCATCTGCGTGATGGGCAAAGCATATTTTAGTTGCTTGTCTTTCTTTTGCGATATTGACAATTGCTCCACGCTTTAAAGTAGAACATAAACTGCAATCATAAGATCCATCTTTGCGTTGATGATACGCAAGAATCTCATTCATATAGGTGTCTTCTTCATAGTATTCTACACCTAACTTCTTACAATATTCTCTGATTGGTGTACTATCCATATCAGGGAAATTCATTTTTAAATGAACTGCAAGTAGATTAAATTTTTTATGTTCAAACTTTTGGTATAGTGATAATGCATATAACAATAACATACTGTCTTTACCACCACTAACGCCAACAATAATTAAATCATTCGATTCGATTAAATGAAAGTCTTCATCTGCTTTGCGTAATTGTTTCAGTATTTTCTTCATGCATCTATTATACATAATTCCACTTCTTTAGAATACCGTAATTCACAAATTGTAATAATCACCAATTTCGATAGTTTATTATACATATTTGTTGTAGCGAATATGGTATAATATGAAAGGAAAAAAGGATGGCTTATGGACGGAATACTCGTAATAAACAAACCAACAGACATGACAAGTCATGATGTTGTAAATATCGCAAGAAGAAAATTAAAGACAAAGAAAATCGGACACACGGGAATTTTAGATCCTAATGCAACTGGTGTTCTTTTATTGTTGGTAGGTAAAGCCACAAAAATCTTACCGTTTTTAGAAGATACAGATAAAGAGTATATTGCAACTCTTGCTTTAGGAAAAAAGACATTAAGTGATGATATTTGGGGTGAAGTGTTAGAAGAAAAGCCAATTACACCAATTGAAGATTTTTCTTCACTTTTACAAAAGTTTCAAGGAACCATCACACAAACTCCACCATTGGTTTCTAGTATAAAAGTGAATGGAAAGAAACTCTATGAATATGCTAGAGCAAACGAGCCTGTAGAAATACCAACACGCCAAGTGGATATTTATGAAATTGAATGTTTAGATGCATCTGCACTAAAGTTTCGTGTGCACTGTGGTAGTGGAACCTATGTACGTTCACTATGTGTAGATATTGCAGCAGCAAGTAATAACTTAGGCTGTATGTCTTCACTTGTACGCACAAAAGTGGGTCGCTTTGATATAAATCAAGCAACAAATTTAGATGATCTACATCCTGAATCTATGAAATTATATCCAATTAAAGAATTGCTTAATCATTTACAGATGGTGGAGTATGAACCAATTGAGGAAATCTATCATGGTAAGAAAATTAAACTAGATACGACTGAAAAACGTGTATGCATTACACATGATGGTAATTGTATAGCGATTTACAAACGATTAGATAACGGTTTATATGGTAGTGAAAGAGGACTTTGGTAATGAAAATATTTGATATATATGCAAACAAGCACTATCAAGTAATGAATAAGACAGTTGCTTGTATTGGTTTCTTTGATGGGGTACATGTAGGACATCAACACTTAATCAAACAAACCGTTGAGCTAGCAAAGCAAAAAGGATTAACGCCTGCTTGCATTACGCTTTCAAGAGAACCACTGCAAGTTTTATATCCAGAACGTGATATTAAAACAATTATGGATATCGAACAACGTTTACAAGCAATCGGTTCTTATGGAATTCAACAGTGTTATTTACTACATTTTGATCAAGCGATGGCAAATGTAAGTGCTGCTGATTTTATCGAATTACTAAAATCATTATGCATTGATACAATTGTTGCTGGTGAAGATTTTCGCTTTGGTAAGCAAAACAAAGGGGATGTCTTAATGCTTGAAAAACAGATGCCAACAAAAATCATTCCATTAGTTGAGTTATATGGACAAAAAATTTCTTCAACAACGATTATTGAAGCACTAGAAAAAGGTGAAGTGGAATATGTTAGTTCATGTATGAATCGTTACTATGCAATTGATGGTTTTGTTATCCATGGGAATAAAGTTGGAAGTACAAAACTAGGATATCCAACAGCAAATATAGAGTACAACCCATTTATTGTATTACCTCGGGTTGGGGTATACATCGGACGTGTGATTTATGAAGGGAAAACGTATCGAGCAATGATTAATATTGGACATAATCCGACAATCAACCGACGTGATTTTTTATCGCTAGAAGCACATATACTTGATTTTGATCAAGATATCTATGGAAAACGACTTGTTGTTGAGTTTTCAAAGTATTTGCGATATGAAAAGAAGTTTAACAGTAAGGAGGAGTTGATTGAACAGTTAGATAACGATGTTCAATCCGTTAGAGATTATACCTATGAAATTAGAAATGTTTGATATTATCGACAGAAGCATTAATTTATTTCAGGAAAACCAAGAAGAGTATTTGATTATCACTAGAGAAATCAAATATACACTTTTAAATATGTTGGATTCAGAAATTCATACTGGAATTACGACGCGAATTAAAACAGAGATGTCTTTACGTGAAAAGATTATTCGTAATCGTTACTATTTGACATTTGATTCACCAAGAGCAATTATCGATAATATGCATGATTTAATTGGTTTGAAAATTGATGTGCGTTTTATTGAAGATGAATTTAAAGCATATAAACAATTGAAAGAATTTTTCAATGTGCAATTGGAAGATGGATACTATATTAATGATCATCATAAGAATTTAGCACTTGATATGGGAAGTTTTCAACCACAAACACAAAAGAATGGATATACGATTTATCGTATTGATGGATATTTCTTAAATGGAACCCATAAAGTACGCTTTGAACTGCAAATCAAAAGTCTAGTTAACTCGTTTTGGTCAGATATTGAACATAAACTTGTCTATAAAAACCATACGTTTCGTGTAGCGGATGGGATGATTAAAGATATGTTGAGTTCAATTAAAGCAAATCTAGTGATTATCGATCGACAATTGCAAATTATTTATGATTCGTTTGATGGTGAAAATCAAATTACGAGCAGTTTTAATTCCAGATTTTCATTCGAAGAGTTAATAAGTAAAGCAATCAATGATTTGTGTTTACAAAAACTACAAACTTCGATTGGCTTTGGTGTGGATATACGAGG
The DNA here is from genome assembly GCF_004365815.1 of Breznakia blatticola. Lineage (GTDB taxonomy): Bacteria > Bacillota_I > Bacilli_A > Erysipelotrichales > Erysipelotrichaceae > Breznakia > Breznakia blatticola. The sequence goes on from NZ_SODD01000004.1 coordinate 99,785, forward strand.
CACTAGTGCAATTCTTGGACATTATATATTTGAAAAAGACTTAATGGATTACAGCAATAAAGATCAAATATTATCGTTACTAGGAATTTTTAAACGAATTCAAGATGATGACATGGATTTTGAAAATGCGCTTGTTGTACATCCGCCAAAACGTGCGAAAGATGCATTTAGTAAAGCAATTTCAAACTTCTTTATTGAAGTGATGAATAAGGATTTTGAATGGTATGTATTCTTTAAAATACTATTTGCAGTAGAACCAGGAAATAATGATCAAGACTTTGCATTGTTTGTGAAAGTATTCCATGATTCTATTATTGAAAAAGATTGTTATGAGCAACGATTTAAAAGTTGTAGTCAAAGTGATGCAACTTTAGTTATTCGAGATTTAGAGTTAATGTTAGCACAAGCACTTATTCAAGTAGAAACGATTCAAATCGTACATAACGAAAGAATCAAGAAAATTCAAGAAACCTATAATAACTTCTTAAACAGTGTAGATAAACGAATTATTAATTACATTGATTTTGAAGTGAATAAAGAGAATTACCAAAAAGAATTATCTGACAGTGTTGCTCAACTATTTTAGTCTTTGTTGTGCTATAATGAGTTAGTGAGGGTGCGCCAGTTCGGTGCATAATATATAATTGGGTGAAACTCCCAATCTGGTAAAGAATAACCAACAACCAGTACCTAGACTTGGAGCCGAAGCGGTGACGTTAGGTTTAAGCGTAGTCAAAGAAGTTTGAGAGCCGAAATGCGAAAGCGTGAAGTGATTGAGCCCCGTTAGTTATATAGAGTGGAAGTCGATTCAGTCCTCGCTGACGCAGACAAA
>NZ_SODD01000005.1 GCF_004365815.1 Breznakia blatticola
AAGCACCTAAAAGTTAAAAGTTTGTGCACTAAAAAGTAGGAAAATAGAATGATAAATATTGATTTATCCATCTTGTTTTACTTATTAACAATCCCTTGATAAAATATTCTTATAAATGGGGGAGTTGTATGAAGAAAATAGGGATTGTTGAAGATGATAGAGAATTAAGTCATGCATTGAGGTTGCTACTTGAGCAACACAAATATCAAGTATTTCAAGCATATACAGTTGGTGAAGGAATTAAAATGATAGATACTATTGAACTTGATATTGTCTTGCTGGATATTGGATTGCCTGATGGTGAAGGTTTTGAAGTAAGTCAATATTTGGAAGATGGTTCAATTCCAATTGTATATTTAACAGCAAGAGATGATGAAGTAGATATGCTTCATGCGTATGACAACGGTTGTGAAGATTATGTAGTCAAACCTTTTTCAATGACAGTATTATTAAAACGAATTGAAGTTGTATTACGACGCAATGAACAAAAAGGAAATATTTTTATTTATAAGGATATTGAGTTAAATGTTGAACGGCATGAGGTGAATGTAAATCAAATGTTAGTTGCTCTGACAGCAAATGAATTTGAGGTTTTACATTTATTTATGCGTAATCAAAAGCGTGTATTAAGTAAGACCCAAATTCTTGAGGCAATATGGGATGAAAAAGAACAATTTGTTGATGATAGTACAGTAACAGTAACAATCAGTAGGCTGCGCAAGAAATTAGATAAGGATCCAAGAAAATATATAGAAAATGTATTTGGTAGTGGATATCGTTTGGTTGCATAATATGAAACTTCTAAAACCAAAGGTATTGTTTATTGGGCTTATTATACTAGTAAGTGGAATTCTTATCTATGCATTATTATTAAATAATTTGGCATTACTCATAAGCTGTATTTGTCTTGTAATATATGGGGTTCTTATATTTTTTATAGAACGAAAAAAAATACAAGAGGAGTTAAATCTCTTATCAGTAATGATTGATCGTATGATGAATCAAGAACGTGTTGAAGGGATTCAAAAACATGATGAGTTTATGTCATCAAAGATTCAACATCAATTAGAAAAAGTAAACACACTATTTGTATCCAAACAAGAAGATATCGAGAGAGATCGTGATGAAATTCGTTTGTTAATTAATGATATTGCACATCAAATGCGTACGCCAATAACAAACATGAAGTTGTATCTAGAATTACTCGAATTGGAAGAATTGACACAAACACAACAACAGTATGTGGATAGTGTTGAGAAAGCAATGGATACACTATCATTCCTGAGTGAGAACTTTATTCGTATGTCTCGAATTGAAGGGAAGATTATTCAGTTAAAATCAATGGAGCAATCATTAACTACAACTATATACGAAGCAATAACAGTGATTGATGGTCTTGCTAGCAGTCGAAATGTTCAAATACACTTTGATGAAGAATTAGCATATGTGGTGTCTCACGATTTTCATTGGATGAAAGAAGCAATTATTAATTTATTAGATAATGCAATCAAATACTCATATGAAAACAGTGATATTTATATACAAATCAATGAGAATGAGATGTTTATGCAAATTGAGATTATTGATCAAGGTATTGGAGTTAATGAAGAAGAAGAGGCGCAAATCTTTCAACGTTTTTATCGTGGACAACGTGTAAGTAATCAAAAAGGATTAGGACTTGGTTTGTATATTACACGAATGATTATTCAAACTCATGATGGATATATCAAAGTAAAACGAAAAGATAGAGGATCGATATTTAGTATTATTCTTCCAAAGTAAGGGATTTTATATTCCTTTTTCTTTTGTTATAAGTTTGTAATAACTGCCTTTTATAATGAGAGTATGAAAAGAGAGGACGATACGATGATAGTATTAAAAACAACAGATATAAAGAAGACATATCAACAAGAAAGTGCGTTAGAAGTTCATGCTTTACAAGGCGTTGATATAGAAATTATGCAAGGAGAATTTGTTGCAATTGTAGGAACGTCAGGTAGTGGGAAGACAACTTTACTAAATATGATTGGTGGTTTAGATTATCCAACTTCAGGTAGTGTTACAATCTTAAATACAAATATAGAATCTCTAAACGATAAAGAATTAACTATATTCAGAAGACGAAATATCGGATTCGTATTTCAAAACTATAACTTGATTTCAACGTTGAATGTTTATGAAAATATAGTGTTACCATTGCAACTAGATGGAAAAGAAATCGACACTACATATGTTGAAAACATAATACAAACACTTAAATTAGAGAAGAAAATATACAGTGTTCCATTTAATTTGTCTGGAGGACAACAACAAAGAGTTGCCATTGCACGTGCGCTTGCATCGAAACCAGCAATTATTCTTGCTGATGAGCCAACAGGAAACTTAGATTCCAAAACGAGCATGGAAGTTATGGGACTATTAAAAATGAGTGCCGCGAAGTATCAACAAACCATAGTGGTTGTTACACATAGTGAAGAAATAGCACAATTATGCGATCGCATTATTCGAATTGAAGATGGATTGGTAGAGTCTTATGATAGTAAAAAATAACAATACATCCATTATTAGTAAGTTAGCCAAAAACAGTTATATTGCAAACAAATCGCGTAATCGCTTATTAATTGGGGCAATCGCATTTGCCATTGTTTTATTATTTAGTATTAGTAGTATTTCGATTGCACAAGTGGATAGTGAATATATGATGTATGCTAGAAGTAGTGGAACTTTAGCAACTGTTTATATGGAACGACCAACGATGGAACAATATAAGTTGGCAAAAGAACTAGATTGTATCGACATTGTTGGAAAAGAATCATATGTAATGACTGGTAAGCAAGGAGAGCATATTTTATTTACGGGTAAAGTTGTGGATTCAGTCGCTTACGAAGAGTTATATAAACCAGCGTATACAGATGTTTATGGTAATTATCCAAAGAAAACTAATGAGGTCATGCTTCCAGTTAGTGTGATAGAGCAACTTGAGATTGATCCAAAAATTGGTGCTGCAGTTGTGCTTCCTCTTTATGTAGAAGATACTGGAGAAATTCAAACAGAAGAATTTATTCTCAGTGGGTACTTTAGCGAATATGTTGATACACATCTGATTTCTCCAAGTGCGTTTTTTTCAAACGCCTATTTAGAGGCTTCAGGAAGAACCTTGAATGATGCAGATGCATTGGTCATGAAGCAACAAGATGATGTATTATTCGAGGAAATTGAGTTTACATTATATGAAAATATACCAACCGTGGATGAGACACAACAATTTATTGCAACAGATAGTTTATCATATGCATCTGTAGAAATGGTTTATGGAGGATATGACACAGCTATTTTTCTAGGTGCAGTTATTGCGATGAGTGTAATTTTGTTAGTGAATAATATAATGCAAATTTCGTTAGAGAAAAGTGTGCGCGAGTTTGGCTTATTGCGCACGATTGGGACAACTAAGAAACAACTGTTTCAAATACAGTGGAAACAAATTATGAAAGTTATACTTGCGGGGACTCTTGTTGGTAGTGTGATTGCGTACGCGATTGTTCAATTTGTTTTCCCGTATTTACTGGCAGGATTTGTGGCTGGGCAAGGAGTTGCTATTGGTGAAGTAATCCAAGCACGGCTATGGTTGTTACTTGCGATACTTCTATTTGTCGCTCTAATTTCAATTTTAAGTATGTTATTTCCTTTACGTATCATGCATTCTATTTCTCCAAAAGAAGCATTGTATTTTACATATGGAAAATATAGAACACGCAGGAAAGAAATTTATTCAAAAACACAAGTATCATTACGAAAGATGGCTATGAGAAATATCAGTCAAAATCGTGGAAAGTCTTTCAAAACAATTTTCTCGTTATTTATGGCAAGTCTATTATGCATTGGTTCAATTATGGCAATTCAGATTCTTGATTATTCTGATATGTATGAAGGAGATCCAGCTTTTGAGTTTACGAATTGGAGTATGTCAGGTGATATGGATATTCAAGCCGAAAATACATACTTTAATAGCGAATTTCTTCAAGATATTTCAGAGATTGATAGTGTTACATCACTCGAATGTAGCTATCAAGCATATGGACGATTTAATGTGAATGACAAAGTTTGGCAGCCATTACTTGAAGTGGATAATAGAGAACTAGAAGGTGATGAATATATTGGGGGTTTTCGTATAGTAAGAGATGAAGAACTTGAACAATTAGAAACCTTTTTAAAGGAAAATGATATTGAAGCAAATATTGACAACTTTGCTAGTGGTGAGAGTGTATTCAACTTAGATCAGCATTCATTTTCTAAGAAAATGAAAGAAAAGGCAAAAAAGGTGGAAGGAGAAACACTACATGTCTATAATCAACAAGATGAAGAAATTGGTGCTTATATCTTCGCAGGTTATTTAGACTTGCAAACACGTGGTTTCCCAAAATTTAAAAATATGTCATCTAACCAACAATATATGCCATATGTCCTCATTAGCGAACAAGGGTTTGCAAAGTTGAATATTGAAAAGACAATCAGTAAATTAGAGGTCTTTGTTGAAGAAGGACAAGATATGCAAGTGTATAATATCATACAAAAAATCATGGTAAAAAGAAATAAAACCGCTAGTATGGAATCTCTTCAAAATGTAAGTTTATCTGTAACATATCTTGCTAAAGAAGAGGCACATGATTACATTCAATCGGTGAAAATTCTACTGTATTCAATGAGTTTCATCTTAATGGCAATGTCAGTTTTTAATTACTTTAATGTCATGCATACTTCACTAACAAACCGTAGACGTGAATTAGTATTGTTAGAAAGTATTGGAATGACTCGTTCACAATTGCGCGGTATGCTGGTATGGGAAGGGTGTTTATACAGTACAGTTATTTATTTACTATTGGTAAGTATTGGTAGTGGTGTATTGTATGCAATCAGCTACTTCATTCAAAGAGAAAATAATACGATTCAATTTACATATCCAATTGAAGCAATGATTGTATTTATGATTGTGATTGGCATCGTGTCAATTGCATTGCCACTCTATCAATATAAGAAGATAGAAAAGCAAAGTTTGGTAGAAAGACTCACGAAATAAAAAAAGAACATGAGCATCTCAATATACATTATTCGGGTATTCGCGTACTATGAGTATGTAAATACCCCTAGGGGTATAGGAGGTGCTTATGTTTTTTTCTAAAGTAAAGTCAATTAGTACAAGTGAATTGGCAACAAAAATACAAGAACAAAAAGATATCGAAATTATCGATGTCAGAGAAAAAGATGAATTTAGAAGTGGTCATATTAAAGAGGCAAAGAACGTTCCATTATCGAACTTTGATGTAAGTAAAATCAAGAAACAACCACTTTATGTCATCTGTCAATCCGGTATACGTAGTAAACAAGCATATCAATATTTAAGAAAACAAGGCTATGATGTTACCAATGTAAGTGGCGGAATGAATGCTTGGAAAGGAAAGATGGTATAAGACATGAAGTGTGATGCAAAGATTGTCAATCGGATTAAGCGAAGCGAAGGGCAACTTCATGGTATATTGAAGATGTTAGAAGAAGAAAAAGACTGTAAAGACATTGTGAATCAACTAAGTGCAGTTCGTTCAAGTGTAGATCGTATCATTGCATTGATAGTTGTGAATAATTTAAAACAACTTTCAGATACAAACGCAAGCGAAAATGATATTGAAGAAGCAGTCGAATTACTAATGAAATCAAGGTAATAGGAAAGGAAGTCTCATGAAAATACTAATTGTAGGAGGAGTTGCAGGTGGTGCATCTGCAGCAGCAAGATTAAGAAGATTATCGATGGATGATGAAATCATTCTATTTGAGAAAGATGAATATATTTCATTTGCCAATTGTGGACTACCATATTATATTGGTGGCGTGATTGAAGAACGTGATGAGTTATTAGTCCAAACGGTAGAAGGAATGACAAAACGATTCAACTTGGATATTCGAAATTTCCAGGAAGTGATGGCAATTCATCCTGATACAAAAACTGTAGATGTATACAATCATCAAACAAATGCATCTTATACAGAGAGTTATGATAAACTGATTTTATCGCCAGGAGCAAATCCAATTTGGCCAAATGTACCCGGTATTGAAGAAGCAAAAAATGTTATGAAGTTACGAAATGTACCAGATACAGATCGTATCAAAGAAATGCTAACGCATAATCCTAAAAAAGCGGTTGTAATTGGTGCTGGATTTATTGGGATTGAAATGGCAGAAAACTTACGTCACTTAGGTTTGGATGTAACACTTGTTGATTTAGCAAAGCAAATACTTGCACCTTTTGATCCAGAAATGGCAGTAGTTTTGCAAAATGAAGTAAGTCGTAATGGCGTGCACTTGCATTTAGGTGTAGGTTTAGAAGGCTTTGAAAATGAAGGCAAGACAGTATTACTTAGTGATGGAAGTAAATTGGAATCTGATCTCACCATTTTGGCAATTGGAGTATCTCCAGCTTCTAAACTTGCAAAAGATGCAGGGCTAACATTAGGGCTGAAAAATGGAATCGTAGTAAATGAACAACTACAAACATCAAATCCAGATATATATGCGATTGGGGATGTAATTCAAGTAAATCATTTGGTATCCAATACACCAACGTATATTCCACTAGCTTGGCCTGCAAACCGTCAAGGTAGATTAGTTGCGGATCATATTCATGGAATTGATATCAATTATCAAGGAACCCTTGGATCAAGTGTCGCAAAAGTGTTTGATATGGTTGGTGCATCAACAGGATTAAATGAGTTTATGGCTAGAAAACTTGGCTATGATGTAGCAACGACGATTGTGCATCGTGCAAATCATGCAAGTTATTATCCAAATGCTAAGAACTTAACGCTAAAACTTGTGTATGATAAACAAACCCTAGATATACTGGGAGCACAAGGTGTTGGATATGAAGGTACAGAGAAACGAATTGATGTACTTGCTACTGCAATAATTGGAAAGTTGAAAGTAACAGACTTAGCAAGCTTAGAATTATGTTATGCACCACCGTTTTCAAGTGCAAAAGATCCAGTAAATATTCTTGGATATGCAGCAAGTCATTCCATTAATGGGATATATCAAACGATAAGTTGCCAGCAAGTAAAAGAACATCTAAATGATTACTTTGTCTTAGATGTACGAACTCCAAGTGAGTTTGCTGGTGGACATATTGAAGGTGCGATCAATATAGAACTAGACAGCTTGCGTCATCAAACAGATAAGTTACCAAAACAAAAAGATACAGCGATTGTTGTGTACTGTCAGGTAGGACAAAGGGCACACTATGCACTAAGTTTATTACACCAATTAGGTTACACAAATTTATATAACTTAAGTGGTGGATACATTACATTTAACGAAGTACAAAAAGCAAATAAATAGAGATAAGGAAGGTGCATGTTGGAAAATGTGCATCTTTTTTACGTATTAGGCAAAACAGTTGCCTAAAGTGTACTTTGCTTCTATGATGTGGTAAAGGAAGTGATATTAATGGAAAGAAAAGTTAAAAAATTAGTACAAGGATTTCATGCAGTAGATGGTGCAGGAGTACATTTAGTGCGTGTCTTAGGAAATACAACAGTAGAGGATTTCGATCCCTTTTTAATGTTGGATTCATTTGACTCGCATAATCCAAATGATTATATTAAAGGATTCCCATTTCACCCACATCGTGGAATTGAAACAGTAACCTATTTAATTCATGGAGAAATGGAACACTCTGATTCTTTAGGGAATAAAGGAGTGATTCGTGATGGAGAAAGTCAATGGATGAATGCAGGAAGCGGAATTATGCACCAAGAAATGCCAAGTCCAGTAGATCAAATTCTTGGACTGCAGTTATGGATTAACCTTCCAAGAAAAGATAAAATGAGTCAACCAACATATCGTGATATTACACAAAATGATATCAAAGTTGTTGAAAAGGATGGTGCAACTGTACGTGTTGTCTCTGGGAATTATGATGGTGTTCAAGGTGTTGAGCCAAAATATGTAAATGCCCAAATTTTTGATGTTGATTTAAAAGCGAACGAAAGTATCGAGATTCCAACACGACCAGAAGACAATGTATTTATCTTTACGATTGTGAATGATGTAGTTGTTGATGGCTCAAATATAGCTGCTAAAACTGCAGTATTGTTTGGCGAAGGTGACCATATTCGCATTAGTGCAAAAGAAGAGGGCTCTCGTTTTATTTTCTTTGCTGGTAAGAAATTAAACGAACCAGTTGCATGGGGTGGCCCAATTGTAATGAATACGCGAGTAGAGCTTGAACATGCATTTGACGAATTGTCTGATGGTACCTTTATCAAAGATCATGCAAAAAACATTTAGTTAAGAAAATAGATTTACCTCAATAGAAAAAGCGAGTAAAAATTTGCTCGCTTTTTCTATATCTATAGTATATTGATGACATTTCAAATGGTTTCTAGGGCAAGAGACTAGACAATATAATAAAACTAATTATATAATAGCCAAGATTCAATACTTAATCATAAACTAAACAGTGCAGGCAGTATGTGTGTCAGTCGAAATTGTGGAGTTAATATGATGGGTAGAAAAGTGTTTTACAAAAAATCAATTTTAGTAGCAATGGTATGTTCTTTTTTGTGTACATTTTTTCTTGTGCGCATGAAGCAAGATGTCCTTGCATATGCTAATGAACGCGTATCTATAAAAGTAGATGATATGCGTTTTTTGTCGTCTTTGGATGAACATAAAGTATATGAGGATACATTATATCTTGATGATGTATATAAATTGCAAATTTATGCGACAGCAACAAATGTACATCCATTAGCAACAGATGAAACGTTCTCAATTGCATTTAGTAATTATGAGCAATTACAATTTTCATTTCAGCCAAATGAAGTGCTAGATGTACTGAATGTTGATGGTCAAATCGCAGGATCCTTTTCACTTAAACAGCTTGGTGAACAATTATTTATCGATGGGATTTTGTTTGAGCCAATAGCAAACGATGAAAAACTTGTATTCAATATTCCATATGAAATGCAATTGGATGCTAATGTACAAGATAAAGCGACCATTACGTTTGGATTTGATCAGTATTCAAAGACGTATGCAATTGATAGTAAAGATGTTGATCCATTTGTGTCAAATCCAACGGATACAACAACACAGATTAGTGAAGTTTTTGTAAGTTACGACATTAACGGACAAGCTCCTCCAGCTGAATCAGCAACACCTGGTTCTGTCATTGAATATAAGATTGTAGCAACTAGTTTTCGGGATGGAATCGTGCGACTTCGATTTAAAGATGAAATGCCATTGTTAGATAATACAACAGGTTTTGGTGAGCTATTGGAAGATCCGTATAGTTCATTAAGTTTAGGCGATGATACAATTCGCATTCGGATTTACACTCCTGGAGTTAGTGGGTATCAAGAAAAATTAGCATCATTTAAAGATTTGCAAAATGGTGATATTTCTTTAACGATGAGCAAATATGTATCAATAGAAATTTCGTATACATTGTACATGCGTAATCTAGATGATATTGCTGTAGATGGAGAGTTTTACGGAGATTACAATCGTGAAATGAATAGTAGTGTGCTTGTTGAAGAGTTGAATGGAACGAGTGTTATAGATGCTTATGTTGCGACAAATGGAATTGAAATCCAAATGCCTGTACCTGTATCAAAACTAGTGATCAGTGATCACAACCAAAATGGAATCGGTGAACCAAATGAATTTATTACATTTTGTTTGCAAAGTGAAAACATTGGTGAAATTGATATGGAACGGCAAAAGGTAGAGATGTATTTTGTAGAAAACTTAAAGTACTTTGTTGACCCAAATCTCGTAGCTGTTGATGTTTATTATGATAATCAGAAAGTTGAACGATCCTACACTTTAGATGATTTAATAAATGGTCGATTTAATGAACACTTGAATGCAAACCAAAAATTTGAAGCAAAGTTTACACTACAGTTAAAAAATGAAGCGGAATTGACAGCATTAGGGGTTAGTTCTACTTCCGTGTTGCGCAGTGCGGGAACTGTCGGAAACTCTTTTGTATATACACAACTTGCTTTAGGTGGACAACTGTCAATAGATGGCCGTGTCGAGAAGTTGAGCTTTGTAAGCAATAATGATGGTATTATTCGACCTGGTGATTATATGCAATATACAATTGATGTAAAAAACACAAGTTTGCAAACCTTGAACAATGTTCCATTTCGTATGTATTTCCAAGATAATCGTGAATATATTGATTTTACTGCTACTACTCAATACAGTGGGTATCTAAATATAAAAAGCAATTTGAATGGAACAACACAAAAGAATATAGCTAGTTTGTGGAATGAATCGAATCCCCTTCTATTAAATATGCAGCCCGGTGAAAAAATAACAATACAGTTTGTACTTGTGACACATGAGATTGTTACAGATTATGGATATAACCTAGATAAACTAAAAAATGTAATGCACAACAAATTTGATGCAACTTTTACAGTACAATCTAATGCAACTTATCAAACGTTTGTTTCGATTCCAATGGATAAACCGAACTTAAAAGTGGATTTAATAATTGTTGATCCAAATAATAATAAAGTGTTGGAACCGGATGAAACATTTACTTTTCACTTTATTGTGCAAAATAATGATGCTGCAAGAAAACGAGTTCCAATCATTGCATATCTTGAGGATCTTCGACCATATGCTAATTCCTTTGTTTTGAATCAAATAATGATATATGAGTATACACCTTCTGAGATAAAGGAAAATGGATTCTATAGAATTAGAGAGTTAATTTCAGGTATTGATGCATTTTATCTAGAATCTAATTATAAAATGCATATAACTTTTTCCATTCGATTTCTGGATAATAAAGCATTGATCGATGGACTTAATTTAGATGTGATTGTGGAAGCAAACGGAATTAGAAAAAATGAAGAAGTATTAACATATGTTCCAATACCAGTAACTGGCTTTGATAACAGACAAAATTATTTATTGTGGCTTATCATTTGTCCAATAAGTATTGGAGTATCTTATGGAACATATAAATATCGGAAGTGGAGGAAAGGATGATAGAAAACTTAAAAAATAAATCTGTGGAGAAAAAAGACAAACACGCCACGTTAAGAAAAGAAGGTTTGCACTTACTTGCGAAAATCGCAATTGTTGGAGTTGTTGGATTCATGATTTTTACTTTTATTTTTGGAGGATACAAAGTAAAAGATTATATGATGGATCCTTACATTTCGTACGGAGACTTCGTTTTGTATTACCGAATGGAAAATGATTTACGCGCAGGAGATGTCGTAGCTTTGCAAAAAGATGATGAAAAACAAGTAAGAAGAATTATTGCTGGGGCAGGAGATACAGTGGATATAACTGAAGAAGGTTTACATATCAATGGTGCCTTGCAGTTTGAACCAAATATTACACATCAAACCCTTCCGTATGAGAAAGGGATACGCTTTCCAATCACACTAAAAGAAGACGAATGGTTTGTGCTTGCGGACAATCGTCAAGATGCTCTAGATAGTCGTGTATATGGAATCGTGAGAACAAACGAAATTGATGGAAAAGTAATTACTTTGGTTCGAAGAAATATGATATAGAGGAGAAAGAGAAAGATGAAACAGAAAAGTAGTAGAAGATGGAAAAGTTTAAGTTTAGTGTTGTTGTTATGTATGACAATTATAGGAACAACAAAAGTTGGTGTATTAAGAGCAGATGTAGTTGAAACAGTAGATCCTGTTATTACAAGTCGTTTGCTGGTGGCAGATGGAATTACAATTCCAAATGTGAAATTTAAATATGAATTTCATGCGACAGGATATAACGATACAACAGATGTATCAAATACACCTAATATCAATAGTGTTTTTATTTCAATGACTGATAATGAAAAACAATTAGATACCACAAACGGGGGTTACGTTATTGAAAAAAGTGTAGCAGTTCCAAAACCAACTGGTTTTACAAAACCTGGGGTATATACATATACAATTAATGAAGCAATTGGTACGTATAATGATGCAACAGGAATCATGAATGAAGTAAAAGGTATGACTTTTGATCCTTCAATCTATGAAATGCGCGTATATGTAAAACTAGTAAATGGAAGTTTTCAAATTGATACAATCACAATTGAAAAAGATAATGAAAAAGTTGATGGAAGTGCAACAGAAAAAGGATTGCTATTTACAAATGTATTAAAAAAGGTTGCAGGATCAGATGAACAAGAAGTAGATGAAACAGGAAGGTTAGTTTCTTTCTCGGTAGAGAAAAGGGTTACTGGTGAGTACGGAGATTTAAGTAAAGAATTCGAGTTTAACTTTGCAATTGGTACATCACCTACAGAAACAGAAAGTAAAAATTATACATATTATATTGTGGATATGTTAAACAATGGAGCAAAAGTTAGTTCAGATGAATTATTTGTGTTAACACCTAACGGAAAAACTTCACTCTCTGTAAATCTAAAACATGGGCAACGTGTCGTATTCTTAGAATTACCTGCTGGAACAACGGTTAGCGCAACAGAAACGCATGATGCTAAATATACTGGTTCATATGATATTACACAAAATGGTGTAGAAATCACAGGTAAAAATACCCTTGTTGGAAGTGGTTCAAAAGATCTATATATTTCATACTATGATGATATAAATAAGCCAACTGTACTTGGAGAAAATGCAAATAAAGCACTTGTAACAAACACACATGTTGAAGTGAACTTCACTGGATTTGTCGTTGACAGCTTTCCATTTATTGTATTAATCGTAGTTGGTTCAATCGGACTATATATGGCATTACGTAAAAAACGTACAAGTCACTAAGGAAATATAATTACTCATGCAAGAAAAGAAAGGATATATTGATTTTTGGATACTTGTTGTACGGTTTATGCATAAACTAATGAATCGAATCATCATTCTCCTATGTATTTTGATGATAGCGTATGGTACATATGCGATGTGGGACAACAACAAGACAACTATCGCTGCATCAACAAAACAATATAAAATCTATAAACCAAGAACTGATAGTCATGTATCCTTTGATGAATTGATTGCAAAAAACAACGATGTATTTGCATGGTTGTCCATTGATGGAACTGCTATTGATTATCCAGTAGTTCAAGGCAATAATAACAGCAAGTACATGAAGACAAATCCATTAGGTGAACCTTCACCTAGTGGGGCTATCTTTTTAGATGCTAGAAATAGCAAAGATTTTCAAGATTTTAATAGTATTATTTATGGACATCATATGAATAAAAATGCGATGTTTGGACAACTTCATACCTTTACACAACAAGAAGTTTTTCAAAAGAATGCAACAGGTTCATTATTCTATAAAGATACGACTTACGCGCTTGATGTTGTGGGAATCTTAAAAGCAGATGCGTATGATATGGATGTATATCAACCAGCAATCAAGCAAGATTATAAAAAAGCACAGTATGTAGATTACTTGCAAAGTAAGGCTGTACATTGGAGAGATACAGCGATTCAAACGGATGATCGTATTTTATTGCTTAGCACATGTTCAAATGATACAACCAATGGACGCTACATTTTAGTGGCAAAAATTTCAGATGAAATAGTACATCCAAGTATAGGTAATCAACAAATAATCGATACCAAACCAACAGTCAAGACAAATGGGCATTGTTTATGGATAATTGTTGGAATAATGATGTTGATTATCATCTTCGTTGGAGTGTTGTTACTATGGGTAAGTAAACACAAAAAGAAAGAAGCAAACAAGGAAGATATAGATACCAATTCCGATTCTTTATAGATAACAATATAAGTTATATTGTTATTGAAATAAAAAGTACAAATACTTTATATAAAAAGACAAGCACAATATGAAAAAATATTGTATAATACCTCATGGTAGGAAGTACTAACATAATATGTAGTATGGATGCTGTGTAACAAAGGTATGGAATTGTAAGGTAAGTGAAGACTTGCAAAGCCATGTTTGCGTAAAAAATCAGATATCGATTGCGTGCTATTGGAGAGAGCAGTAATCCTATGATATCTACATTATGCAAAAGAGAAAGAATAAATGAGATTGGATATAACAAATTAGGGTGTAAAGCGGAAGTCGGATATGATATGGTGACTTTACTTGCCTTAGGTATAACATACAAATCTCATGAACAAAGATGATTCCAACGAGTCATCTTTTTTTCGTTTGAATGAGTTGTTTAATTATTTGTGTAATGATACCATTCTACTGTATAAATAATAATTGTGTGTGAAAGAATAAGACAGGGAGCATAATATACGTAGAATGAAACTAGAAAATAAGAAAAAGCATTACTGGAAATTGGATCTCAAATCGCAAAAGCTCCGTTTATTTTTGATGGTCCTTTTTTTAGTATCTCTTGGATTTAGCATGATTCAAATTGAACACAAATTTCAAACGCCAAATCATTATATTGAAACACGAAGAGTAAATAATCAAATAAGCCAAGTTTCGCATATAAGTACATATGATTATCAAAATCCAATTGCCATTGGTAGTGATGTGGATTACAAACGCTCCATCAATCGTGGTTTATCAAGACTCGACGAAGGAGAAGCAATCGCTAAAAAATACGCCGTTATTGCTTCAGATGAAGATGGAAAAAACGGAATTATCAAATCCATTTATGATGTAGTCGGAAAACCAGTGACGTACCAACAGGATGTACTTTTCGTACTTGACAGCTCAAGTTCTATGAATATGTATGCACAACAAGCTTACGCAGCACAAACCATTCATTGTTTACATGATGAACATTATTATAAAATTCCTGCACGTACATTTATTAATACAAGCAATAAAGACATTTACTTTCAGCCAAACAAATTCTTTGGTTTATTGATCTGGTCAAACATTTCCCAACAACAGTGGGAGAATTTCACAAATACATACAATTTAAAAAATACAGAAGTAACCCAGCAGATGATTGAAGCATGGAATCCAGTGGTACATCATTATAAAAAAGAAGATACGAAATATGTTCATATCAAAGCGGATGCAAAACAACTTAAAAACCATGCGTTTGCTAGTCCACAAAGCCATGTAGATGGTTGTACAGATCGATTATCGATTGCGAAGTCTTCGATTCAGTCGCTCACTCGAAGTATGTTGAAAGCAAGTGAGGGAAATCAAATAGGGTTTGTTTCTTTTTCTGGAACACATACGGATTACACGGCTTTTACAAATGAATATGCAACAATTATTGAAGGAATTCATAATACAAAAAGTGATGTAGAAGGAAACACAGATGCACTTTTTTCTTATGTTGAAAAGATTGTAAATGAAAGAAAACAACAAAGGGAAAGTGTACCAATGAAAATCATTTTGATTTCAGATGGAGCATCTACTCATGATCAAACATCACTACCCATCATCAACCGTATAAAAATGTTAGATGATGTCGAGATATTTGCAACAGGTATTCATGTTGAAAATGATACTGTATTACGTGCATTCGCTTCTGATGAAACACATTTTATGAATGCAACAAGTGAAAATCACTTTGTTGAATACTTTAAGAGTTTGACTACAGAGTTAGTTACAAGACCTGAAGTGAATTTAACTTTTACACTATCTGAAGCATTTACTATATATTGTGATATTACACACCCAATTACCATTGGTGACAAACAATATACTGGTATTGATCAAGTCCCAAGTTCATTGTTAGAAATATCAAAAGATGCAAAAGCATATCAGTGGAATATTGGAGCGATTGGTTTAGATGGTCAACGGCTATCTTTTTACACAAAGATGGATGAAGACATACGATACACCACAACAGGTACGCACAATTATTCAACAACAGATAAAGCACAACTAAATTACAGGGAATTACTTGCAAGTGTTGATGGCATAGCTAGTGGAAATCAAATTATGATGCCACTATATCAATTGCGAGAAGTATCTGTATTAAATAGTCAGCTCGAAACAAAAAAGCGAATAAAGAAAATCGATGGCAATACTATTACCTATCAAATAGATGTTTATAACAATGGTTCGATGGATTTACGTAATATTGTGTTAGTGGAATTCTTAGAAGATAACATTACATATGTTAATGACGAAAAAAATACAAGTGAAAAACGATATGTGAATTTTAAAATTGATGAACTAGCAGCGGGTAAACATGCAATCATTACTTATGAAGCTATTGTTGATAATGATACACTTGATATATCAACGCAAGCGAATATTGAAATTCGAAGTTATGAAGCACATAGTAAGGCAAGTCGTGCAAAGGATGTACTCATGTCACAAGAATACTTATATCGTGAGCATAGTTCGAATACATATATGGCTGAGTTTTGCGGTTTTATAACTGTTGCACTTGGTTTATTGTTGCTACGCTTGCGTAAAATTCGAAAGCGAGCAAATACTACAAAAAGCAGTTAAAATTACGACACCAAAATCACTGGTGTCTTTTTCATTTATCTAAAATCTTCATATGGAAATGGTAAAGAACAAAGAAAATAGGTTAATTATGGACTATAAGGATACATTTTATGCATTTTATAAGAAAAGTCCGTTAAATTAACGCGCAAAAGTTGTTTATCAATGGTATACTAATAAATGATAGTAATTTTCAATAATCTATGTTATAGAGTTGAAAAGTATAAGGGGTAATAATAATGAAAGATGACATTAATCTAGCTTTATTGATTGACGCAGATAACGTATCGGCAAAGTATATTGGTTATATCATGGAAGAGATTCCGAATTATGGTTTACCAACGCATAAGCGAATCTATGGTGATTGGACAGACTCGCATATGAACAAGTGGAAAGATGTTCTATTGGAATATTCGATTCAACCGATTCAACAGTATTCATATACCGTTGGAAAAAACGCGACAGATTCTGCACTCATCATTGATGCAATGGATATTTTGTATGAAGATAAAGTTGATGGATTTTGTATTATAAGTAGTGATAGTGATTTTACTAGACTTGCTGCACGTTTACGTGAAGCTGGTAAAATCGTTATTGGAGTTGGAGAAAAGAAAACTCCTAGACCATTCATCGTCGCATGTGAAAAGTTTATATATTTAGAAACGTTATCAAGTTCACATGAAGCAAATGATGAGGTCACTCAAAAGCGCATTGTAAGTAGCCAGGATGATATTCGTTGGTTAACAAAACAAGTTCGTGCTATTATTAAAGATATTTCAGATGATGATGGTTGGGCTAACATGTCATCTCTGGGAAATATGTTAAGTAAGAGATTCCCTGATTTTGATACACGGAATTATGGGTACTCGAAGTTAACACCGTTGATCCAGTCGCTAACGAGTTTTGAAATTCAATCCATACGAGCAAAAGACTCGCATGTTGAACACAAGCTTGTTCGCTACAAGGGAAAACGAAGTAAATAGAAGTTAGAGGGCGATACTATGGAAGAAATGAAAAGCAGAATTGAACAGATTAAAACCGATGCATCAAGTGTTCAGGAAAAGAAAGAAGCACTAATTCAACTTGGAAAACAAATGATCCAAGAAGAAAAAGGGCTTGTTGGTGAGGTGCAAGAAACTTTACACAACACTTGGGACGAACTTCAAGATGAAAATATCCCAGCTCACATCAATTTGCAATTGGAAAATGAATTCCGTCAAACGATGAAGAATTTAACGAAAGAAATTAATCGTAATGAATTTCAATTAGAAGGAAAACATGCAAAAGAAGAAATTCTTGAAAGCATGGAAGAACTTAGAAATTCAACTTCATGGAAAGACGTTATGGGTAAATTATATGCCTTAAAAGACAAATGGGCAGACTTACCATATGCTGGTAAAGATGTAGATGCAGAACTATCAAGAAAATTTGATGAAGCATTCAATGAAATTATGTCAAAGAAAGATGAGTTCTTTGCTCGTCTAGATGAAGCTAAAGATGAAGCGCGTGAGAAAAAACGTGCATTGATTGATCGTGCTAAAAAAGCTAGCCAATCAACACAATGGAAAGAAACTTCAAAAGAAATGAAGACTTTGATGGATGAATGGAAAACATCAGGAAATATCAACAAAGAAGAAAATGATCAACTTTGGGAAGAATTCAATGATGCACGCCAAGCATTCTATAAAGCACAAGCCGTTTTCTTTGAAGAACGCGATAAACAACAAGTAGAAGCAAAAGCGAAAAAAGAACAACTAGTAAGTGAAGCTCAAGCATTATCATTAAGTGAAGACTATAAAGAAACTTCACAAAAAATGAGGGATTTAATGGCAGAGTGGAAAGCCGCTGGATTTGCTGGAAAAGATGTCGATAATGAATTGTGGGATGCATTTTCAACCGCACGTAACACATTCTTTAAACGACAAGATGACTTCTATCAAGAGAAAAAAGGTCAATTTAGAAGCAAACTAGAGGATGGTATCAATCGACGTAAAAAACAATTGGATGATTTAACTGCAATTAATCACGATCTTGAAGCGGAAATTGCGGAAATTCGTGCACAAGATGCTCCACTTGGTAACCAAGACAATCGTTGGGAAATCATGAATGAAAGAAATCAACAAATCGATAAATTACAATCATATATTGATGAAAATTTAAGAAAAATTTCTGGAATTCGTGCAGAGCTTAACGACATGTTAAAGAAGATTGAGGACGTAAAAGAGTAGTTCATTATTGAACTATTCTTTTTTTCAAAAAAACTTTTCAAAAAAGAAAGAATATATTATATAATATAGTTGTAAAGTAGAGGAGATAACATATGAAAACAGTAGTAGTTATTGAGAAGATTGAAAATCAAATCAGTGCAATTCAAGCAAGTATTCAAAGAGCTATGAAATCTTACTATGCAGAAACAGGGTTAAGTAAGACACATACACTTGTACTTCGCGAAGTAAGAACATGTCAGCCAATTACGTTAAATGAGCTTTCAAGCAATTTATCTAAGGTACCAGCGAACATGTCAATTACCGTAAGTGAATTAGAAGACGATGGATACTTGGAGCGTGAGCGTTTTGTTGATGATCGACGTGTGACGAAAATCAAATTAACTTCAAAGGGTGAAGAAGTGGTAAATCTTTATGATTCATATTTGGAGAAGAATCTTAAAGAAATGGTCGAAGATGAAAAAACACTGAAAGATATTCTGACAAAGCTCAACACAGTATACGAAAAAGTTAAAAAGTATTAAGAGAAAAGCTTGTATAAACATTATTGTAATACTTGATAAAATGGTTTATTATTAGGTTATGGATATATAACTATCCGTACTACTTACATTTATATTTCTGGTTAAAACCGCCCCTCCAAAACAGGTTTTAGCTAAGTAAATATAATGATGTGAGAACTTTTCTCTTTTGGGAAGACAGCAATGCTGTCTTTTCTTTTTTTATATTGAAATACCAAAATGAATATGCTATGATTATCTAGCAGTAAAAACATAGGGGCATGGTCCAATGGTATGATAACGGTCTCCAAAACCGCTGATGGGAGTTCGATTCTCTCTGCCCCTGCCATGTAATAAATTTGTCGAAATCACAAGGTTTTGACTTTTTTTATTTTCATGTATCATCTAAGAAATATGATATAATAAGTTACGGACTCAAGCGTTCGTGGCGCAGTTGGATAGCGCACTCGACTCCGACTCGAGAGGTCGCAGGTTCGAATCCTGTCGAGCGCACCATAGAGAATTAACATCAAACTATATGTTTGGTGTTTTTTAATATAGTCTTGCTTTTTAAGTATATATCACTTACGATAGTGGTGCGGGGGGACTCTTCGGAGTTGAGAAGGTAAAACCTGACCCTTTGAACCTGTTGGTTAAGACCGACGTAGGGAGCAATCAATACAAAGATAGTATTTGATAAGGACGCTCCATTTTTGAAGTGTCCTCTTTTTTTATCTATGATTTGTTGCTGCAACACAAGGCTTCCGCATATGCGAAGTCTTTTTTTGCGTATGCGATGTACTGTTGCTGATTGCCTACCAGATACAAGGAGGTAAGATGAAAAACGTATTAAGTATAGCTGGTTCAGATTGTAGTGGTGGTGCTGGTATTCAAGCAGACTTGAAAACCTTTAGTGCCAACGGAGTGTTTGGAATGAGTGTAATTGTTTCGGTTGTAGCTGAGAACACAAACCGAGTTATTTCTATTGAAGATGTGAGTCCTAAAATGATTGGAGAACAAATGGATGCAGTATTTGAAGATATTGAGGTAGATGCTGTAAAGATTGGAATGCTTTCTACACCAAAATGCATGGAAGTAGTAGTACGTAAGTTAGAACAGTATAAACCAAAACATATAGTTATTGATCCTGTAATGTATGCAAAGAATGGGTGTCCTTTGATGGAAGAAAGTTCATTAGATACACTTATTTCAAAAGTGCTTCCATTTGCAGAAGTACTTACACCAAACATTCCAGAAGCAGAAAAGATTACAGGAATGAAAATTCAAAGTGTTGATGATATGGAACAAGCAGCAAAAGCAATACTTACACTTGGATGTAAAGGCGTCATTATAAAAGGCGGTCATCGTGAGGGAAGTGCACTTGATGTATTGTATGATGGAGAAGTTTTTACGCATTTTGAAACTGAGCGAATTGCGACAAAACATACACATGGAACAGGGTGTACGTTTTCATCTGCAATTGCTGCACAGCTTGCAAAAGGTCGTTCGATTAGAGAAGCAACAAGTATTGCAAAAACGTATGTCATAACAGCCATTACACATGGACTGAATATAGGAAAAGGTTGTGGTCCAACAAATCATTTCTATGCACTATATAAGAAAGCAGGATTGTTGAATCACGTAAATGAAATCGTTGAAGAAATAGTGGAGGTAGCAAAATGATTCAGCAAATGCAGTTCGCATTAAAACAAGTACAACAAAAAAGACCATTGGTCCATCATCTAACAAATTATGTAACTGTGAATGATTGTGCCAATATTACATTAGCGATAGGTGGTTCGCCAGTTATGGCAGATGCAATTGAAGAAGTAAAAGATATGGCAAGTATGGCAAGTAGTGTGGTATTGAATATGGGAACAATAAACAAAAGAACACTTGCATCTATGATTACAGCAGGAAAAACAGCAAATCAAAAGGGAATACCTGTAGTATTTGATCCTGTAGGTGTAGGAGCAACAAGATATCGCAATGAGAGTGCGTTAGAAATTCTTTCAAAAGTTACATGTGATGTAATTCGTGGAAATGCATCAGAGCTATGTTTTTTACTTGAACGAAAATCAGAGACAAACGGAGTAGATGCTGCAATTAATGCTCAAGATTATGATATACAAACTATGGTTGTGAATTTGGCAAATACATTTCATTGTGTGGTTGCATGTACTGGTGCGATAGATATTATTAGTGATGGAAAGAAAGTGATTAAAATTTATAACGGACATAAACAAATGTCTGCAATTACTGGAACTGGTTGCATGTGTACAAGTTTAATTGGAGCATATTGTGGAGCAAACGATGATACTTTTATTGCGACGTGTAGTGCATTAATAAGTATGGGTATCGCAGGAGAACTTGCATATGAAAAAACCAAACAACAAGGACTTGGACATTTCCATATGGGGATACTTGATGAAATTGGTAAATTAGATGCACAAACAATAGCACAAGAGGCAAAATACGATGAAACCGAATATTGATTATCGTATCTATCTTGTTACTGATCATCAAAGTTTAGGTGGTCGTGATCTATGTGAAGCAATCGAACAAGCAATTCTTGGCGGATGTACACTTGTACAAATACGTGAAAAAAACAATCAAACAAAAGAATTCTATGATGAAGCAATCCAGGTAAAACGGATTTGTGATCGATATAATATTCCTTTGATTGTAAATGATCGCATCGATATTGCACTAGCAATACAGGCAAGTGGTGTTCATGTTGGACAAAGTGATCTTCCAGCAAATGTAGTTCGTAAAATTGTTGGTGATGATATGGTAATTGGTGTTTCAGTAACAAATCTTAAACAGGCGATACAAGCCAGGGAGGATGGAGCAGATTATCTTGGAGTTGGTGCGATGCATCCTACAGGTACGAAAAGTGATGCTACTCTTGTAAGCAAAGAGGAACTTGCTCGTATTAGAAGACATATCGATTTACCAATTGTTGTTATTGGTGGGATTGGTATGGATAATGCAAGAACATATGCTAATATGCATATCGATGGATTTGCTGTAGTTTCTGCGATACTAGGACAAAGTGATATTCAACAAGCAACAGAAGGTTTAAGAAAAGTGTTTGTCGAATGAAAAAAGGGCTGTAACGAATACAGTCACAAAAAAATATATGTATGAATACACAATTAAGTGAGGCTCACCAATATACCTTTCCTCAGCTAGAAGAGTACACCAGGAAACAACATATCTTTTCGCAAGATTTATCAATCGAAATTGACATCCAACAACCACTTAAAAGTTATATTTCATCGCTTGAAGTGATCGCGGATTACTGGTACTATTTTATAAATAAGCTACAGAGAGATTACTTTTCTTTTATGTAGCAAATAGAAATATAGAACGGCATGAGCCAAATTTATATTAGGTTGATTAAACGGAAGGAGGCATTGGTGATGGTAATTTTGATGTAACGGCAAGACCATTATAGAAAAATCGGTCTTATGTATATATAGAAAACAAAAACTTAAATAAACAGGAGGGCTATTATGGCTTACTTTAATTATAAATCGCACAATATTTATTATGAGGAAATCGGAACTGGTACACCACTTTTAATGCTACATGGAAATACTGCTTCGTCTGTTATGTTTTCAGAAATTGCTGTGAAATACAGTGATAACTTCAAAGTGATTTTAATAGATTTCCTAGGTCATGGTAAATCAGACCGACTTGCAGAATTTCCTGCTGACTTGTGGTTTGATGAAGCACAGCAGGTTATCGCTTTTCTTAAAGCGAAGGATTATAAAAACGTAAATGTTATTGGCAGTAGTGGTGGCGCATTAGTAGCTATCAATGTAGCCTTGGAAGCTCCCGAGCTTGTAACAAAAGTAGTGGCAGATAGCTTTGAAGGTGAAATACCTCTAAAAGAGTTTACAGCGAACGTTGTTGAGGACAGAGAACTTTCAAAGCATAATGAAAATGCGAAAATGTTCTACCAGCAGATGCAAGGGGATGGTTGGGAAAAAGTAGTAGACAACGATACACTTGCGATTGTTCGACATGAAAAAGAGATTGGAAAGTTTTTTCATAAGGATTTAGCTTTTTTTAAGCCTGATATTCTTATGACAGGCAGTAAACAAGATGAATTTGTCGGGAGTATTTCACCCACTTATTTTGAAAAAATTTACGGGGAAATGCTGTCTAAAATCGGGCATGGAACGATGCACTTATTTGAAACAGGTGGTCATCCTGCGATGATGTCAAATCAAGATGAATTTGTTTCAATAAGCAAAGCTTTCTTTGCAAAGTGAGATGATGAGCAAAGACCATGTTCCACACTTAAAATCTCGCCTTTCTAGAGTATAAAAATAACCTTTTCCCTATGGTAGCAAACATGCCGCCGTAGGGCATTTTTATCTAGCAATGTCCTGTGTCTTGCGTGACTATTGTTCCCTCTGTTGCTGCTGCAAAATGCTAAAAACGCTCTTGCAAAGTTGCTTGGCGGTCAGCTTGACGTATTCTGCTTTCTACGCCATTCCATGCAGCGAAGAGGATTAAAAAACGCTAAAAAGGAAGTTCTCTTGGTTTGTCTTGGATACAATCTAAAAAAATATCATAATAAGAAGCATGGACCGAACATATTAAATTAATCATGTTCAATCAAAATCTACATAGATGTTTTCATAATGCCTTAATTCCAGATATTTAAGGTGTTTTTTGCATAAAAGTTATAAAAAAAGAGGCTGATAAACCTCCATAAATCATAAACTAATCTATTTTGTTACAGCCTCTTTCATTTCAATTCACATTTACAAGCGGCTACTATTTAGTAAGTGTATACACACAGTACAATAATAATAAAACAACAATACAAAGACCTAAAATGATACAACTTAATATGACAATGTATGGTTTTTCATCATTTACGTCTTTTTCGGTTTTATGTACCTCTACGAGAGGAATGGAATTTCTTTGATCTAGAGTTTTTTGACTCTCTACTTTTTCTATAGGCACTGTTTTCATTTTTGCAAATGCTATGTAGCAAAAAACTGTTTGTACCAATACAAACATAAAGTAAATAGGCATTAAAACTATAGACACAGAATAAAGAATTCCTGCAGTTAATGCAAAAGCTCGTTTATTCATGAAAAGAGCCAAACCATTAAAAAGTACTGCAACTATAACAACTACAAAGTGTGGGATAATTAGCATAAACCCTAGAGCGGTTCCAACCTCCTCCGCACTGTTTGAAGATGGTGATAAGCCAGTTAAGTAAAATACTTCATACACAATATACACTACACTTAATACAAAAGATATCAGCAATAATCTATTCTTTTTCATTATTCTCTCCCTACATTTTTTACACACAAATATTACTTTCATGAATCTTAATAATTCAAATGATATAACTTATTATACTAAGAAATCGCTATAAACTGCATTAAAAACTACAAGTTAGGATCAAGTTTATTTATATAGAGATGAAAAAATATATTAATATGAAATGATAAAATCGCATTGTTTCGTGATAGTTAAAAATTTCACAAATTAGCTTCAGAGTATTTCATGTCCATAATTGATATGTTATACTTTTTATAGAACATACAAAATAATGAATATGCAAAGGATGAATACAATGAATATAAACACGATATTGTTGCGGTATGTTGTCGAAGTTGAGAAAAGTAAATCTATTTCAAAGGCTGCAGATAACTTATACATGGCACAACCAAATTTAAGTAAAGCAATTAAAGAACTTGAGGAAACTGTAGGGTTTCCAATCTTTGAACGCGGACCCAAAGGAACCATTCCAACGGACTTAGGAATAGAATTTATCGAGCAAGCACATAAAGTACTTGCACAAATTGATGCGATGGGAAATCTTGCTTCGGGGAAAAAAGAAGGAACGATTCACTTTGATGTGTCGATTCCTAGAGGAAGTTATATTTCTGAAGGTGTTCTTGATTTCGTGCGTGGTTTAGATTTTAAAGTACGCACCGAAGTATTATTCCAAGAGACAAATGCACTAAAGGCAATTCATAATGTATCTGAACATCGCTTTAATCTAGGTGTCATTCGTTATGAAAAGAAAAATGAATTGTATTTTAAAGACTACTTGTATGAACGTAATTTAAAAACGGAAACGCTTTGGGATTTCCAAGAAATTGTTTTAATGTCGAAACATCATCCATTAGCAAATAAAGAAAAAATTGAACTTTCTGATCTTGAACCATATATTGAAATCGTATATGAAGATGAAGTATTACCATATTTTCATCAATTGAAGAAACGACGCGAACAACCAACGAGTAGCAAGTTATCGATATTTGAACGTTCGAGTCAATTTCAATTTCTTTCGACAGTGAGTGAATCATATACATTTGCTTCACCAATTCCAGAATACCTACTGGAACGTTATGATGTTGTACAACGCAAGGTATATGGAATTCGTGATACCTATAAAGATGTAATTATTTATCGTAAAGATTATGAACTTAGTGATTTAGATAAAGATTTCATCAATAAGCTAGATCAAGCTAGAAATAATGTAGCTTTTCTAAAGTTAAAGTAATTGCTATATATTACATTATAAATAACCATAGATAAATATTATATATCAATAATGAATCGTTATTTGGTAGTATAAACCCACAACATTCGTTAGTGTCCTTTATATGACTTAGATATTATGCGCTCAAGCGACTTGTTAGCTAAAAGCAAGTGAGGGAATTGCTTGTGAAGAATGTTGGGAGTTTAACAAGTCAGCATGAAAAAAGAACATGTTCATATTTTCACAAAGATATGGAGATGTCCTTTTTTTATATATCCGCAATAAAAGTTGCAGTGTTAGAATGTGAAAGTAGATAAAAAGGAGGTCTAGATTTTATGGCTAGATATACGATACCAAGAGATGTGTATCACGGAAAAGGATCACTTGAAAACTTAAAAGATTTAGTAGGTAAAAAAGCAATCGTTGTTGTTGGGGGAGGAAGCATGAAACGCTTCGGATTCCTAGACAAAGTAGAAACGTATTTAAAAGAAGCAGGAATGGAAGTTCAACTATTTGAAGGTGTTGAACCAGATCCATCAGTAGAAACCGTTATGCGTGGAGCACAAGCAATGCGTGAATTCCAACCAGATTGGATTGTCTCAATCGGTGGTGGATCACCAATTGATGCTGCTAAAGCAATGTGGGTATTCTATGAATATCCAGAAACTAAATTTGAAGATATTATTACTCCATATAGTTTCCCAACATTACGTCAAAAAGCAAAATTCTGTGCGATTCCATCAACGAGTGGTACAGCAACAGAAGTAACTGCATTCTCAGTTATTACAGATTATGAAAAAGGAATTAAATATCCATTAGCAGACTTTAACATTACACCTGATGTAGCAATCATTGATTCTACATTAGCAGAAACAATGCCTCAAAAGCTAACTGCACATACAGGTATGGATGCTATGACACACGCAATTGAATCATATGTGTCTACATTACATTGTAACTATACTGACCCACATGCATTGCATGCAATTAAATTAATTACAGATTCTATTGTTGCTTCATATGAAGGTGACAAAGAAGCTAGAGAAACAATGCACGATGCACAATGTTTAGCAGGTATGGCATTCTCTAATACTTCACTTGGTATTGTTCACTCAATGGCACATAAAACTGGTGCTGCATATAGTGGTGGACACATTGTACATGGTTGTGCAAATGCTATGTATTTACCAAAAGTTATTAAATTCAATGCAAGAGAACCAGAAGCTGCAACACGTTATGCACAAATTGCAGATTCATTATACTTAGGTGGAAACACAACTGCAGAAAAAGTGGAATTATTGATTAACCACATTCTTACATTAAACAAAGAATTAAATATTCCAACATGTATTAAAGATTATGAAGGTGGAATCATTGATGAAACTGAATTCTTAAACAAACTTGATGAAGTTGCACAATTAGCTGTGGATGATGCTTGTACAGCAACAAACCCACGTACGATTGATGCATCACAAATGGCACGCTTATTAAAAGCTTGTTACTACAACGAAGACGTAGATTTCTAATTACTAGAAACACTGTCGTTTGCGAATAGTTGTCACTTTTGTGGCAACTATTTTGTCGCTTATTAATGAAGAGGTCGCAATGGAAAAATATATTGAATCAAAGAAATCGAATTGTAAAAACTGTTATAAATGTATCCGTAAGTGTGCAGTAAAATCCCTTAGTTTTTTAAATGATCAAGCCAATATTATCGGTGATGATTGTATTTACTGTGGAGAGTGTTATCTTGTTTGCCCACAAGATGCAAAGTACATTCACAGTGATGCAAATAAAGTAAAGGCATGGTTAGCAGAAGGTAAGCAACTTGTTACAAGTATTGCACCTTCTTACAATGCACTAAACGATACGGATTTCTTTTTGCTGAAGCAACAACTGTTAGATCTTGGTTTTACAGATGTACAAGAAACTGCAATTGGAGCATATATGGTAAAAAACACATATGAAACATTATGTGCTAATATGCAAAACGATGTGATTATTTCATCATGTTGTCATAGTGTGAACTTATTGATTCAAAAACATTTTCCTGAAGCATTAAATGCACTTGCAAATGTTGTCACACCAATGGAAGCACATGCAAGAAAACTAAAAGACACCTATCCAGAAGCAAAAGTTGTTTTTATTGGTCCATGTATTTCAAAGAAAGCTGAGATTGATGATACACGTTCAAGCACTGATGTTGTATTGACCTTTGATGAACTTCTAGATCTAGGCTTATCTGCATATATGAAACCAGTATATTCTACTGGTGATTATCAACTATCGACGCGTAGTTTTCCAATTTCAGGAGGGATATTATCCACGATGAAACAAGAAGAGAACCGTACTTATTTAGTAGTTGATGGACAAGAAAATTGTGTGCAAACTATCCAAGATGTCATTGATGGAAAGATTCATCATTGTTTTATTGAAATGTCACTATGTTCAGGCAGTTGTGCAGGTGGTCCAGTATTACGCAAAAGTGGATATACACGTGTACCAAACACACTACATATTCAACAAAAGGCAAAGCAACATGGTGAAATACTTGAAATAGATATTCCAAACTTAGAGACAACTTTTGAAAGTCGCAAGCAAATGACTTATCGAATTAGCGATCAAATGATTAATGAAGTGCTAGCAAATATTGGGAAATTAAAGGTTGAAGATGAACTAAACTGTGGTGGTTGTGGATATAATACATGTCGTGAAAAAGCAATTGCAGTTATTCAAGGAAAGGCAAACTTAGAAATGTGTTTACCGTATCTTCGTGATCGTGCAGAAACATTTTCTGATAATATTATTCGCAACACACCCAATGGGATTATTGTATTAAATGAAGAATTTGAAATCGAACAAATGAATGAAGCAGCATGTAAGATATTTAATATTGAACATAGCTTTGAAATTATTGGGGATCAAGTAGTACGATTATTAGATCCTAAGTTAATTATGGATACGTATTTTGATGGAAAGAATACATATGACAAACAAATCTATCTTGCTGAATTTGATAAGCACATCAATTTAACGGTTATTGCAGATAGAGCGTATCATATTTTAATTTGCATCATTCGTGATATTAGTGATGATATAAAGTTGCAAAGCGAACAAGAAAACTATCGTAAATCTACGATCGAAATCACGGATCAATTGATTGATAAACAAATGCGCACGGTACAAGAAATTGCATCTTTACTTGGAGAAACTACAGCAGAAACAAAGGTTGCTTTGACGAAACTGAAGGAGTCGATGGCTCGTGAATAATGTATATTTCGATGTTGGAATTAGTCATGTCAATAAACGCGGAGAACAGTTATGTGGAGACCATGTTGATGTTGTGAAAATGGAAGATGGTAGTAAAATCGTAGTCTTAGCAGATGGGTTAGGAAGTGGTGTAAAAGCGAGTATCTTATCCATTTTAACTGCAAAAATTATTTCCACAATGATGGCAAACCAAATGTCTTTAGAAGATTGTGTACAAACCATTATCAACACGCTTCCGGTATGTAAAGAACGACAACTTGCATACTCCACATTTTCCTTTGTGTATTTACATGCAAATTCAAGAGTTGCAGATATTGTACAGTACGATAATCCCAAAGCGCTTGTTTTTCGCGATGGAAAACAACTGGGGTATAATGAAACTGTAGAAATCATCGATGGCAAGCAAATTAGTCGAACACGGATCACCTTACAAGAAGGTGATTACATGTTGTTGATGAGTGACGGTGTTCTATTTGCATCCAAAGGACAGATCTTAGATTTGCAGTGGGATGAAAAACAAATTGCAACGTATATGGAACAGTCTTTGCAACTTCAAGAGAACTTTGATGCAAAGACATTCAGCAGTTTGCTTTTGCAAGAATGTTTATCACATTATGATAATCAACCAGGTGATGATATTAGTGTTTGTGCAATTCGTCTATGCAAACGCAAAAATGCGAATATTTTAATTGGTCCACCTAAAAATCCCGATGATGTAGATAAGATGATGCGCTTATTTTTCTCACGTGATGGATACCATGTAGTTTGTGGAGGAACTACTTCACAACTATGTGCCAAGTATTTATATAAACCGATAAAAATGAATCAGGTTTATGCAAATACAAATGTTCCACCTACATGTAGTATTGAAGGTGTAGACTTAGTTTCTGAAGGTAGTGTCACGATTCAGAAAGTTTTAGAATATGCAAAAGATCATACACATATGAATGAGTTGTATACTTACTGGACATATCAGGATGATGGAGCAAGTAAAATTGCTAAACTACTTTTTGATGAAGTAAGTGATATTCATTTCTATGTTGGGCTTGCAAAAAATCCAGCACATCAAGAACATCAAAGTGTAAGTTATGGTCATAAAATGGAAATGATTGAACAACTCGTTGCGGAGTTGTTAAAACTAGATAAAAAAGTAAAAGTAAATTACTTTTAGATAAAGGAGACCTATGTATAAAATTGTTGAAAAAGAACGATTAAATCCAACGGTTACGAAAATGGTAGTAGAAGCACCAGCAATTGCCAAAAAGGCAAAAGCAGGACAATTTATTATCCTTCGTTCACATGAAATGGGAGAGAGAATTCCCTTAACTGTTGCAGATTATGATCGTGAAAAAGGACTTGTTACGATTATTTACCAATTGGTAGGTCGTAGTACGATGTTACTAGATAACCTAGAAGTGGGAGATGCCATTCTTGACTTTGTAGGACCACTAGGTGTACCAAGTCATGTAGAAGGCATGAAACGTGTCTGTGTCGTTGGTGGAGGAGTTGGTTGTGCAATTGCCTATCCAACCGCAAAAGCACTATATGATAATGGCACAGAGGTAACTGTAATTACTGGATTTAGAAATAAAGATTTAGAAATCTTACGTGATGAATTTGAAGCAGTTAGTCATCATATGTATACGATGAGCGATGATGGAACTGTAGGAGAAAAAGGATTAGTCACAAATAAACTACAAGAACTACTTGATGCAGGTGAAGTGTTTGATGAAGTCATCGCAATTGGACCACTAGTTATGATGAAGTTTGTCTGCCAACTCACAAAACAATATGATGTGAAAACAACGGTCAGCATGAACCCGATTATGATTGATGGAACAGGAATGTGTGGATGCTGTAGACTAAGTGTAAACAACGAAATGAAATTTGCTTGTGTAGATGGACCTGATTTTGATGGACATCAAGTCGACTTCGATGAAGCGATTGCAAGATCTAGACAGTATGCAGACTTTGAAGCCAAAGCACGTGAAAAAGACTGTCACTTATTTCATAAGGAGGTGCGCTAGTTATGCCAAACATGAGTCCAAATAAAGTACCAATGCCACATCAAGAGCCAAATGTACGAAATAAAAACGTTGCAGAAGTAGCAACAGGATATACCTTGGAAATGGCACAAGAAGAAGCGGATCGTTGTCTACAATGTAAACACAAACCTTGTGTAAATGGATGTCCAGTAGGTGTGCAAATTCCTGAATTTATCGCCTTAATCAAAGAAGGAGATATCGAAGGAGCCTACGATAAGATTAAAGAAACCAATGCTTTACCAGCAGTATGTGGACGTGTATGTCCACAAGAAGACCAATGTGAAAAGCTATGTGTAAGAGCCATTAAACATGAAGCAGTCGGAATTGGAAGACTTGAGAGATTTGTCGCTGATTATCATATGGCAAATGGAGAAAACAAGATTCCAACAATTGAGAAGAATGGACATAAAGTAGCTGTAGTAGGAGCTGGACCTGCAGGATTAACTTGTGCAGGAGATTTAGCGAAAAAAGGATACGAAGTTACAGTCTATGAAGCATTACATAAAGCAGGAGGAGTACTTGAATATGGAATCCCAGAATTCAGACTACCAAAAGCGATTGTAAGTAAAGAAGTACAAGCACTCAAAGACTTAGGTGTTCACATGGAAACCAATATGGTTATTGGAAAAGTGTTTGATATTGATGAACTATTTGAAGATGGAAATGAAGCTGTATTCATCGGTAGTGGAGCAGGACTTCCAAACTTTATGAAAATACCTGGAGAAAACTTAAATGGAGTATTCTCTGCAAATGAATTTCTAACACGTTTTAACTTAATGAAAGCTTATGATGTAGAAGCTGACACACCAATTTTCAAAGGTAAGAAAGTAGCAGTTGTCGGTGGAGGAAATGTTGCAATGGATGCTGCAAGATGTGCAAAGCGTCTAGGAGCAGAAGTGTACATTGTATACCGTCGAGGAACTGAAGAATTACCAGCAAGAAAAGAAGAAGTGGAACATGCAATGGAAGAAGGAATTATCTTTAAGACATTGAATAATCCAGTCCAAGTACTTGGTGATGACAAAGGAAATGTAAGAGCGATTGAATGTGTACAAATGGAATTAGGAGAACCTGATGAAAGTGGAAGAAGACGACCAGTCATCAAAGAAGGAAGTAATTTTACACTAGATATCGATTGTATGATTATGTCGATAGGAACTAGTCCCAACCCATTAATTCACAGAACCACAGAAGGATTAGACACCAATAAGTGGGGATGTTTAATTGCAGATCCAAAAACAGGAGCAACAACACGAGAAGGTGTATTTGCTGGAGGAGATGCAGTAACTGGAGCTGCAACGGTGATCCTAGCAATGGGAGCAGGAAAAGAAGCTGCACAAGCAATGGATGAATACATTCAAAATAAATAATCTTAGATAAGATGGAAACCAATCGAAATCCATCTTTTTTTATTTAATGATATTTGAATTCTTTGTTTTCTTATGAAAACATGAAATAATGAAAAGAAAAGTAAACTATTTTACTAGCAAAAACGTTATATAGATGAGAGGAGGAAATTATGAATGAAAAAAGAATAATAAAAAAGATTCGTAAAGGTGATCAGGAATCACTAAATCAGTTCATTGAGTTTCTCTATCCTCAAGTATATCGGTTTGTATATCGAAAATTACAAGGTGATGCTGAGTGTGCAGATATTACACAGGAAACATTTATTCGTTTTATAAGTAATATAACGACTTATAAAGTACAAGAAAAAGTAATTCATTATCTATATCGAATTGCATCGAATTTATGTATCGATTATTGGCGCAAACAAGAACGGATGATGTTTCATGAACTAGAAGTAGAACGTATAGAGGACACGAATATACAACCACATGAATCGATATTGAAAAAGTTAGAAAGTGAAGAATTATTAAAGTGTATTGCAAAGTTGCCAAGTTTTCAACAAGATGTCATACTCTTACGGTATTTTGAACAACTTAACTTTCGTGAGATTGCAGCAGTATTGGAAGTAAATGAAAACACGATTAAAAGTCGACATAAATTGGCACTACATAGGTTAGAAATTATTATGAAAGGAGATAAGTCAAATGAAAAGAGAAATCATAATTCCAAAAGAAAAGATGCAAGAAACAAAGATTGCTTGCACTAAAGTACTTTATGAAGTGCAAGCTAAAAATGAGAATAATCCTTATAAAATTGCTTTTGAATTTCTTCATTATGAATTACATAATTATGTACGATTAACATTCATTGGACTTTTTCTTTTATGTATATCTAGTTGTTTAGAGATATTTCGAAATATGCTTATTCCGATTATAGTTCTATATTTACTCATGATTATTTTGATAGGATTGTTTGAAGCATATAGAAATTCGTATTATCAAATGGATGAATTACTTGCAACAACAATGATTTCACCAATGCATGCTATTTTATATAAGGTAAGTGTAATCCTAATAATAGAATGTGCTGTATTTGCATTTCTGGGAATACTTACAAGCATACTGAACATTGATTACTATTTCCAAATTGTAGCAATATTATTATTTCCATTAGTAATTACTAGCTTATTGTGCTTGATATACATGAAAGTATTCAAGCAGCCAATCTTATGCATTTTAGCTAGTTTAGTTAGTTATGCAAGTCTATCAATCGCGTGTTATTGGGTATTGTATTTTTCATGGTTATTAGAACAACAACTTATTTTGTATAGTGTGTTCGCACTTGTTTTATACATCATTGTATTCATTAAGATAATGAGAAATAGTAAAGGAGGATCCTATGGAGTATATTATTAAAAATGTGTCCAAAACGTTTAAGAAGCGCTTAGTTGTTAGAGATGTAGAAATAAAACTACAACCAGGAATACATGCTGTACTTGGTGCGAATGGCAGTGGAAAAACAACTCTATTTCGTATTCTTTGTGGTGTATTGAATGCAGATAGTCAGCCATTGATTTCGCTAGATGGAATTCTTTTACACAAACAGCGTGAAAACTATTTATCTTCAATTGGATATCTTCCTCAACAATTTGGATATTATCCAAATTATTCAATAGATCAATTCTTATATTATATGGGTGTGGTGAAAGGTTTAAAATCTGAATACATTAAGAAACGAATGGAAACTCTGTTAATACAACTTCGCCTAGAACAACATAGAAAAAAGAAAATGAAAAACTTGTCTGGTGGTATGCTGCGACGAGTGGGTATTGCACAAGCATTATTAAATGAACCAAAAGTTTTAATACTTGATGAACCTACAGTAGGATTGGATCCAAAGGAAAGAATCAATTTCAAAAATATACTTACATCACTAGCGCAGGATACTATTATCTTGTTATCAACACATATAGTGAGTGATATTGAAAATGTTGCAGATGATATTATTGTGATGAAAGAAGGTTCAATTATTTTTCATGACAAAGAAGATCAACTGTTAGAATCAATTCAAGGAAAAGTATGGGAGATACAAATTCCAACAATACAAGCATCTAGTTTACTTGAGCAAAATAATATTGTCGAAAAACATACAATGCAAGACAATACAATCTTGCGAGTTGTAAGCGAAGACATTCCGCATCCACAAGCAAAAGTAATAAAGCCAAAATTGGATGATTTTTATTTGTATCATTTTAGAGAGGTATTAGATGCTAGCACTTATTAGAGAAGAAGCAATTAAACTATTTCGAAAGAAAACTTTATGGATTATATTTATCGTTTTGCTTGGGTATGTTTCGTATGCAACATACGATAATTATCAAGAAGTGATACCTAAAAATCATTACCTACTTAATGAAAGTGGAGAACAACTAACTGGAATCGAGGCGATTCGTTACATCGATGAGAAACGACACGAGCTTGCTGGTAATGTTGATAAAGTCTTCATTCAAAAATACAACGAAAAGTATGATGAAGCGTTAAGGAAAGCTGGATACTATAATCTTGAAGAAGATACAGAACGTATGAATCAACTATACACAGATGAAAATAAAAAAATGCTTGAAAGATATATTGAGGCATCAAAAAACTGGAATTTTGATGATGAATTGCAGGAATGGATTGGTGCGTTTGATATGTATATTTATTGTGCAAACGAAAATGAATCGGACATGACATGTTCATTTTTACCATTGTACAAACAAGAATCAGAAGTACAAACTGTTCACGCAATTTATGATCAAGCAAATACCTTCTTTCCGTTGATAAAACCACAAACTAGTGAGAAACCAACAGATTCAAAGACTTTTTTAGATATTGGATTACAGTATATGATTGATAAGGATACTCATATTATTTTAAAGTGGGGAGATATCGATGGAGTAAATTATCAACAATTCTTTGTGCCTATGAAACCAAACAAGGAAATTGGTCAGTATTTAGATACAAGCCCGTATTGGCAGCAAATGAATAAGGAATATTTACAAACGAATACTTACTATGATTCACTGATCGGTACAGAATTGTACGTGAAAAACTTAGGTGAGATAGATAGTGTATTTGGGGTTTCCTTATTATTGTTTTTTGTGCTTTTATTTGGAGATTTGTTTTCATATGACTCACAAACGAAAACGGATCAGATTATTTACTCAAGTGCATATGGTGGAAAACAGTTACGTTTTGCTCGTTGTATAACTGCATGTATTTTCGTCGTCATGACTGTTTTGATTAGTGAACTACTCATATTGCTCATTAGTCATGCAATTGTACCAATTCGTGGACTGGATCTTGCTGTAGTCATGCAGGATGGATTGTTTAATATATATCAAAGTCATTTAAATGTTCAATACGGAACGATGGTATTAGCATCAATTGGGTTGTTTATAATGGCGTGTATTGCGGTTAGTTCATTGACTATGATGCTTTCATACTTGTTAAAAAACCGAATTGTTACAACCATAATAATGTTTATGTTCATCATTATTACATTCTTTTATGTATTTCCATTAGACATATCACTTACAGGGATGCAGTCTTTTCTTCCAAGTGTGATGCTTAAATTTGAACAGTATTTTCAATATAATGCATCTGGAAGTAATGGGACTTTCTTACCATACATAACAGTATTTGGTCATGTGTTTGGACGTTACCAATTTGTTATTGGATTTTGGATTGCAATAAGTACGATACTTTGTTTAATGATTACATTTGTAAATGTCCATAAAGAGATATCGCATTAATGAAAAAAGTTGAGATCAAACGTCTCAACTTTTTCAATAGAAATTAATGTTAATTTTCAAGTTTCTTTAGTTTCCAAATGTCATGTACATACTCTTCAATGGTACGATCACTGGAGAAAAATCCAGAACGAGCAATATTGATTAATGCTTTTTTAGTCCAATTTGTTTGATCTTTATAAAGATGTTGTACATGCTCTTGTGCTTTGATGTAAGCCTTAAAATCTTTAGCGACTAAATAGTAGTCATTTTCTTTTTCAAAGTAATCAATGATTGGTTGGAAATCTTTTAAATTTTTAATGAAATTTAGGATATTTTGAAGTTCTTTATCAGCTTTGATATCATCTTCTACTTTATAATCAGAAGCATGGATTGCAAATACATCATCTTTCTGTAAACCAAAGATCTCGATGTTTTCATATCCAACAAGATCATAGATTTCCACATTTGCACCATCCATTGTTCCTAATGTAATTGCACCATTCATCATGAATTTCATGTTACCCGTTCCACTCGCTTCAAATCCGGCAGTTGAAATTTGCTCGGAAATATCAGCAGCTGGAATGAGTTTTTCTGCATAACTTACGTTGTAGTTAGTTACCATAATAACTTGTAGTTTATTTGAAATACGAGTATCTGCATTAATGATATCGGCAATTGTGCGTATGAGATGAATCGTGTTTTTTGCTAGAACATAACTTGGTGCTGCTTTTGCCCCAAAGATAAATGTTTGTGGATAAAAGTTTTCTCTAAATGTAACATCATCAAGTAAGCGATGATACAAATAAATAATATGGAAAACATTCAATAACTGACGTTTATATGCATGAAGACGTTTGATTTGAATATCTAAGATAGAACTCTCATGAATTGAAATGCCTTCGTGTTCTTGAATATAAAGATTCAATTGATGTTTGTTTTTTGCTTTAATCTCTTGCAGTTGTGTAAGCACATCTTGATTATCCACTTGTTTTTCAAATTCTTTAAACCAAGAAATTGGTTGACTAGAAAGTGCATCATCACTATATTTTTTAACTAATTGATACAGCTCTGGGTTTGCATATTGGAACCAACGTCGATGTGTGATTCCATTTGTTTTATTATTGAATTTTTGTGGGTAATGATCTGCCCATATTTTCATTTCTTTTTCGATAAGAATTTTTGTATGTAAGGCTGCAACCCCGTTCACACTAAAACTTCCAACGATGGCAAGATTTGCCATACGTACTTTCTTATTACCTATGATAGCCATTTTCTTTATTTGCGATTTTGGATAGTTGTATGCTTTTAGTGAATCTAAGAACATGTCATTGATATCTTCAATCATTTGGTAGATACGAGGTAGTAGTTTTTTCATCATCTTTGCATCCCAAGTTTCTAGTGCTTCTGCTAGTATTGTGTGGTTTGTATAAGCAATACATTTTGATGTAAGTGCATAAGCATCTTCAAGACTGTATCCATGTGTATCTACAAGTGTGCACATTAATTCAGGAATAAGTAATGTAGGATGTGTATCATTGATTTGCATTACTACATAATCTGCTAAGTTATCTAATGTTCCATGTTTTGCTAGATGCTTTTTAAGAATGTTTTGCAGTCCTGCACTAACAAATAAATACTGTTGTTTTAAGCGTAATTCTTTACCTTTTGGCGTTGAATCATCGGGATATAAACAACTCACGATATCCATGATTTCTTTTTCATAAACATCGAAATTCTTTTGGTTTTCTAAAGGTAATACATCATACATCCGTAATGTGTTTGTTGTTAGTGATGCACCAACTATTGGCATATCGTATGGCATTGCTAAAACATCAACAGTATCGGTTAATGTATATTTACCATCTTCTGCTTTTATTAGTTTTCCATAGTATGAAACGATGGCAGCATCTTCACTGATTTTATTTTCCCAAACATTTCTGTTATTTAACCAAAGGTCAGGTAATTCGACTTGTTTGTTATCCACAAAGATTTGCTTGAAAAAGCCATGACGATAACGAAGCGTGACTCCATGTCCTGGATAATTTAGTGATGCAATAGAATCCATGAAACAAGCAGCAAGTCGACCTAAACCACCATTTCCTAATCCTGCATCTTCTTCTTCAAATTCGATATCCTTAATTGATATGCCATAGGGTTGTAGAACATCGTCTACTGCTTTTAATAGTTGCATGTTTTGCAAGTTATTAATGAGCAGTCGTCCCATTAGAAATTCCATGGAAAAGTAATACAATTGTTTAGCATCTTGTGTATCTATTTTCTTTGTGGTTTGTGCAACACTACTAGCAGCCATGTTTTGAATCATTAAGGCTAGTGCAATATACATTTCATTTTTACTAAGTTCTGAAAAGTCTTTTGAAAATAGTTGTATTGCGCTTTGTTGAAGTTGTTCTTTGATCTGATGCATTTAGTTTTCCTCCCAGATAATACGTAAAGCTAAAGGTTCTAATGTCAATGATGTTGTTTCTGTAGTGGAAAACAACACCTTATAGTTGTGTAATGGTAAATCAAAGGTACATGTATCTTTCAAATTTGCATTTGCTAGAATGTACAAGCGTTGTTTATCATCTTGAAAATGGAAGATGATTTCATCTTTATTTGGTGTAGTTAAATAAGCAACATGCTCTTTTTTTGTAAGTAGTTCACGATAGGTATCTTTAATCTTTGCGATTTGCATAAGCGTATCCATAAATGGTTCGTAATCATTTAGATAATGAAATTCATATTTATCGAACAATGCGAGTTTCTTATAGTATGGATCATGTTCTTCAAGTGCATATAATGTATGCTCATCTACATCAACACCAGTATTCATCGCTTGTTTTTCTAGCAATTCTTGTCCCGAATTCATAAAAGGGGCAAAATTGTAGGCAAATTGATTAAGAATACTAATAAGCATACTTGTTTTATATCCACCTTTACGTGAGATAAGTCGTGGGGTATCGTGTGTTTCACCTGAAGCAAAAACCAAAGTAGGTAAACTCATACCATTGTAATAGAAATCACGTGTTAATTGCTCATCAAAACGATGGGTGTGATAAAATCCATCTCCAATAATGAGATCATAGCCAAGACGTTTCGCTTTTGTTGCGCTGTTTTTGTTTGCTGCTAATTCTTCAGCAATGAAGTAAAAATCAGATTTACATGCTTTGGCTTTCTTGATAATCAACTCCGTTAATGGTTCAGGAAGTGCATGTCCCATATCAATTCTAGCCCCATCCAAACCAAAGTTTTCGATATAGTAAGGAAGGATATCACTTAATACATCCCATAATGGTTGATTTGGAATTTCACCTGGAAATAGATTGGCTTTTATTGTGTCAAAAAGAATGTATGGTGTTGTAATGTCTGTTAAGTGTTTGTCCTTTACAATCTTTGGTTGGTCCATATACATTCGAAAGAATGTTACATCACTCCATGCAGGTTGCACATCATTCAGTTGATCACTGAAGGCAGGAGCAACAGTCATTTGAAATTCTTGACGAATTAATTCCAGTGGATTGTATTGTGGATTTGCTTTATATGTAGCAACAAGTTTTTCCCATTTTTTTGGATTGCGAATACTTGGTGCTTCTTTAAATTTTGCAATATGTTCATGCGTTTCTTTTGCAGCATATAAGGGTTCGATATATTTTTCTTCAATTGGTGTAGTTGGTGGGATTCCATCAACTCGTGGTGGTTTGTAATCATCTAAATCTTGTAGATCAATCCAATAAAACCAATCTGGATGTGATATAAGCAAGGTTGTATTTACAGAGTTTGTTCGTGGAATAATATCAAGTACAACACGCATACCAAGAAGATGACATGCTTCAATAAATGCTTTGAACTGTTCATCGAGTGTCATTTCATCTTTTGTGATAGGATCAAATAAATCTTTATCAATGGTAAAGAAATCACTTACGCCATAAACAGAGCCAAGTTCACCTTTTTTATCCATGCGTGAATACTGCATGATAGGTAATAAATAGATCACATTGATTCCCATTGCTTTTAGTGTTGGTAAATAGGCAATCATTTTGACAAATGTACCAGTTTCCTTAAAGCCTTCGCGATTCATTACATCGAGTTGCTTATCTTGATTGTGATCAAAAGTTGTTGATGTACGTATCATTGTTGAATAGTAATATGCATCTTTATAATCTTGGATTTGCGGTTGTGGATGACTGATAATATAGTCGATTTGTTCCTTATAGTATTGGTATGGTTGCACACAAAATACTTTTTCATTTTCATGTTTGTGATGGATATAGGTCCATGCTTTAGGAACATAGTATGGAGAACATGTTTCATGTTCGTATGTTTGTAATATATTTCTTAATTTTGTTAG
Organism: Breznakia blatticola; assembly: GCF_004365815.1. GTDB lineage: Bacteria > Bacillota_I > Bacilli_A > Erysipelotrichales > Erysipelotrichaceae > Breznakia > Breznakia blatticola. The sequence goes on from NZ_SODD01000005.1 coordinate 40,453, forward strand.
AGCAGTATATTTCATAAGATGACCTCTTTATCTGTTATATAAAAATGGTAGGCTATTCACTGTTGAATTGCAATCGAAATAAATTAAAGTTGAAAGGATATATATCATTTTATGCAATGAACTTCTTTTTCGATTGATGATATACTTAGTATATTGGAATATGAGGAGTTATTGTTATGGACAAACATACAACATATAAGTGGTGGAAAGAGGCAGTTGGATATCAAATTTATCCAAAGACGTTTTATGATGCAAATCATGATGGACACGGAGATATTCAAGGGATTATTGAAAAGCTACCTTACTTTCAAGCACTAGGTATTGATTTTCTTTGGATTTGTCCATTCTTTGATTCACCATTAGATGATAATGGCTATGATGTGCGTGATTACTACAAAGTCCATGAAAACTTTGGAAGTATGCAAGATATCAAAACGTTGATCACAACAGCAAAGAAATATAACATTCGAATTATTGTGGATTTAGTTTTGAATCACACATCAGATGAACATGCTTGGTTTATGGATGTAAAAAACAATCCAGATAGTAAATATCGAGATTACTATATTATTCAAAAAGCAAACCAAAAGATGCCACCAAATAACTGGGGAAGTTTCTTTGGTGGAAGTGCATGGGAAAAACTAAATGATGATGAATACTATTTAAAAATATTCTCTAAAAAAATGCCGGATTTAAACTGGGCAAATAAAGAACTACGAAGTGCATTGTATCAGATTGCTTTGTGGTGGTTAGAACTAGGTGTTGATGGCTTTCGTATTGATGCAATTGCACATATCGCAAAAGATACAACGTATGAAAATTCAACACTTAAAAGTGAAACAATGTTTGTCTCAGATTGGTCAAAGTTTTCAAATTTACCACAGGTACATGCATACATTCGTGAATTTCATGAAGAAGTTTTGGCACCAAATGATGCATTTGCAGTCGGTGAAGTGGGTGGTGATCCAAGTATTGAGGATGTCTTAAAGTATTGTGCATTTGATCGTAAAGAATTAGATGTTACATTTACATTTGATCATATGTGGTGTAATAACATTGACACAGCAACATCACTAGCAAACCTTAAAACAAATGTACAAGAATTAAAAGAGAAACTGGAGTACTGGCAAGTATCTTTGATTAAGAGAGCTTGGTATCCATTATATTGGAATAATCATGATTTTAATCGTGTCGTTTCAAATTATGGAAGTCAAAAATATCCGCAACAATCCGCGAAAGCATTAGCAACACTTATGTATGGAATGTGGGGAACCATGTTTATTTATCAAGGGGAAGAAATCGGAATGGAAAACTATCCATTTACGTCAATTGACCAATTTGAAGATGTACAAGCTAAAGGTCAATATGCAGCAACACCAACATCACAAAAAGAAGCATTTTTAAAGAAACTCATTATGACATCTCGAGATAATGTGCGAACTGCTATGCAGTGGGATGATACGACAAATGCCGGGTTTTCACCAGTAAAGACAGATATCTTAATACATCCAAAGTATAAAGAAATAAATGTTCAACAACAGATGCAAGATCCAAACTCCGTATGGCAGTATTATAAAAAAATTATCAAACTTAAGAAATCTAATAAAACATTCATCTATGGTGATATTGTTTTTAAAGATGTCATTGATGAACAAGTCATTCAATATGAGAGATTTGATGATACCAATCACTATCTTATTATTGTTAATCTAGGCGAATATGAGTGTGTAATTGAAATACCAAAAGTAATATCGATTGTACTAACAAATACAAGTGTAACTGCAATTTGCGAAACAACACTTACATTAGCAGCTTATGATTCCTATATTCTAAAAATCAAATAGTAAAATGCGCACCTATCGAATTGATAACGTGCGCATTATTTATAATTATTCTACTTTGATTCTAAAACGTGAATTTCAAAATTAGCAGATCCATCAAATGTTAATTGATATGCAATGATGTACGCATCACTTTCATCTTCATTATACTCTTTTGCATAACATTGAATCATCATTTCATTTTGTTTGTCATCTGCTTCACTATCTTCTAAAAAATGACAGGTGTCATCTAAACTACTTTGTATTGACTTTGGTGTATTACCAGTTCCAATTGAAATTGCACCATCTTCAGTAATGATAGTCGTTGGTGAATAAGTAACAGATTTTCCATCAATTTCACTTGTTAGGACAAGTTCAAATGTTTTTGTTTCTACACCGCTTATCGATTGTGTAGATAGATTCTTACTTTCTATTCTTGGATTACTGGCTTGATATGTAGACTTTGAATTACTACATGAACACAATAAACAAATTAGCAGTGATACCATAATGATTTTCTTCATACATTAACCTCCTTTTTTCTGTTGCGATAAAAAATGTACTCTTTAATAAATAGTATATATTTATAATGACATGCATTATTTAAGTTGTCAATACTGTATTATATTGTTTATTAATTAGATTATTTCATTCAAAGAGTTTGTAGTATGTTTTGATGAACGAGAAAGAAAATATCAATATTTTAGGTTTTATAGTTAAACTTATAATTATATTAGTTAGTAAATAAGACAAGTGAAAATTTTTCATGACACTACCTCCTCTGCAATTTGACAGATTACTTTATTACTTTTTAATAAATAGTAATATTGATAAAATAAAACACTTAGTTTGCGTGACAAATATCTTTACATACTTAAGTGCTTTTCCTATAATTATTTTAGAGGTTTGATCGTATGAGAAACACAAAAGAAATAATTAACACTGCAATAAGTAATACTCATTTTGTATTGTCGAAAAACAAAGATACTCGTAATATATCGAAATATATGAAATATCTTTTCTTTTTCTATTTTATCGCATCTGCAATATTATATATATACCAATCAATTATGCGCATAAATGGACTTTATCAGAGTGAACTATATTATTCGATATATCGAATAATGCTGATATCATTTTATATAGTAATTCCATGCTTATATTATTATCTTGTTAAGCGAAATAAAATGAATTTATCTGATAAAAATTTCTTGTACTCATTTATGATAATACCGATTTTGTTGTCATTTAATAGTCTCGTTTTTATTCTTATATACTATTTTGATTCAATTATAATGTATTATATGCATTTAATGATACCGTTGGAAGTAATTATTATGATAGCTGCTTTTTTACTTATATATAACTTTACGAAAAGAAAGGCTTTTTTAATACCTATTATTTTTTTGTTAATCTATTTTGCATGTGTTGTTTATGTAAGGATAACTATGGAGACAGCGGTTGAATTGACAGATTATTTTCTTTTTATAGTTAAAATGAACGATTGTTTTGTTTGGTTTGAAGGTTTTAATATAATTCCGATTATTTCTTTATTGTATTGCTGGTTATTATTGAGAAGTGCTAAAGATGTCGACTAAACTTCTTCAGACGTCAAAGGTATTCGAATCAAATATTCGTTTGCAAATGATCGCAAGCCTTTCAGTATCTGATTTAACATATCGCGAATTAAAAGATATTTGTGAATGCTCAGATGGTAATATGACGACTCATACAAAAAAGTTAATCGAAAATGATTATATCTCTGTTAAAAAAGAGTTTATTAACAATAAGCCGCAAACTACATATTCGTTAACAAAGAAGGGAAGACGTGAATTCTTAGAATATGTAAATATACTAAATAGTCTTACTACAGGAAGCAAATAATGAAGATTTCAATATTAATTTACTTAACGAGTTTATTTTTGAATTTGTAAAGAATGGTTTAGATGATTTTTATGCTAACTATATAAAATTGATACAAAGAGAAAATAGTATAACTGTAATTGTTAATGAACGAAACACTATTACATCGATGGTAAATTGTATCGTTCTAGAGATATTGCAGTAAGTAAAACCTATATTGTGAACTTTGATTCATAAGGAGTAAAGTATTATCGCGCTAAAAATGAACCCGTATAATTTTGTTTGGAGTTATATGGGTTTTTAATAGATATTATGACAAGTTGTGCGGATACATAATAATGGACATTGTATCCTGCGAGAGTCGCTATACAAATTTATGACGTTTAAAAAGCGAGAATAAATTGTTAAAAAAAGATCTGCTTCCTTTTTAAATTCGATATTTAATTTTGCTAGCTTCTATAAAATTTTCACTTTTAATAAAAAAGTTTTGTCTTGCACTAACTTCAGAATTAATTATTATATTAAACTACTCTTCTTTGCGGAGTTTAGTTATATACTTCGAGAGTTGAGAAAGTGAAGTATGAATGCTAAAAGCTTGCAAGATATGTTACAAATATGTTCATGACATTTTGCTTGTGTTTCATAGAATACATTTGTACATTACATGATTCATGCTATACTTTTTTTGAAAGTGTAGGGAATAGAATATGGCTGGAAGCAAATTTAAAGAGCGTTTGCTTCGTAGTTCCTTATTGAAAATTATTCGATTACTTGTAATCGTTTCTATTGTTTTTGCTGTTGGATTTTTGGGAGTGACGATGGCAAAAAATGAATTTAAAGCGGATCATAATTTAGATATGATGCGTGATTTTTTTCAATCGAATTACGATAATGCAAAAGAGTTCTTGACCAATGATGCGCAACAAGAAATATTTAGAGAAATATTAGAAGATGAGACATCACAAATCGTTTTAGAAGGTAAGTTAAATCAATACAATAATAAAAATGATCTTACAGCAAAAGCGATATTGTTTGATGTACATGGAGAAGTAAAATATTCAACATATAGTGAACATGAGCTCTCAAGAGCTTTATTATCACATAGTATTCTCGTAAGTAATAATGCAAGAGGATTAAAAACGGAAGATGTTTATACTTCTACGTATTTTAAACAAGCACGTGGTTTTTCTGATTATATTATGATGAAAGAAATCGCGGATGAACAAGGGCAAACTCTCGGGTTTATGACGTTGTATTTGTCTGGTGAAGACTGGAGTTATTATATGTCATTTTATAACTGTGATGGAGTGATTACGGATAGTAATGATATTGTCATATTCTTTAATGAACCAAAAGTACTGCAAAATGATTACTACTTTTACACAAATGATAAAAGTGTAAAAATTCGTGATGATCGCTATTGGGTAATAAAGAAATATTCGCAAAAATATGATGTGAATTTCTATTCTATGGTATTTAACCCAACAAGTTATGAAATTCCTTTTGCTTTGATGATGGTCGCAATCATAGGTATTTTGTGGTATCGAGCAATCAAAGATATGGCAAATACAATGGCAGATAAGAATTCAAAATCTATTAGTTTGCTTGCTAGTGAGATTGATATTATTAAAGATGAGAATCCTGAACATCGTATTGCAATTTCAACGCAAGATGAATTTGAAGCAGTAGCAAACCAAATCAACACATTGCTTGATAGAGTACAGGAACTGCATAATGAAAATACACAATTACTTGAACTAAATAATATGGTCGAGATGAAACAACTGACAGCTCAGTTTAATCCACATTTCTTATATAATACACTAGAGATTTTAAGGAATTTATGGGCTGTGGATAAAGAAAGAGCAGATCGTCTTATTTATCAGTTAACACAAGTATTACGATATAGCATCAATAACGCGAAACGCGATGTACAACTTGCAGAGGATATGATTTATATCAATCACTATTTAGAAATACAAAAATTACGTTATGGTGATCGATTTGAATGTAGTATTGATATTGAAGATAATTGTTACACATGTGTGATTCCAAAGTTACTATTACAACCAATGATAGAAAATAGTATCAAGTATGGATATCTAAAAGTAAAGAAACTAAAGATTCAAATTCGAGCATATATGAATGATAATGTGCTATACATTATGATCAAAGATAATGGGCATGGTATGGAACATGATCGAGAACTTGAAATGCAAGAATATATTAAGGGGACACAAGAAGCTGAAGAGTCTTTTGGTTTGTATAATGTTGCTAGACGCTTAGAGTTGCAATATGCAGGAGTCAGCGGAATTGAACTTGTCAATGAACAGGGAATTGGATTAGAAGTATGGATAAAAATAGAACAATCAAAATTGGGGTGAAAATGTGGTATATAAAGTATTAGTAGTAGAAGATGAAGAAATTATTAGAAAAGGGTTAATCTACAATACAAACTGGGCAGCATTAGATTGTGTTGTGATTGGTGAAGCAGGAGATGGTGAAGAGGCAATTGAAGCAATCAAAAGCAAAGAACCAGATATTGTGCTTGTGGATGTAAATATGCCTGTAGTGAATGGATTAGACATGTTAAAGGCAACAAAAGATTACTCATATGTGGCAATTGTACTTTCTGGATATGCTGAGTTTAGCTATGCACAAGAAGCAATACGACTTGGAGTAACTCGCTATTTAACCAAACCCGTGCAGGAACAAGAATTGGTTGCAGCAATTACTAGTGCAAAAAAGAAAATTCAAAAAAATCGTTTCGTATCAGAAAATCAAGAAGAACTACAAAAAGTAAAAGAGATGGAAGTTATAGCAATTCCAAAAGCTGCACATAAGGATGAGTTGGTAGAGAAAATGCTCAACTACATCGATGCGTATTACCAGGATCGTATTCAAATGCGTGATTTAGCAGATGCATTTAATTATAGTGAGGTATTTCTTAATAAGCGATTTAAACATGTAGTAGGGACAACTTTTATTGATTTCTTAAATAAATATCGTGTTCAAGTTTCATTGAAGTATTTAAAGGAGAAACAATACACACTTGAAGAGATTGGTGCATTTGTTGGTATACCTGATCCAAAGTACTTTCGTGTTGTATTTAAGCGCTATGTAGGATATAGTCCACGCGAGTTTATTACAATTTTAGAACAAACAACAGAAACAAGATAGGTGCCCCTTTAATGTCATTAAGTTAAGTAATAGAATTGTAAGAGGAGTCAATTAATTTTGACCCCTCTTTTTTTCTATTGACTTTTACTACAAAATTTGGGCGCTCCGCGCCTTTCGTAAGAGAGGTATATGGAGGTCGCTTAATTATGAAAATCGTATTTTTTATCTGTTTCATATTTTTAGTTCATAAAAATAGAATAGGAGGACTTTCTAATGTCTGATTATTCTAATAAAGTTTTACGAGTTTTCAATTCCCATATTGATACTCTTGCGTCCGAGAAAAATAGCCGGAACCTTGTAAATAACATCTATTCTGATTTCACTAGAAATCGCAAATTATCTTTCCAAGATTTAATGAAAATCATTATTTTTTCTGCTGCTAAACCTATCAAAGAAGAATTATGGGATTACTTTGATTATGATGCGAATACTGCATCCTCAAGTGCATTTGTCCAAGCAAGAGATAAACTTAATTCCACTGCATTTAAGGAACTATTTTATTTATTGAATTCTTCTTTCCCTTGTAGAAAATTATACAATGGGTATCAACTTCTCGGTGTTGATGGCAGTGATCTTTCTATTCCTCTTGATTTAACTGATGCAGATACTTTAACTTCTTGTGGTTCCAATCTAAAGCAAATGAGTCAGTATCACATCGACTCTGCTTATGATCTGCTAGAACATCGATACGTTGATATGATAATAACTGGCTGTAAAAATAAAAACGAACCTAAATCGCTTGTGTCAATGGCTGAATCTCATCCAAAGGACAACGTTATTTATATTGCGGATAGATATTATGCTACTTGGAATACTATGGCACATATTATGAATGCAAATAAATCTTTCGTTATTCGCTCCAAAGACATTGAATCAAAAAGTAGTTTACTTAAAAAGTTCAATTTACCAAATGAAGAGTTTGATGTAGATGTTCACACGATTCTAACAAAGAAACAAACGAAAGAGATCCGAAGTCAACCTGATACATATCGATTTATTTCAACAACAACGACATTTGATTATATCGAAACTGTTAATGATGAATACCCAATTGGTTTTCGAGTTGTACGTTTTAAAGCGAATGGCGACGAGGAATATGAATCAATCTTAACTAATCTATCAAGAGAAGAATTCCCTGCTACTGCTATTAAAGAGTTATATAAATTGCGTTGGGGGATAGAGGTTTCTTTTCGCCATCTTAAGTATGCAACTGCACTTAAAGTGTTACATAGTAAAAAAAGAAACAGTATTCAACAAGAGATTTGGGCAAAGGCTATTTTGTATAATTTATCTATGCTTATCATAAATAAAACTTGTGATAAAGTAGAGAAACGGCGTAAATGGGAGTATAAAATCAATCTTACAAGTGGTATTCATCTCATTCGCGAAATGATAAAAAGAAAAGGTGGTTTCCCACCCAGCTTCAAAACGATAATATCCAAGGAACTTCTTCCAATACGCCCTAACCGACAGAACGAAAGAAATGTAAGAATTCAACGAACCATTGGTTTCAATTATCGTTTCTCTTAAGCAATTACATTATAACCTAACTTCAAAAAATGTTCACTACAAAGAACATCTTTTTAGCATGTTCTTTACTGCTTGAAATATCACAACTTTTAGAAGACAACAAAAAAGCCAAGCAAAATTCACTTCATCGATGAATTTTGCTTGGTTAATGGATTCTTAACTTAATGACATTAGGTGCCCCTTTCTTGTTTTGTTTTTTATCCAATTGTTATTTATTTTGAGTGTAAACGCTTACAAATTGTTGGTAAGATACAAACAGTTAGAAAGTAAGAGGTGGATTTTATGAGTGTTGAGATTTCAATTAGAAACGCTGTAAAAAGATATGGGGAGAATACAATCATTGAGGATTTATCATTAGATGTAAAAAATGGGGAGTTTTTTACCTTACTAGGTCCTTCAGGATGTGGAAAAACGACACTGCTTAGAATGATTGCTGGATTCAATACGATTGAAGGTGGAACGTTTAAATTTAACGATACCTTAATCAATATAATGAATCCAGAAAAAAGAAATATTGGGATGGTATTTCAAAACTATGCCATCTTCCCAAATATGTCTGTAAGAAAAAATGTTGAATTCGGATTGAAACATAAGAAGAATTTGAAAGTGGACATCAAAGAAGAAACAAATAAATTCTTAAAATTAGTAAAAGTTGATGGATATGCAGATCGAATGCCAGATCGTTTATCGGGTGGACAACAACAACGTGTTGCACTTGCTAGAGCTTTAGTTATTAAGCCAGATGTATTGTTGATGGATGAGCCATTATCAAATCTAGATGCAAAACTTCGTGTAGAAATGCGTACAGTAATTAAGGAGATTCAAAGAGAAGTTGGGATTACAACGATTTATGTAACGCATGATCAAGAAGAAGCGATGGCGGTATCTGATCGAATTGCAGTAATGAAAGATGGAGTGATTCGTCACTGTTCGACACCGCAAAAGATTTATCAAAGACCTGCGGATGTATTTGTTGCTACATTTATTGGGAAATCGAATTTACTACAAGCTAAAGTAGTTAAAGAAAATGATACACAATATGTAGAATTTCTAAATGGATATAAAGTTGTATTCAATGATATGAAAGATGCAAACCATGAGGAAAAGGTGACAATTTCTGCTAGACCAGAAGAGTTAACTGTACACAAAGAAGTGCAAAAAGATGGAATCAAAGGAATTGTAAAAGATAGTGTATTCCTTGGGTTGAATACGCATTACTTCGTTGATCTTGAAACAAATGAAGAAATTGAAATTATTCAAGAATCAGAAATTGGAGAAATTATACAACCAGGTAGTGAAATTACATTAACAATCAATACCAAAAAAGCAAATGTATTTAGCGAAGATGGAAATAGTTTAATGCATGGTGTAGATAACATCACTACAAAAGAACAGGCGGATAAAGCGCTATGACAAATACAAAGAAACAAGATATATGGACGTATGTGTCCATTGGACTAGCCGCTTTATTTATTTTATTTCTAGTATTTCCACTAGGTAAATTATTAAAAGAAGCAGTATATACAAATGGGGAGTTCTCATTAGATGCATTTGTGAAGTTCTTTCAAACACCGTACTATTACACATCGATATTCAATAGTACGAAAGTTGCATTAACTGTAACTGCATTAAGTTTACTATTGGGGATTCCATTCTCCTATTTCTATACCTTCTTTAAAATGAGAGGGAAGAAAGTATTATTTGTGCTTGTCTTACTATCGACAATGTCTGCTCCATTTATCGGAGCCTATGCATGGGTATTATTGATGGGAAATTCTGGATTGATTACAGAATTTCTGGCGAAAATAGGAATTACGGATTTCTCAATATATGGATTTGGTGGAATTGTATTTGTACAATCGATGAAGCTTTTCCCATTAGTTGTAATCTATATGAATGGAGCATTCAAAGATATTGATAACAGTTTACTTGAAGCAGCAGAGAGTATGAACTGTACGGGACTTAAAAAATTCAAAGAAGTTATTATGTCATTAACTATGCCAACCATTTTGGCTGCTGCATTACTTGTATTTATGCGATCGTTTGCAGATTTTGGAACACCAGTTTTAATTGGACGTGGGTATTCAACATTCCCAGTATTAATTTACCAACAATTCTTAGGTGAGAATGGTACGGATTATCACTTTGCATCAGCCATTAGTGTTATTGCGATTTTAGTAACAGGATTAATCTTTATTATTCAAAAATACGCGACAAACAAATTTAAGTTTACAATTAATGCAATGCATCCAGTGCAACCAAAGAAAGCAAAACGTTTTCAAAATATGTTTATGCATGGATTTAACTATATCTTAGTTGCATTGGCGATGTTGCCACAATTTTATGTCATTAACATGTCATTTAGAAATTATCGAAATTCCATCTTACAACCAGGATATTCACTAGTGAATTACCAAAAGGCGATGGAAAAAGATTTATTTAGATCACTTGGTAATACATTACTGATTAGTGTAGTTACATTAACTGTTGTAATTATTATTGCTGTTCTTATTGCATACTTGGTAGTAAGACGTAAAAATGCATTTAACAATGCAATAGATGTTGTTTCTATGTTGCCATATGTAATGCCAGGAGGAGTTATTGGTATTGCAATGATTATTGCCTTTAGTGGAAAACCATTCTACTTAACAGGAACAATTGCGATTATGGTTATTGCTCTGGTGATTCGACGAATGCCATTTACCAGTCGATCCGCAACTGCCGCAATGATGAAAATACCTGAAAGTATCGAAGAAGCTGGAATAAGTTTAGGAGCTTCAAAATTACAGACATTCGTTAAAGTTACCATACCAATGATGTCGAGCGGAATTATTGCCGGTGCGGTATTGAGTTGGGTATCTATTATTACTGAGATGTCATCAGGAGTTATGTTATACAATAATAAAACGATTACCTTAACATTAAGTGCATACGCTGCCATTAACAATGGTACATATGGAGTTGCAGCGGTGTTTGCGACAATAACGACAATCTTTACAATTATTAGTTTAGTGATTTATTTGAAATTTGCCAAAACCGAAGATGTTTCGGTCTAAAAGGAGGACATTATGAAAAAATTAAAAGGATTATTTTTAGTAGCAATGCTGTTATTAGCAGCATGCTCAGGAAGTGGAGGAGATGGTGATTCAAGTGATAAATCAGATGAAGCAAAACGTCCAGAATGGGCGCGTCCAGTTGATGAAATAACTGGAACAATCACGGTTTACACGACAATGGAAGAAACACAACAAGAAGCATTAAAAGAAATTTGGAATGATATTTATCCAAATTCAAAAATTGAAATTCAAACAGATTCATTAGGAACACTTTCTACTCGTATTCGCAGTGATGAAAAAAATGATGCAGATGTAATCGTAGGAGGATTATTCCAAGCGGATGGTGATACATACCACGATATCTTAGAAAAATATACATCACCATTAGATGGAGAACAAGGGGACTATGTTGATCCAAATGGATACTACACATACTACGATGTACAAGTAATGAGTTTAGTTGTAAACCCTAAACTTGCAGAAGACTTAGGTGTGGAAATTAAAGGATACAAAGATTTATTAGATAAAAAATTAAAAGGAAAAATTATTCTTGCAGCTCCAGATGCAACTTCATCAGGATGGCGTCAAGTACAAACGATGTTAGCTGTTATGGGTGATGAGTTTGATGATGACAAAGCTTGGGAATACATTGAACAATTAATGCCACAAGCATTCAGTACAACATCATCAAAAGATGTGTATAACTTAGTAACAAATGGTGAATATGTAGTTGGATTATCATACGAATCAACAGTAGATGCATTAATTCGTGATGGTGCACCAATCGAAAATGTATACATGGTAGAAGGAAATACAGCAATGGCCACAGCTGGAGCAATCGTAAAAGATGCTCCAAATAAAGATGCAGCTGAAGCAATGATGGATTTATTAGCATCACGTGAATTCCAAGATATCCGTGCGGAAAGATCATCAGGTAGAGGAACAAACGTTAACAGTAAATTAGTTGATTTACCAGAAGAAAAAGAATTGAACTTAACAAAATTAGACTTCGATTACCTTATTGAAAATAAAGCAAAAATCATGGATCGTTGGAACACACTTTGGAATAAAACACACTAGTTAAAACTACATAAAGTTGTTAAACATATGAGGTGATGTAAAAAACTAGGGGTATACAATCTCTAGTTTTTCTTTCATCATCTATCAAGGAGAAAAGAAATGAATAAATTAATTGATCACACATTACTAAAGGCAAACGCAACAAAAGAACAAATACTTACATTATGCAAAGAAGCAAAAGAATATGACTTTGCAAGTGTTTGTGTCAATTCCTATTGGGTACCTACGTGTAAAGAAGCACTAGCTAATTCTGATATAAAAGTATGTACAGTTGTGGGATTTCCATTAGGGGCAATGAGTAGTGCAGCAAAAGCAGAAGAAACAAAGATTGCCATTGAACAAGGGGCACAGGAAATCGATATGGTATTAAATATCGGGGAATTGATTGCAGGTAATGATGAAGTAGTACGCAAAGATATTGCGGCTGTAGTAGATGCTGCAGATGGTCATATCGTCAAGGTTATATTTGAAACATGCTTATTGACTGACGAACAAATTGTAAAAGCATGTCAGTTATGTGTAGAAGCAAAAGCACCATATGTAAAAACAAGTACTGGATTTAACAGTGCAGGTGCAAACCCGCGAGTTGTTAAACTTATGAAAGATACAGTAAAAGATCAGGCGTTGGTGAAAGCCGCTGGAGGGGTTCGCTCAATTGATGATTTACAGGAAATGGTAAAAGCAGGAGCAAGTCGTATTGGAACAAGTTCTGGAGTTGCACTAATGAAAGGTGCAAATACAGATCCAAGTTCTTACTAAAAAGAAAGCTAATCTGGGGAGGAAAATAAGATGAATGAAATGGAAATGCGAAAGGTGCAGTTATTAGCAGATAAAACACGACTTGATGTTTTAAGAATGTTGAAACATATTGGATATGGACATGTTGGTGGTTCTTTATCGATTGTTGAAGTATTAGCTGTACTTTATGGAAAACAAATGCGCTATGATCCAAAAAATCCAAACTGGTCTGAGCGTGATATGTTTGTTTTATCAAAAGGGCATTCAGGTCCAGGATTATATAGTGTACTAGCAAATAGTGGTTTCTTTGATAGAGAAGAGTTATTAACACTTAATGCAGGAGGAACAAATCTACCTTCGCATCCTGACCGCTTGAAAGTTGTTGGAGTTGATATGACAACAGGTTCTTTAGGACAAGGTATTTCTGCAGCTGCTGGAATGGCAACAGGTCTAGCTATGCGCAAGAAAGATCAATATGTATATGCAATTGTAGGAGATGGTGAATTGAATGAAGGGCAAGTGTGGGAAGCTTTTCAATATATTGCACATCATGCATTGCATAATTTAATTGTGTTTATTGATGCAAATAAAAAACAATTGGATGGAACTACAGATGAAGTAATCAAACAATTTGATATTGCCAAGAAAATGGAAGCTTTTGGATTTTATACACAAACGGTTAAAGGTAGTGATATAGAGGCAATTGATCAAGCAATTGAAAAAGCAAAAGCATATGAAGGTAAAGCATTATGTATTGTACTTGATGGAATTAAAGGGGCAGGCGTTCCATATTTCGAGACATTAAAAGCAAATCATTCCGTTAAGTTTACTAATGATGAAATTAATCAAGCAACAGATGATGCAATTGCTAAACTAGAAGCAAAAATAGGGGGAGCAAACTAATGTTTACACTGGATAGAGAAAATAAAAAACCACGACGTGATTTACGCATGGCAGTGGTAGAAACATTAATTGATGTTATGAATACAAATCCAAATGTAGTTGCATTAGAAGCTGATTTAGGTGATGCAAGTGGATTCAACAAAATCAAAGCTGCACATCCAGAACGCTTTATCAATGTGGGGATTGCTGAAGCAAACATGGTTGGTGTAGCTGCAGGACTAAGTCTTATTGATTATGTACCTTTTATTCATTCATTTGGACCATTTGCTTCACGACGTGTATTTGATCAATTGTTTCTTTCTGGAGGGTATGCAGATACAACAATTAATGTATATGGTTCCGATCCCGGATTTAATGCAGGACCAAATGGAGGAACACATACGACATTTGAAGATGTAGCACTTATTAAGATGATTCCAAATTCGATTATTTGTGATGCAGCGGATGATGTACAAATGGAATGGATAGTTCGTGAATTAGCAAAGTTAAAAGGTGTACACTATATCCGTGGAAATAGAAAAGCGGTAAGAAATGTATATGCGCAAGGGTCTACATTTAATTTAGGAAAAGGAAATGTTGTAAAAGAAGGAAGTGATGTCTTATTAATTACTGCTGGACAAATTCTTTCAGATGCACTTGATGCAGCAGAATTACTTCAAGAACAAGGGATTTCTGTAGAAGTAATTGATATGTTTACAATCAAACCATTTGATACAGATCTCGTATTAGAAAAAGTAAAAAATAAAAAAGTGATTGTTACATTCGAAAATCATTCAATCTATGGTGGAATAGGAAGTACAGTTGCAGAAATTCTAGCTGAAAATACAGTGAATGTACCACTCTATCGAATGGGAGTAGATGAACGCTTTGGACAAGTTGGTAGCCAAGAGTATCTACAAAAAGAATTCAACTTAACTGCAAGTGATGTAATTGATACAATAAAACGTGCATTAAGTTTATAAAAAGATGAGAAAAATATATCCATTTGTAGTATGATAATATAGGTCATGCCTCCGTAGTTAAATGGATATAACCCGCCCCTCCTAAGGGTGAATTGTGAGTTCGATTCTCGCCGGGGGTGCCAGTAAACAACGCTGTAAGCCTTTATTCGTAAGGGTTTGCAGCTTTTTTGATTTTTGGAACAGAGAAGCTGACTCACAATTAATAACGGATAAATCTGTCCCCTATTCTGTAATGCTTCGTTCATATTTGCTAATTAGATTCGAACACTTTCCCACATTCTTGCTAAGAAAAATGCTTATTTGCTAATCCCAGAATTTTGGTTAATCAGAGCTGCCAACGTGGTTGCCAGTTCGGGGGACTTCTGAAGCTGCTCAATCAGGGCATTGATATCCAGTGCTGGAGCCTGTGTTTTTTTTCCGGTGGATGCACATTTCTCAAATCAGGATTAGAATAGAAAGCGGTTTCAAATTTTAGAGCATTCACTTTTCTATCTTCATCCAAGATATGAGCGTAGACTTTGGTAACCATATCAATCTCAGCATGTCCGGTATCGCCCTGAGTGGCTTTCAGGTCGCCGTGGTTGAGCTTTAACTTGTAAGTGGTACTAGAATGTCTAAGCGAGTGAAAAACCACGTTAGGAAGCCCTGCACGTTCTTTGAGCTCTGCAAATGCTTTGTGAATCAACCGTTCATCACACGGGCGCCCATTCGGCAACGCAATCACAAGATTATAATCCTGATACTCTTCACCTAAGAATCCTCTTAGCTCATCCTGTACCGATTTCCATTCTCGCATGATGTAGGCAACTGTTTTAGGCAGCCATATTTTCCGGATGCTAGAAGTTGTCTTTGGCTTTTTCAAAATTACCCGTGTGCTTGTATTTGGCATAAGCGGTGTAAAAATGTGGTAGATATCCTGCTCACCAATCATTTCAATTGCACGCTTTGAGCAACGAGTGAGCTCCTTATCGATATAGATATAAGCATTATCGTCAGCAATATCTTCATCTGAAACATGAACATTATCCCACGTCAAACCCAGACATTCACCCATTCGCAAGGAACAAGCAAAGGCCAGGTTCATTGCAATATAGAGTTTCCCGTCACGGCATTCATCCAAAGCAACCCGAATCGTGTTTGCATCCCATATATCACGTTTTTTATATTCAACCTTTGCTAGAATTGTGTGTTCAAACGGATTCTTACCAATCATTTCCCAACGCACTGCCTGATGAAAGGCGCAGCGTAAAAGTTTGTTGATTTGTGAAATGGTTGAATAGGTGACATACTGAGTTTTTGCTTTTCTTTTCATGGCTTCTTTATGGGTATGCCATGTTTCCCATTTTTGTTTTGTTTCGCCTTTTTCATCCACATAGTTATACACCAGTGAATACGATTTTTTTCTTTTTATAATTGAGGCCATACGTCTTTCTTCCTTTCGTGACTAGAGATTTTGTTTATCTAGCCAATCATCAAATGATTTTTTTGAAATTCGTATGGCAGTACCGATGCGTACTGTTTTGAAATGCCCCTCCTTGACCAAGGTATAAGCGGACGTTCTGCCGATATTCAAAATTTCAGCAATATCCTCTACTTTATATGTTCTGGAGTTTGAGGCACAATTAGCATTTACGCATTGCAATGTGCTGTCCATAATGTCCTCCTTTCGGACACAGAGCAGTGCGTGTAAAATAACTTCCATTTATACTTTACCGCGTCTCTACTCAAATGCCTGCTAAAAAAGTAATCGAATTATCCATAAGCATAAAACGGACAGCTACTGGCATACCTAAAGGTATTTCCTTTGGGCACAGCTCCACGGGAATTTCACCCCTCCGGCGGTCTGATACATTTCAGATTCAGCCGCCATAAACCCATACTTTGTGTAGAGAAAAACGAAAGCCACTACCGTCTAAAGTGCGGTTCTGTGCTTACAAATCTGAATTATAGGTGTATTTTTCGACTCAAGCTATTTTCTTATTAAATCGTTTTGTCGGTAATACCATCCACATAAGAACTGCGAATAGTGCAATCCCTATCAATATATAATCACTTTCCTTGACGGCTTTCGCTAGCCAGTATGACGGAAGCACCGAAAAAATACACTGCGCTTTTTCGTTTATGAAAAAAGGTGCTAAAGCTCCAAGCGTAAACAGCATTGTAAACTTGCCCACCGCCATTCCCTCAACTTTATTTGCGGAAAACGCTACAATTAGCAAAGCTGAGCAAACACCTTGCACCGTGCTTACGATTGCCAATCCAATTAACATTGCCGTATTCATGCTTACATGGTGGAAAAGTGCAAACACAATGACACTCATAACCATTGAGATAATTCCTGTTAGACCAAACCGCGATAATAAATATCCTGTTTTCCCCAATGGCGTTACTGCCAAATAGGATATTAGCCGTTCATCAGCTTCCTCTAAAACCACCATTGCGATAACAAAATTATACATTGACGGTGTGAGCATAACTAAAAATAAATCCAGTAATCCGTAGTATGGTGATATGATGTGTTCTATAGCCAGATAGTTAATAAGCTGCATTTCGACTAAGGGAATACCAAACCGAAACAGTAGTCCCACCAAAACCGGCACAAATGCAATAACCAAGAGCATAGGGTCTTTTTTCATCTGCCGGAGCATTTGGGAATAACTCAGTAAAATTGCTTTCATAGCTTTACACCCCCAAGCCTTTTCCACATTTTCTCTGTTGAACCATAAGCAAGAACAAGTAAGAGCGTAAATACAAGTGCAAGGATAGCTATATCATAACCGGCACCGTGCGTACTCCCTGTAATTAAGGCCATGCTACTACTCAGCGGATAAAATCGCAAAATATCTGCCGGATAAAATAGATAAATAAGCGGTGGCACAAAGCATATAATTTCTACAGGTACGGTTGCCATCAGATACCCATTCAAGCTACTTATTCTCGTGGCTACAATCAGTCCCAACAGTGTAAAAATGCCCGAAGTTAAGGCGACAGAAAGCAAGAGCATTGGGATATTATTGCTATCCGCCACTACTGCCAGCACCAAAGAAACCAACACGGATATAACGGCGAGTGAAAGCACTTTAGATAAAATATATTCTATTGTCGTTACAGGGGATACAGCCAGTGCGTTTAATACCCGCTCACTCTTTTCCAATAGCACAATCGCACCCATAAAGAACAGCCCAAGAGCCGCCGGGTCGGAATATATCATCACACTTGCAGCCTTTTCTCGCCATGCTTCGGGAAAAAACAATAGCAACATAATATAGACGACTGAAAAAGTCACATAAAGAAAGTAGAAGCCATACTTTATTTGAAATCGCATATCCCCAAGCAGGAGCTTTATAAACCTCATTTTAGCGTCCTCCCGGTAATTTCAATGAAAATGTCATTCAACGTAGGTTCGCTGCTGTGAATAGACTGTATGCGATTGCTTTTCAGCAATTCTATCAATCTATTGTCCGCCGATGTCTGTGCCAATGGACATTCGCTGGTATGCTTTGTACCATCATGGAATGTGTACTTTACGGTTGCCGCCCCTTTCCGCATTATCAAATTGTGGGGTGTATCCAAGGCTTTAACGTGACCGTCAACTATGAAGGCAACCCGATCACAAAGCTCGGTAGCATCCTGCATATTGTGCGTTGTGAGCAGAATGGTCTTTCCGTGTTTCTTTTCGTCCAATATCAAATCTTTCATTATGCGACTGTTAGTAGGGTCAAGGCCGCTTGTCGGTTCGTCAAGGAATAAAATATCGGGGTCATGTAATAGGGCTTTAATAAAATTTAGCCTTGATCGCATTCCTTTGGAGTAGTCCGACACCTTTTTATCACCGTCGTTTTGAAGCCTCACGCGCTCTAAGAGGGTATCAATGTTTCGGGGCGGCTTTGTATATAGAGAGGCAAAGAATTGTAGGTTTTGGCGTGCGGTCAATTTTTCATATAAGGTCGAATATTCAAAATCAACACCAATGCTTTCATAGAAAGATTGCTTATGCGTTTTGCATTCAACGCCATTAAGTATTGCGCTTCCGTTATAAGTTGTTATTAAGCCGGTCAATATTTTTTGGAGCGTTGTTTTGCCTGCCCCGGACGGGCCGAGGAATCCGAATATTTCGCCCTTTGCTACATGAAAACTCATGTTTTCGATAAATGGTTTATTTGTATAGCTGAAGTCTAGCTTTTCAACAGTTATCATAAATACCTCCCGTATTGACTGAATAAGTCTTTTTGGTCAAATAAAAAGCAAATTTTTTACTTTCCGTGTATTAGCTGTATAACAAGCCCCTTAATTGTCAGCTTTAATGCTTCATCAAAATATTTCTCGCCCACTCCACGCTTGTATACCATAGCGATAAAAAGATTTCGCAATGCCGTTGAAAGTGCATCAATATTATCATTGCCCGGCAAAGAAAGTATGTTCATCACATCTTTAACAAGATCGCTATCGTGCCCAAAATGCTTCTGCATAATTTCTTGTGGTAGCTTGCGATACAACAATTCTATTTCGCCAGTTGTCAAGAGCTTTAGAACACCGGAATCGTCTACGGACTTATAATACCGATAAAGAATGTTGGTCAATCCATCAACTGACACTTTTCCTTGAAGTCCACGCATTTCATCCAAAAGCTGTTTTTCAAGCATATCGTGCTGGTCTTGCAATACTTCAAACAATAGCAATTCTTTTGTCTTGTAGAATAGGTAAAAAGTGCCTTTCGGTATTTTTACACGGTCAATTAAATCATCAACAGTTGTACGCTTCACGCCGTAATTCAGCAGACAATATGTCGCCTCTTCTTTAAGCCTCTTTTTGATATAGGAACGTTCATCATCAGAATATGTTTTTGGCATATATGCACCTCTTTTTGACTAAGTTATTCTTCATAGTCAAAATAGCACTTTTCCATTATTTTGTCAATATATTTGCTGAAAAACGAGCAGATTCGTTTGCAAGGTTTTTCATGGGTCAATGAATATTGCTTGTGCATTTGAAAACGAAAATGACGAATACACTTTTGCTTAGTCATTTGAAACTGTCCAAACATCATGCATATCGTCATTTTTTGCATTATAAAAAAACTTATATCCTTAACCTCTTTAGGTTCTAGTTAAAATTATACATACTCATATAATTTGTTTGTTTTTTCTCGACATGAGTCTTCGCCATCGATAGCATTACTAGATTTGCTAACTGAACTCTCACTCTAATTGTATCTAAGTTTCGCAAATAATGATGCTCAAATCCATAATCACAATCCAACCTTGCATTATACCTTTCAACTGCGGTACGCCCTTTATAGAGTCTTTTAAACTTCTTTGATCCTCTTGCTACTTCGTTGAATATACGCTCATCATCTTTTAGATATAGTCGATATACTTTTCCATTATGCTCATATCTCATGGCTTTTCTTGTTTTGTCATAGCCTAAGTATTTCATAGAATCCGCTTTACCTGTTTCAGGATTTGCGTAATATATATCACCATTTTCATAGTAGTATATGTTCGTATCTTTGTATTGTGTTCCATCTTCATCTTTTCGCATTTTCCTTGCATCAACGATAGGTCTAATCCCTAACCCTCTTGCTTGATTGAATAATTCCTTTCCATCATATCCTTTATCAAGCATTAGATATTTAGGCTTGTGACTTAACTCTTCTACCATTTCCTTCATTACCATACGTTCACTGATATTGGCTTTATCAATATGTACGTTAATTGGGAGTCCAGTTAATACATCCACAATTACGTGCGCTCTAAACCCAAAGAAACTATGTTTTTTAATCTTTTCTTTTCCATTTTTATCTGTAATGAAATTTTCTTTAATAGATACCGATGCATCATTCTCGCTACGGCGCTCTCCATCTGCATGTTCATTTACTCGATTCGCATAACTCTGAATATATTTTCCATCTCCTGCTAACTTTTCTCCAAATCCATCCACATTCTCATAAAAATACTCTACCAGATTCTTTTGAATAGAATCTAGTTCCTCTTGATAATTTTCCAACCTTTGGTAGAATCGCGTAAAGACTGCTTCTCCAGGAACTTTCTTTTTAATACCATCAATATAATCAATATCTCTTAACCCACATATCTTTCGCAAATCTCTATTTCGGTTTAATTCTCTTATAAATGAAGCAGTAGAATTATGTCCTAATACAATTTTTGCGAGAGCCAGATTCAACATCACTTCATTTGGATAATCATTTCTTCCTTTTCCACGCTCACGATTCAGAGAAGTTACCAATGTAGAAACATCTAGTCCCTTGAAACAATATTCTAAACGCAAAAAATCATCACTTACTTCAAGATCTAAACACTCAAAGATATCCATTTGAGTATGTTGCATTCGGAATTTCTTCAAAAGTGATTTTTCTTCAGGAATTAGTAACGATTTTGGTTGTTCTTGTGGTACAATTGTTTGCATAAGAGGTCTCCTGTATTATGTATTGTTTGGTACTTATATTTTACCATGGATTGGCCTCTTATGCCTTTAAATAAAGGGTTTTTGAACCTTTTTTCAATTTGATACGTAAAAACGATGGATTTCACTCATTTCAGAGATAATCCATCGTTTTCTTTGTGGTTTTGGTGCGAAACGAATTTCTCACGTCTCATTTCAACCTGTATTCATCGTGATTATTTAACTAACGAATTGACTCTTTGTGAATGTTAATCTAGAAGAATTAACTATAATCAAACAATATTCTCTCCAAGTATTATTTTTGGCATCGTAGTTAAACATCTTGTCCATCTTTTGTAAAACTGTTCTATTCCTAATTTTGAAACTCTTGCGTGAGTTTCTTCATTCTCAACAACCCAGTATAGTACATAGGTCACTTTACCTACATATCGTGTTAAAGGGATGGGATTTTCACCAGCTTTCACAGCATTAAAGTCTTTTTGTCGATGAGTACGCTTTATGTACTTTACATCGATAACACCTTTTTGTTGCATATAAAATTGTGCAACCTCCTTCATAAGTTGTTCAATTTCATCTTGTTTGTTGATTTTTGCTTCATATATACATATCTCATTAAACATAGTTTCTCTCCCTTCAAATAACAATCATTAAATATATTATAAAGCGCAGTAAATCTTATAGCAACATGGAACATATTGTACATTATGTCATTGAAGAGTTTCATTCAGTAATCTCTAATTTTGTTAGAAATTTTAGGTTATACTTTGATTTTAGTTGCAAAATTCAACAACAATACCTGCAGGGACAGTGATTCTAAAGTTTGTAGGCATTGGCCCTTTGCCGTGAATCGGATCAGGTTGATATCCAAGTTCCATTGCTTTCTGATGTAAGGTAGATAAACTGCCTTCATAAGCAAATGCGATTACCATACCTTCACCAGTAAAAACAGATCCGTTTTTAAACTGAATGAGTTCAATCATGGTTTCACCCTTTTGATTTGCAAGAAAAACGATTTCTCCTATTGGTGAACTGATTGT
Organism: Breznakia blatticola; assembly: GCF_004365815.1. GTDB lineage: Bacteria > Bacillota_I > Bacilli_A > Erysipelotrichales > Erysipelotrichaceae > Breznakia > Breznakia blatticola. The sequence continues at coordinate 63,045 of NZ_SODD01000005.1, forward strand.
AAACTGTACAGATAAACCAACAAGTTTTGTATAGAATGTTATAGATTCCTCTATATCAGGGACAAGAAATGTAATGTGTTTTAGTTTCATAATTACCTCCATGGTTGTTGTGATGATTGCAATGTAGATGTTGTGCTTTGTACATCAGAAATAGGAATAATAGATGTTTTGTATACATCTTGCCAAATAAATTAGCATACAAAAGCACTAAGTGTATATGCAACAGGAAATGCTAACCAAACGAATTCGACTTGTCCGCTTAAGGATAAGAAATACACAAGTGGTACAATCAATATGTCGTTGTTGATAAAACGACCGGTCATGAATATATGATGCGCTACTTGAATAAATCAAGTCGCGATCAAGGAAGAACACCCATGCAGTGGAATACAGAGATACATGCAGGATTTTCAACCGCAGAACCATGGTTGAAAGTAAATGATAATTATTCACAAATCAATGCAGAAAATCAAATGCAGGATGAAAACTCCATTTTCAATTACTATCGAAAACTAATTCAATTTCTAAAAGAAAGTGATATAATTGCATATGGCTCATATGTAGAATACTGTGCAGATCATCCAAGTATTTACGTATATGAACGTGCATATAAAAATGAGAAAATCTTTGTGCTATGTAATTTCAGTGCAAATGAAATTACATATGATCCATCTTTATTCCCAAAAGAGAAACATACGATTTTAGCAAACTACAAAGATCAAAAAGGTGGTATCCTTCGTGCATATGAAGCAATTGTATGGAAAGCATAGAGAAAGGGCAAGACGAGTTTTGATAACTTGTTTTGCCTTTTTGCAACTCATAATATTTGAATTTATTGATTTTTTCTAGCATGAATGAGATTTATGAACATATCTACAGCTTCAGGTGTTTGATGGTTAAAAAATAAACTTTCATTGGTATCGAGTGTACTGATTGTATGCATATCATCATCGGATAGGACAAAATCAAAAATATCAATATTTTCTTTCATTCGTTCTTTATGTACTGATTTTGCTAAAGTCACGACGTTTCTTTGAATTAACCAACGTAAGATGACTTGGGCAATACTTTTTCCATATTTCTTTGCGATTGTTTCTAAAGTTTCGTTTGTAAATATATCATTTTTTCCTTCACCAAAAGGTGCCCAAGCTTCTATTTGCACATTGTTTTTTATCATGTTGGATTGTGCATCGACTTGTTGGTGAAAAGGGTTTACCTCAACTTGATTCACTTGTGGTATCACCTGATTAAAAGCACAAATATCAGAAAGTCGATCTGGATAAAAGTTACTAACTCCAATTGCTCGGACCTTTTTCTGTGCATATAAATCCTCTAACGCACGATACGATCCATAATAATCACTAAAAGGTTGATGTAATAAGATAAGATCAATATAATCAATCTTTAGTTTCTTCATTGACTCATGAACGGATGCGATTGTCCTTTCATATCCGTAATTATCAATCCAGACTTTTGTAGTGATGAATAATTCTTCTCTTGGAATACCACATTCTTGAATTGCTTGTCCAACTTCTTCTTCGTTGAAGTACGCTTGTGCTGTATCAATTGAGCGATATCCAACTTGAATTGCATCTAGTACTGCTTGTTTTGTTTCTTCTTTAGAAATCTGAAATACTCCAAAACCTAATATTGGCATTTTCACACCATTGTTTAATTCTACATAGTTCATCTTATACCTCCTTGACGATTATCGTTTGATTCGATATATTTACTATATATTCCGGTAGTTACAACCGGTCAAGAAGGAAATGAGGGAAATATATGTACACAATGAAAGAAACTTGTCAAAAGGTTGGTATGACTTATGAAGCATTAAAATTCTATTGCAATCAGGGTTTAGTACCAAATGTAAAAAGAAACGAGAATAATCATAGAGTATTTGATGATAAAGATGTTGCCTGGATATCAAATCTATCATGCTTGAAGGAATGTGGAATGACCATTCAGGAAATGAAAGAGTATGTGGAGTTATGTCTTGAAGGTGAGAAATCAATTCCAGTACGAAAAGTAATTTTGGATGATAAACGAAGAGAATTAATGCAGAAGTTAGAAGCAATTGAAGAAAATATTGCATTTATTGATACAAAACAAAAGTTTTATGATGATGTACTTGATGGAAAGATTGAATATGTAAGCAACTTAAAAAAATAGAAAAGTTGCTTTTTCTTTTTGATTTTGCTTGACCGGTTGTTGCAACCGGGTGCTAGAGTGAGTGTAGAAAAGGAGATTCAAATGGAATATTTTACAATTGGAAATTCAAATAAAGAAATATCAAAATTATGTTTAGGTTGCATGACTTTTGGTGATGTTGAAAGTGGATTTCATAGTTGGACATTAAACTATGAAGACTCTAAGGACATGATAAAACATGCATTGGATTTAGGAATCAATTTCTTTGATACTGCAAATGTATATTCAAAAGGAACAAGTGAAGTATACTTGGGAAAAGCATTAAAAGAACTGAATGTTGATAGAAAAAAGGTGTTTATTGCTACTAAAGTGTATTTTAATGATGGAAAACTCTCAAGAGAAGCAATCCTTCGAGAAGTTGATTTATCTTTAAAAAGACTTGAGATGGAATATCTTGATTTATATATCATTCATCGTTTTGATAAGGATACACCTATGGAGGAAACGATGGAAGCTTTAAATGAATTAGTTACATCAGGAAAAGTGAGACATATAGGAGCAAGTGCAATGTATGGATATCAATTCCATAATATGCAAGAAATTGCAGAAAAGAATGGATGGGCAAAATTTGAAACGATGCAAAATCATTACAATATGATCTATCGTGAGGATGAGCGAGAACTTATTCCTGTGTGTAAGCAGTACGGGACTTTGTTGACTCCATATAGTCCATTAGCAGCAGGACGTTTAGCACGTAGTGAATGGCATACAAACACATTACGAAGTAAAACAGATGAAACTGCAGTAGGTAAATATGATGCATTTGAAGAAGCTGATAAAAAGATTGTTCAAAGAGTTATTGAATTATCAAAAACGCATCATTGTACTATGACACAGATTTCATTAGCTTACTTATATGCAAAAGGTGTATCTGCACCAATCATTGGAGCAAGTAAGGAAAAATATATAGATGATGCCGTAGGTGTCTTTGATGTTAAATTAACTCCTGAAGAGATTGCATACTTAGATGAATTGTATGTGCCTCATAATGTAGTAGGTGCGCTATAAAATATTCGTAAACACATGATTCTGTGATATATTAAATGTATGAATAACAAGAAGCAATTAGATGTATTCCAAACTGCGAAATACAGATTTTATTTTGTTGTAGGTATACTATGCATAGTGAATACCATTTTGTCGTTTAACTTATTTACCATTTTATTGGGACTGGGTGGTATCGCCTTAGTATTGTATGCATATACCTGCTTACACAAACAAAAAAATATACTTAAAGATTTACCAAAGCCATTTCAATACATATGTCGAATGGTTGTTGTATGTTTTATGGTAAGTTTTCTATGTATTGAATCACTTGTAATCTATCAAGGAATGCAAACAGATGATATAAAAACGGATTATATTGTCGTACTAGGAGCAGCGATTAAGAACGATCAACCAAGTACTGCACTTCGCTATCGTCTAGATGAAGCTTATGAGCAATATAAAAAGAATCCAAGTGCGAAGATTATTTGCAGTGGTGGTAAGGCAAAAAATGATGCATATAGTGAAGCAAAAGTAATGCAAATGTATCTAGTGAAACAAGGTGTTCCAAAAAGTAGCATTTTGCTTGAAGAGAAATCTAAGAATACTTCACAAAACTTACAATACTCGTATGATCTAGTTCATGATGCGAATGCAACATTTCTAATTGTGACAAACAATTTCCATGCATATCGAGCAAGTATTCTTGCTAGTAAAATTGGAATGCATGCGTATAGTGCACCATCGCAAAAACTCATAAACGGTTTTACTGCCAATTATATACGAGAATATTTCTCCGTCATAAAATCGGTTATATTAGATTAAAAAACCAAAACCCTTGAAATTGGGTTTTGGTTTTTATGTTATACGATACGGTTTGTTGTTTCTGCGTCGTAAAAGTGGATTTTACTTAAGTCAAATGAGATTTTAATATCGCTATGTGCTTTAATTCCTAAGCGAGTAGCTACTTTAGCAATTACGCTTTCTCCATTAATGAGACCATGTAAAATACTTTCGTGTCCAAGTAACTCACTGATATCCACGTGGAAGTCAAATTGTGTACTTGGATATGTATCTGCTACGATATTATCACAGTAAATATCTTCTGGACGAACACCCATAATAACTTCTTTACCGTTGTATGGTTCTAAGTCTTTGACCATACTGTCGAGAACTTCTATTTTGTGATCACCGAAGGTAAAGTGTTTGTCTTCATAAGTTCCGGTTAAGAAGTTAGTTGCTGGTGCTCCAATAAATCCTGCGACAAATATATTAGCAGGGTTACTGTAAATTTCTTTAGGCGTTCCAATTTGTTGAATGTATCCATCCTTCATTACAACAATACGAGTTGCCATTGTCATGGCTTCTGTTTGGTCGTGGGTAACATAGACTGTGGTTGCATCTACGCGTTCGTGTAGTTTAATAATTTCTGAACGCATTTGCACACGTAATTTTGCATCTAAGTTACTTAAAGGTTCATCCATTAAGAATACTTTTGGATTTCGAACAATTGCACGACCTAGAGCGACACGTTGTCGTTGTCCACCTGAAAGTGCTTTTGGTTTACGATTTAAGTACTCTGTTAAACCAAGAATTTCTGCTGCATGGTTTACTCTTTTTTTGATTTCTTCTTTGTCCATTTTTTGAAGTTTTAAGGCGAATGACATATTGTCAAACACACTCATGTGCGGATATAGTGCATACGATTGGAATACCATTGCAATGTCGCGATCTTTTGGTTCAACGTTATTCACCAACTTTTCATCAATGTATAAATTACCTGATGTAATTTCTTCAAGTCCTGCAATCATTCGAATCGTTGTACTTTTTCCACATCCTGAAGGTCCAACGAATACGATGAACTCGTTGTCTTCAATTTCTAAATTGAAATCGAATACTGCTTGTACGTTATTATCATAAATTTTATTAATGTTTTCTAGTTTTAATGTTGCCATATTATGTATCTCCTATGTACTTTTATTATAACTTTAACAATGGAGAACGACTATGTGCACAGTGACTAAATTTTTAAAGCAACAAGCAAATATGCCAGCGCATGGATACTTTTTGCTTCGTTGAGTTCTAAATCAAAGTGCTGTTCCAGCTTATGTAAACGATATGTCATCGTATTGCGGTGTACATAGAGTTCTTTTGCGCTTTTCATCGTATTTCCATTATTTTTGATGTATGTATGTAAGGTATTTCGCTCTTCGTAATCCAATTGTATGATTTTATTTCTCATCATGTTACATAAGGCCTCATCCTGTTGAAAAACAAGGCAATGAAACAAATAATCAGAAATTCCATAACTTCCTAGTGGCTGTTGTTTTAAGAACGTTAGCACACTAGTTGAATCAAAGGGGTGGCTTGTATTCGTAAACAAGATTTTTACATTGATTGAAAAATCAAGAACCAAGTTACTGACCAGTGTCTTTGGATCATCAATGAAGGAACTGCGAAGGATTAGTAGCGCATGCTCCGCAGTTCCAATTCTTTGACAATCATATAGAGATAAAAGGGCTTCTTCCACAAATTTTTGATTTGGGTAAATATAAAGTGTTGTCATAACACAAGTATATCGTTAATCTACTAACTTTTCCAATTTCCAAATATCATTTACATAATCTTCAATTGTGCGGTCGCTTGAGAAATATCCAGATCGTGCAATATTGATTAGTGCTTTTTTTGTCCAAGCTTGTTGATCTTTGTAAAGTGCATTTAGATGTTCTTGCGCTTTAACATATGCCTTGAAATCTTTAACAACCAAATAGTAGTCATTTTCTTTTTCAAAGTAGTCTAAAATTGGTTGGAAATCTTTTAATTCTTTAATGTAATCCAAGATGAACGTAATCGTTTCATCATCTTTGATATCATCTTTCACCTTGTAATCTGATGCATGGATTGCAAACACATCATCTTTTAATAGACCAAATATTTCGATGTTATCATCACCAACAAGTTCATGGATTTCAACATTTGCTCCATCCATAGTACCTAAAGTAAGTGCTCCATTCATCATGAACTTCATGTTTCCTGTTCCACTCGCTTCAAATCCTGCAGTAGAAATCTGCTCAGAAATATCTGCAGCTGGAATCAGTTTTTCTGCATAACTTACGTTGTAGTTTGTAACCATAATTACTTGTAGCTTGTCAGCGACACGTTCATCTGCATTGATGATATCTGCCATCGTACGAATCAGTTGAATTGTGTTTTTTGCTAATACATAGCTTGGAGCTGCTTTTGCACCAAAGATAAATGTCTGTGGATGGAAGTTTTCTTTGAAAGTTTCATCATTAAGTAAACGTTGGTACAGATAAATGATATGAAAAACATTTAGTAGTTGTCTTTTATATGCGTGAAGACGCTTAATTTGGATATCTAAGATGGCATCTTGATTAATAGAAATTCCTTCGTGTTTTTGGATATACGAGCTTAATTTCGTTTTATTTGTTGCCTTAATATCCATCAGTTGTTGGAGGACTTTTTCGTTATCTAGTTGTTGTTCAAATGCTTTAAACCACTCGATTGGCTTTTCCATTAAACGATCATCAGAGTGACTTTTTACAAGTGATGATAAGTCTGGGTTTGCATAGTGGAACCAACGACGTTGTGTAATACCGTTCGTCTTGTTGTTGAATTTTGTTGGATAGTGATCTGCCCAAATTTTCATTTCTTTTTCAACAAGGATTTTTGTATGTAGAGCTGCAACTCCATTCACGCTAAAGCTACCTACGATAGCTAAGTTTGCCATGTGAACTTTCTTTTTTGCAATAATTGCCATTTTTTCTACTTGTTCCTTTGTGTAGTTGTATGGCTTTAATGACTCTAAGAACATATTATTGATATCTTCAATCATTTGATAAACTCTTGGTAATAGATTCTGAAGCATTTTTGCATCCCATGTTTCGAGAGCTTCCGCCAAGATGGTGTGGTTTGTATATGCAATACACTTGGAAGTAAGCGCAAATGCATCTTTAAAATTGTATCCATGTTGATCTATAAGCACACACATCAATTCAGGAATTAACAAAGTTGGATGTGTATCATTGATTTGCATCACTACATGATCAGCTAGATTATCTAACGTTTGGTGTGTTGCTAAGTGCTCTTTTAGAATGTTTTGTAGTCCAGCACTTACAAACAAGTACTGTTGTTTCAAACGTAATTCTTTTCCTTTAGTTGTTGAATCATCAGGATATAAACAGCTAACAATATCCATAATGTCTTTCTCATATGTATCGAAGTTTTTTTGGTTCTCAAGAGGTAGTACGTCATACATACGCAAACGATTTGCTGTATGTGAAGCACCTACAATTGGCATATCATAAGGCATTGCCAATACATCAACTGTATCAGTTAGTGAATATGAACCATCTTCTGCTTTATGTAGGTTTCCGTAAAATGACACGGTTGTTGCATCATCACTGATTTTGTTTTCCCAAACGTTACGGTTGTTTAACCATAAATCTGGTAACTCTACTTGTTTATTGTCAACAAATGTTTGTTTGAAAAAACCATGACGATAACGTAGGGTAATTCCGTGTCCTGGATAATTCAAAGAAGCGATCGAATCCATAAAGCATGCAGCAAGTCTCCCCAGACCTCCGTTACCTAAACCAGCATCTCCTTCTTCGAACTCAATATCTTTAATTGAAACACCGTATGGTTCCAGTACTTCATCAATTTCATCGAAGATATTCATGTTTTGTAAGTTGTTAATGAGCAAACGTCCCATAAGAAATTCCATTGAGAAGTAATACAGTTGTTTAGCATCTTGTTTCTTCGTTAAAACTGATGTGTTTTCGATTTCTTTTGCAGCTAAGTTTTGTGTAAGTGTTGCAACTGTAATGTACATTTCATTTTTACTTAGTTGTCCAAATTCCTTCGAAAAAAGTTGTGTGGCAGTTTCCTGCAGTTGATCTTGAATAGTTAGCATTTAATTTTCCTCCCATATAATTCGTAACGCTAAAGGTTCTAGTGTTAATGAAGTTGATGTCGTTGTTGAGTATAAAACTTCATATTCTTGTATTTGCAAATCAAATGTTTTTGATTCATGCAAGTTTGCATTTGCTAGTATATATAAATGTTGATTTGCATCTTGGTAATGAAAGATAACTTGATCTTTGTCTGGCGTTGCAATGTATGCTACGTTTTCTTTTTTGCGTAAAAGATTTTTATATTTTGTTTTGATCTTAGCAATTTGAAATAAAGTTTCCATGAATGATTCATAAGCACTGTCATAGTGAAATTCGTATTTATCAAACAATGCAAGTTTCATATAATACGCATCATTTTCATCAAGTGCATACAGTGTATTTTCATCGACATCGACTCCTGTATTCATGGCTTGTTTTTCAAGCAGTTCTTGACCCGAGTTCATAAATGGGGCAAAGTTGTATGCAAATTGATTTAGTATCGTTATCAATAACGTTGTTTGATATCCACCTTTACGAGAAATGAGCCTTGGTGTATCGTGGGTTTCACCCGCAGCAAATACCATTGTCGGAAGACACATACCGTTGTAATAGAAATCACGTGTTAGTTGTTCATGAAAGCGATGTGTATGATAAAATCCATCACCGATAATTAAATCATAGCCTAGTGCTTTTGCTTGCTCGGTACTTTTTTTAGTAGCGGTTAGTTCTTCTGCAATAAAATAAAAATCTGATTTACATGCTTTTGCCTTCGTGATAATTTTTCTTGTTAGTGGTTCTGGTAAGGCATGTCCCATATCCGTTCTTGCACCATCTAAGTCAAACTTCTCAATGTAATACGGTAAGATATTACTTAAGGTATCCCATAAAGATTCGTTTGGTATCTCTCCAGGAAATAAGTTTGCTTTGATTGTATCAAACAAGATATATGGAACCTTTGTGTCCGTAAGTTGCTTTTCTGTAACGATTTTTGGCTGGTCCATATAAAGACGGAAAAATGTAACATCACTCCAAGCAGGTTGTACATCATTAATTTGATCGCTGAATGCCGGAGCAACTGTCATATTGAATGTTTCGCGAATTAACTCCAATGGATTCAATGACGAATCTGCTTGATAGCGTGCAACAAGTGCATCCCATTTTTTTGGATCACGAATATTAGGAGCTTCCTGAAATTTTGCAAGATGTTCTTTTGTCTCCTTTGCAGCATACAGTTGTTGTAGATATTTTTCTTCTGTTGCAGTTGTCGGTGGAATTCCATTAACTTTTGGTGGTTTATATCCTTGCAAATCATCAAGTCCAATCCAGTAAAACCAATCTGGATGAGACATAAGAAGAGTCGTATTTACAGAGTTTGTTCTTGGAATGATATCAAGAACAACACGCATTCCTAAAACATGACATGCTTCAACGAAGGCAGCAAATTGCTCGTCTAGACTTAATTCATCCTTTGTAATAGGATCAAATAATTCTTCATCAATAGCGAAAAAGTTACTGACTCCATAAACGGATCCTAATTCACCTTTTTTGTCCATCCGTGAATATTGCATGATGGGTAATAAATAAATGACGTTGATACCCATCGCCTTTAATGTTGGTAAGTATGCAATCATTTTCACAAAGGTACCAGTTTCCTTAAACCCATCTGTATTTATTAGCTCAACTTGTTGATCTTGATTATGATCAAAGGTCGTTGAAGTCCGGATCATCGTGGAATAATAATATGCATCGCGATAATCTCTAAGTAGTGGTTCAGGATGATCTAAGATATAGTCGATTTGCTCCTTGTAGTATTGATAAGGGTTTACTTTGATAATCTTTTCATCAGTTTTTTTGTGGGCAATATACGTCCAAGCTTTTGGTACATAATAGGTTTGACAATCGTCTTTTTCGTACATTTCTAAGACATTTCTTAGCTTTCTTAATGTGGTTTGTTTCATTGTTTTTCCTCACTAATTCAAGTTCATTATACAAAAATGGTAGGGTTTTCATAGGATAAATACGTTGGAAACAATTCCAAGTTTTTGTTTTGCATGAAACTTGTAGAAATGAAGTCATTTTAGAAATAATTGATGCTATACTATAACTATAGGAGGTGTTTATGGCTAGTATAAAAGATGTTGCAAAGCATGCAAATGTAGGAATTGCAACGGTTAGTCGTGTGCTAAATGAATCGGGATCCGTCTCAAAAGAAACACGTGAACTTGTCTTGCAGTCCATTAAGGCACTTGGTTATGTACCAAACGAACTTGCTCGTAACTTTCAAAAAAGACAGACAAACTTTATTGGTGTAATTGCACCAAGTTTAACACACCGATTTACTTCGGAATTGCTGTCTCAATTGGAACGTGATCTAAGCGACCTTGGCTATTTTCTTTTGTTATTTGTGTCAAATCGTGATGTGAATAAAGAAATTGACTATCTTGAACGTCTTAAGTCGCAACAGGTTGCTGGGACAATTATCGTTGCTCCATTCATTAGCGTGGAACGTTCGTATCAGTTCGCCGATTTACCACTAGTTGCTTTTGATCGAATCATCAACCCCAAGATTCCTTGTGTCCATGTAGATAACTACAAAGCAGCAAATGATCTAAGTGTACGCTTACTATCCAAAACAAAAAAGAAAGTGTGTTTTGTAGGGTTTGCCGCTGATCCAAAAAGTGATGCGCAAAAACGTTTGCTTGCATTTAAGGATGTTTGTAAAAAAGCAAATCGTGAATTTACCGTATTTGACATGATTGGTTATGCAAGTGACTTTGAATTTCTAAGTGAGGTCTTTCAACAAACAAAAGACTGTGATGGATATTTTTTCGCATGTGACTATCATGCACAGTTATTTTTAAACATTGCACTAAATCACGATATAAAAATCGGTAAGGATATTTTTGTGGTTTCATTTGATGGTTTAAAAGGAACGAAAAACATTCGCCCATTGCTGACAACAGCAGTACAAGATATGCCTGCTATTTCACAGGCATTAATCAGTGCTTTGATGCGTCGTATCAATAATGATCAAGATGTTCCTGAAGAAATCGAAGTACCATATTACATTCAAAACGGAGAGACTTGTTAACGTAAAACAAGCTCTTTTTTTTGCTATATAGATAATAAGGGGTCATTTTTTACAAGATTTTAACACAGTATAAGTTGGAAACTTTTCCAAGAGTTTTCGCGTTGACTGGTAGCGCTACCAATGCTATATTGTGGATGAAAGCAATTTCAAAATATTCTAAATCTAGGAGGAGAGAATGAAATGAAGATCAAAAAACTTATTAAAACTTCAATGGCTGCACTGATGACATTGTCACTAGTAGCTTGTGGAGGGGGATCAGATGATGGTGGTAGTGATAAGACAACAATTAAAGTCTTAAACTTAAAACCAGAAATTGATGAAGCTTTAAAAGATTATGCAAAATTGTATAGCGAAAAGAATGATGTAAAAGTTGAAATCGAAACATGTGGTGGTTCTAACTGTGATTATGCAGGAAAACTAGACCAATATATTTCAGCTGATAAAATTCCTGACATCTTTGTCCTAGAAGGACGTGCAGGATTTGAAGACAATAAAGAAATTCTTGCTGACATGGAAGGTGAAGAATGGGTAGCTGATACTGACTACGCTTACGAAATGGACGGTAAGGCTTACGGATTCCCATTAGGTGTTGAAGGATTTGGATTAACGTACAATAAAGACATTCTTGATAAAGCAGGAATTGATCCAGCAACATTAACAAGTTACGATGCTTATGTTGAAGCATTCAAAACATTAGATGCGAAAAAAGATGAGTTAGGAATTACAGCTCCAGTTGCAATGGCAACAGGAAGTGGTATGTACTGGGTAACTGGTAACCACAGTTTTAACTCATATTTAAGTGGAAACTTAGAAATTGGAGATACACATGTTCTTGATGAATTAAATGAAGGAACAGTTGAAGCAGATCGTATGTCAGATTATGCAGATATGATTGAACTTATCTTCAACAACTCTGACAAAACAGTATTATCTGCTGCTGGTGACCAATACGCAAACCAAGTAAAATTATTTACAGATGGAAAAACAGCATTTATTCACCAAGGTAACTGGATTGAAGGTGACGTAGCTGATATGGAAAACATTGGAATTTCTCCAGCTCCATACGGAGATGACAACGCGATTTATATCTCAGCACCAAGCTACTTTGCAGTATCAAACCGTAGCAAAAACGTAGATGCAGCAAAAGCATTCTTAAACAGTATTTATGCAACTGAAGAAGGACAAAACTTTATGTATGTGGAAGCAGCTTCTGTTTCACCATTTAAATCAATTGATATTACACCTACAACAAGTCTAGCTAAATCAGTACACGAATCACTAGTTTCTGGAAAAGGATGTCCATGGAACCAAAATGATATGCCAGCCGATTTTGGTATGCAAAAATTAGGACCTGTTCATGAAGCCTTCGCAAAAGGCGAAATCACAAAAGATGGATTTGTGGAACAAATTACGAAGTTAATTGTAGGACTTAAATAATACGTATATGACAATGAGATAGGCTATCGCCTATCTTGTTGTTTATAAGGGAGGTACATATGTTACAAACAGTAAAAAAATTAATGAATAAATCAACCTCGTTTTGGTTTTTATTACCAACAGTGGCCATGTTTATCTTAATCATTATTGTTCCATTTTTAAGAGGGATTTACCTGTCATTTACAGATTGGAACAATGCAGTACAATCTACATTTAACTTTGTAGGTTTAGACAATTATCTTGGGGTCTTAAAAGAACCACAATTCTTATACTCATTACAGTGGACATTTATTTACACAGCAGTAAATGTCATCGTTGTGAATGTGATTGCAATAGGATTGGCAATACTCGTTACTCAAAAATTAAAACTAACCAATTTATATCGTGCAGGATTCTTTATTCCTAACCTCATTGGTGGAATCGTTCTTGGTACGATCTGGATGTTTATTTTCAATTCAGCAATCCCGTATATCGGGGAGGCACTTGGCAATAGTTTCCTAGCAGAGTCATTTTTAAATAATGCAGGAACTGCTAAATTTGCTTTAATTCTTGTTGGAACTTGGCAATACATTGGATACATTATGATGATTTATATTGCTGCAATTCAAAATATCCCTAAGGATTTAATTGAAGCAAGTAGTATTGATGGAGCAAATGCATGGCAACGCTTTCGTAATGTAGTCTTACCAATGATTCGTCAATCCATCACAATTGGGACATTCTTGACATTGGTAAATGCGTTTAAACAATATGATTTGAACTTAATGTTAAGTAATGGAGGGCCTGCACAATTTGGAGCAGGTGGAAGTATTCAAGCAACACAATTATTATCATTAGATATTGTAAAACGTGGGCAATTAGGAACCATTGAAAACATGCGTGCATCAGCACAATCAGAAGCAATTATTTTCTTCTTGATTCTATTCGTGATTTCGATGCTTCAAATGCACTTTACAAAAAGCAAGGAGGTAGAAATGTAATGTCAAAAAAGATGAGACGAACGTTCCTTGAAGGAACTGCAATGATACTATTCTTTATTTTTATCATTCCATTTATTCTACTTGTGATTAACTCATTTAAAAGTAAAGATGCAATCCTGGACAATCCCTTTTCGTTGAGTGGAATTTTGGAAACTGGATTTGATAACTACATCAATCTATTCTCTGATAGTACCATCAATATTGGAAGTGCATTTCTTACAAGTGTATTTGTGACAATTGTTGGTCTAGTACTTGTTGTCTTGTTTTCTTCGATGGCAGCTTGGGTGCTTGTGCGATCAAAGAAATGGTGGAGTAAGATCATCTTCTTGATGTTTGTTGGGTCGATGGTTATTCCATTTCAAGTAATTATGTTTCCTTTGATTTCAACGCTTTCTTCATTTTCGAAAGCAACAGGAATCGAAACATTGGGGAATGTGTTCTTCCTTCCAATCGCTTATTTGGCATTTCAATCGTCATTATCAATTTTCATGTACCATGGATTCATCAAAGGAATTCCAAAGGAATTAGAAGAAGCAGCAATGATTGATGGGTGTAGTCGTTTTCAAACATTCCGTTTGATTATTCTACCCATCTTAAAACCAATTACTGTAACCGTAGTTTTATTGAATGGAATATGGTTGTGGAATGATTACCTTTTACCACAAATGTTGTTATTAGGTAGTGACACCATTACTTTACCGATTGCAATTAACCGTTTGGCTTCACAATCATACGGAACAAATTACGCAGTTTTATTACCTGCAGCAGTATTAACGATCTTACCAATTATTTTACTGTTCATTAAAGCTCAAAAACATATCATCAAAGGGATGGTAGAGGGAGCAGTAAAATAAAAAAATAATAGGAGATGGACTTATGGGTGAACATAACACATATAAATGGTGGAAAGAAGCTGTTGGATATCAAATTTATCCAAAAACATTCTTTGATGCAAATAACGATGGATATGGGGATATCCGTGGTATCATTGATAAACTTCCATATCTCCGCGAATTAGGCATCGACTTTATCTGGATTTGTCCATTCTTTGATTCACCTTTGGATGATAATGGCTATGATATTCGCAATTACTACAAAGTACATGAAAACTTTGGGAATATGCAGGATATCAAAACATTGATTGCAAAGGCCAAAGAAATGGATATTCGAATAATGTCATTAAGTTAAGCAATAGAATTGTAAGAGGAGTCAATTAATTTTGACCCCTCTTTTTTTCTATTGACTTTTACTACAAAATTTGGGCGC
>NZ_SODD01000006.1 GCF_004365815.1 Breznakia blatticola
AATCTGCATCTTCTCAAACTGGTTATTTTGTTCTTGCTGCGCTAATAACTTCCGGTATTTATAATACTGACTTGGTGGTATATCATACATCTCCAAATATTCACTTTTTCTCATACCACTAGCTTCACAATCATTTATAATCTTTTGCCATTTCTTCATTGTTGTTTCTTTCAAAATAAGGTACCTCCTTTTATAGAGATACCCTATCATTTGTATGCTATTTTGAAAATCCGTGTATTATTTTACGCTTACAACAAAAACGAGTATTATTAGCAACATGGGGTATTAGATTAGCTATTCAAAAGGAGTATTATCAGCAACATGGGGTTTTAGATTAGCTATTCAAAAACAAGGGGATATTTTGTCCTATAGATAAACACCAGCAATATAGAAGTTCGGGGTATATTGATTCTCAATATATCGCTAGCAAATAATAATTATATTTTCGCTAGTATCCTCATTTATTACCTATTAGTATGGACTTTGATATGAACTACTTGTACTATTATTGTCTGATTTACTTAAATTACACATTTTACAAGACAGTTGAATATTACATACATCATCTAATCCTCCATTACTTATAGCGACAATATGATCAAAATGTCTTTCATCATCCTCTAACATTGTATATAAACCTGTTAAATCTTTTTTACAAAACACACAACATCCGTTATCTCTAAATATTACCGCTCGCTTTACCCATTTCGGAATATAACCCCTTTTTCTAACTTTTAAGTCAAATGAAGAAGCCATTTGCTCATTAAACCTTAACAAGAAATCTCTATTTTGAAATAAAATGTATTCCATTTCTATTGCAACGCTATAAATTATAGTCTCATAAAGATTTGCTTGTATCTTATCAATATAGTCAATATAAACATCGTATTTATCATAATAATCAATAGTATTCTCGAATATTTTCTCATCGATTACTAATTCAATATTTTTATACTTACTAATAGCTTGATTAAGCCAAAAAATAGGGTCAAAGTATGCATTATCATTTTTTTCATCCATATATCTAACGTGTTCATCAAAGACGCTATCAACAAGCCAAAAACAGTATTCTCTTAAAATAGATACTTTAGGAAACTCATCCACGATATGCAAAGGCTCAAAAAACTCAGCGTTTTTAGATAAATACTCAAATTTCCCCATAGACTCATTTGCTAACTGACAAAAATAATAAACATTAAAATACTTCATATCTATTTGCATTATCTAAACACTCCTCACTAATACTGGTTCAGTTTTTGTTTTATATCATAGTTTTGTGTATCACATAGAGATTCCTATCATTTTACACAGAAAAAGACTTTATTAATCATCTATCTATCATAGAAATATTTCTCATTTAAATCATCAATTTGCGAGAAAATCTCCATTAGTACATTGACTGCAATACTATTTCCAGCCAGTCTATATAATCGCTCTAAACTAAATAGACTGTATTTTGAAGACATATTAAAGTTATTATTCAATAGACTATTATAGTCATCTTCTGAAAACCCCATTAGTAAAAAACATTCCCTTGGAGTCAAGTACCTGAAGTCAGATTTACCTTGACGATGTGGCATTGCAATCACACCTGAGTTTGGATGGCGATCTTGTTTTGTAGTAACTGTTGCAAGTATTTCATTCACTACATTTCCTTCATTATCAAGAATATGATGATTATCTCTATATATTCTTGCTCGAGACTTTGTATTATTTGGTTGAACGGATAATGCTTCGTTTAAATAGATCTCGTTAGCCATATTTAATCGCAAATAATTCTCTAGGTTTAATTCTACATTAGCATGAAAATTTGTTAAATCATTTTGTGAAAAATAATCATTTAATACTTGATCGAATCCCTGTGGTTGATCATTTATTCGAATACTCAACATATATGCTCTAACTCTTTTTTGCGGTAATCCGAAATTTTGAGCATTTAGCACCATCACTTTATTATAGTACCCATACTCTTCAAGTGTAACTAACCATTCATCAAAATTCGGCTTATTTCTTTTTCCTAGTATATTACTTACATTTTCCATTAATAAAAACCGAGGTTTTTCTTTATGAATAGTTTCCATTTCACTAAGTAATCTGTCAATTTGCCATAACATGTTAGACCGATTTTCACTTAATCTATCAATCCCACCCTTATTTCCGTGCCAAAAACCAGCCACAGATAAATCTTGGCATGGAAATGAGTACGAAAGGCAATTACAATCATTTGGAATGTCAGTTGCACGCATTTCCATAATGCTGCCAACATTATTAGATCTTTCCTTTGCGCCTAAAATTCGACGTAGTACATCTGGTTTTTTATAAATCGAACTATTACTTTTAATCGGAACCTTTCCATTCATACTTAGTGAATAACGTTTAAACTCATTCATTACTTCTTCATCAGTCATATTATTAAACTTAGAAAACTCCAAAGGACCATGATGAATTATATCATATGCTACCATTGCAGTAACATCCCAATCACATGTAACAAGAACTTCATGCTCAATTCCAGCATTTCGCAATGCCTTTCTTTGAGCACCTATTCCACTGAATGTCTCTGCTAACCTTATCACGTTATTCCTCCCACTTTGTTTTAATCTGTCTACAATTCAATCCATTAAGATCAATTTGATACTGGATATTAGAAATGCTTTTTGGATATACATCATCTTTAAATGAATGTTTCGTAATTCTTGGAAACTTATCATCAATTGTATATTCCATTATGCTTAATAATCTAAATTTAATATTTCTTTCTGGCATATGCTTAGGGTATCCTAAATTGCCTAATTTTTCCTCTAGCTCTACTTTATGTTTTTCTGTAAATGTATTGCTTGCCAAAACATCATTGATAGAGATACCATTCATATCCACTTTTTCAAACCTGCAGAATAGTAACTTTAAAGTTTTTTTTGAATCAAGTTGATACTCACTTGATATTGTAACAGCGCTACCATACCTAGCAACTGTCGACTTTACCTCATATCTACCTTTGTTTGTTTCAATATCGTTAACTCCATAGGTTTCAGCGAACCAGGTAGTATTCGGATTTCGTTCATAAATATTTTCATAACAAATCAACTCACCTAGTACATCATAAATTCGCTTCGTTTTTATCGAATCTCCCAGTAGCTGTCTCCAAGATTCCCACCAAGCATACGGATTCGCAAAAGAACCATTTTTTAAATATTTGATGCCATTTAGTATAAACTCAGCACAAATAGACGAAAACTGTTCTCTTAAACCTTCTTCCTGTGTAACTAAAAGCAACCAACTTCCATCTCTGTTATTTATAATTCTCTTTTTACTGCAAAGACTGACAGAGTTAAATTTTTCATCAATTTCAACTTCATAAAAGTTTTCAACCGCTATTCCATATTCTTTATTCGTACGAATTGTCCAAATTTCTAAGTCGCTATCCGCGTGAATACGCAAAGCTTGGTTATGATAAAGGTTTGCAAAATTTTTCTTCAAATCAAAACTGATATCATTCATTGTTTTTCTCCATCTATAAAATAATTAAATAGGTAATCTACATATCCTACGAGACCGCCACTAAAAAAACATGGTTCTACCGTTTGAATCATTGCTGTATTTAAAATTAATACTTTTCTAAAGATATTTGTCGTTCTTTTCTTATAACTTGAATCCAGCAAAGAATATTTTAACATAATTTGACGATATAACGATATTAAATATCCTTTTCCACTACGCTCAACTAATTGCATTATTTCATCCGTCGAATTCCCTTCAACTACCTTAGTCGTTTCTTCAACACTACCTGCCCAACTTAAATGAATATACCACCAAAGTGTTTTCAACCATATTCTTCTCGATAGTTTATATAATCGGTCTTCATGCAAACCATTCCAACGGCTAGCAACTTGTTGAGGAAAAACTTTTACCGATAAATATCTCCATACATCATCATTTGAAGCATCTCGTAAAGTAAAGTTTGCATCACGAAGATAAGAATACAGTGAGAGTCCAAATAAATAATCAATTTTATATTTATTTTTCGTTGAAATTGCAATGTCTTTGTATATTTTTGCTAATCCATCATACAATTCTTGATATTCAGCATCAAAATCCGGTTCCAATTTATCAGTTGTAGATATAATTTCTTCACATTGACTTTTAGTTAATTCTTTCCAAACCATATGATTATCTCCCTATTTTCTCATTAAGTGTGTTTCGAATCGAATAAGATAATTTGTTTAAACTAGATACATCCCATTCAAAAGTAGTTAAAAAATAATGTATAGCTGCTGCAATAGAACCTTCTTGATAGTTTCCACTTAAGATATTTTCCCAATCATTTTGATCACTTTTAATCTCATCAACTATAATCACTAATGCACTTGATATTATTTCGATTAATAGAGGAGATTTTTTAATACTTAAACCTTCATTAATTATTTGAAATTGTGGGTGTGCACTATTCAAACATATTTGTAAATACTCCGAGGTGAAAGTTTCATTACATATATCTCCAAATTCCATAAGGACACGCCATAAAGGAGCATTTGGTCTTGATTCAACTGTGATTGGAAACATTGATCCTCTTCCATCAAATATTAATTTAAATGGTAAAAATTGTCCAAAAATTGTACCAGGAGTATTACAATAGAATTCATCTAAAAAATTCGGTTTCATACTTTCTAAATATATACTAAAATTAAAATCTACGACTCCACGAAATTCACTTGCGTTTATTTTTTTTCGATAGTTGACCAATACCTTCTTATCCATTGGGTGTATTTCGTGAATTTTACATGATCCACGTTGTGATGAACTTACGGAATACCAATGTAAAGCGATTCCAAGCACTCCAAATGCATTTGTTACTCCTTCTTCACCAAACAAATGTCTTACATCAGTTATTTCCAACTCAACTTCAATTATTAATTCATTCTTTTGGGGACTGTAACCTGTCAAAGTAGAGACAATCTGATAGCTCATATTCTCTCTTTCAATATCGTCTATTTCAATTTCACCTTCTTCATTTAGAAAAAAGAATTTTACATTATTTAGTGTAATTCCCATTAAGTCAAATAGATTTTCATCTATGGTGGGATACATGACAAATGAATTACTCATCTATTACCTCTTTTCCAATTACTTTTATTAGACCTTTAAAATCTCTAGAAATCGAACCAATACAAAGTTCGGCTCGAATCTTTCTGTTTTTTAAAGCGTTTCCTGAAAGCCGAATACAAAGGTAATTTTTTGTTGGTAAGTTATCCAAATTGCGGCCTCGCAATAACTTGCAAGTTATCCCCTCATATTGAGCATAAGGATTTTTATCGTCAATATATAACCCAATGCACTTGCCCTCTATTTTTTTGCCCATAATTGAATCAACATTAAAACTATATATAAAAAACGGAAATTCTTCATTGAATTCTTCCATCCAGTTTCTAAACGTAAAACTTCCAGTTTCTCTTTCAACACTTATAGTAATATCTATTTGATTATTATTTTTTCCGGTAAATATCTCAACATCATTCTTTAAACCACGATTTGTAAGTTTTGAACTAGTTACCTTACAATTTGCATTCTTACCGGTAGCACTAAATGACTCACTTGACGCTCCATTGCTTGATTTTATTAATGTACTACTTCTTCCAAACCCTGTTGAGGGCAATAATATCGCTGCAACCTGGCGACCTATCGCCTCGTCAATTTCAATTGTATTAGATGCTGTATCTTCTTTATATTCATTAACTACAAACTTAGATACATGAGATTTAATCTTTCTTATTATTTTGTATTCCGGCTTGTCATCCCATCTAGAATGATCACCTAACTCAATTGATCTAATGTATTGTTCCAAGTTATCATAATTTTCTCTACCATCCATTTGAAGCAGTTTATTTTCAGAATTAAGTTTAAATATTCCTATTAAATACTCATCTTCCTCAGTTTTTGGAATACCTCTTGTCCAATCGCTCTCAAATTCATAGTTAATAATTAAACAGGGTTTTCGAGTAAATGTAATTATAGGAAGGTTACCTTCAGTAGGAATGTCTAAACTGCAATAACTATATGGTGAAAAGTAGTTATGTGGTGGAGTCATCTTAAGTTCATATTTATTTACTTTAATAAACATTATTTTTCCTGCAAGTCTATTTGAACTAGAAGCAAACTCATTTGTTAGTATTACATCTTTGATTATCATTGGATTATGAAAACTAAGAAAGTAGCCCTCATTTTCATTATATAGTTCCTTTATAATTTTAAATAATGGCAAAATATCATTTTCGCTTAACACATTTCTATTTATAGACACTCTTAAAAATGGTCCATATTGATAATTGATATTATTGACACGCGGACCATACCACCTTTGAATTGCAACACGAAAATATGCACCCAAAGAATTTGTCCATGGATATCTTGTATCATTATCACTATAAATCTGGTGAGCGTTATTAAGTAGATCTTCATCATTGACATAAGGAATTAATATAATTGTTCCAGTCTCTTCACCAAAGTATGGTGTTATATTAAAACAATGAAGAATTTCATTTATTTCTTCATCATCAGTGATCGGGCATGTTTCACCGGTATCTTTATACCTCTTGCCCCACCATGTTATACCAGCATAATTTTTGTACTTGTCTTTAGGAATAAATGTATCTTCCTTTTCATTCTCAACTAATGTGACAGCAAGTCGCTGTTGATATTGTCCATTGCTTAGCTTCACACGAGAATAATATAGCACCATTCCGATACCTACTCTAAAATACACTGTTTTCCCTAGCCCCCAAGAACCTCCTGCACCTTCTTGCTCTTGAGGCTTCATTATATGATAAATAAGTTTAAGCAAATTTCCTGCCTTATTACTCTCTGTAACTTCATCATCGCTCAAAGGACCTGTAAGTCCAACAGTATTTTTATCAGAAAATGCTAAAAAACGATATCTATCCAATGGATATTTCAATGAAAAACTGTTATTTAGCTCATCCAAGTGTATTAGAAATTCTTTTGAATTAAAATCACCTGCTAAGACACCAAAATCAACATACTTTTTTGATAAATCCGATGCGTCCAAACTATTTTGAACAACCTCTCTAGTCAACAAGTCTAAAGTCGGAAGTTTATTATTTTGAATTGCACGAAACAATGAACTTCCTGTTTGTTGCATTCTACCATTTCTTAATACATCAATCTTCATAATCAAATTCCTTATGTTTGGCAAGGTCTATTGTAATAGTAACAACGTGATTATCGTTTATTTTTTGTCCAGGCATTGTAATCATTAAACCAACAAGATCATCTACAGCACACATATCTTCACGTGTTTTATTTATTTTATTAGAGTTTGAAAGATATTTATAATCCTTCTTTATACGATATATTGTCAGTAAAGGCGTTTTTTCTAAACCTACCAATTTTCTATATGATTTATATTCTTGTGTGATTCTTTTTTGATTTCTACTTAAGCCTTTAAAATCAACACGTGATGCAAACTCTAATGGAACATCTGCAAGCAAATCAATTGGTGATCTTAAAATTCTTATATCAATAAGGTTTTTCTCGTCATTTTTTTCACTTATCAATTTTGAACGATTTGTTAATCCTAATCCATAATTCTTTACCACCCAAGGATTTTGATCGTTAATTTTCCCTGATCCGTTAAATACGATGTTCCAGTTATCGTATTCTTGGCTAGAGTTAATTTCTTCAAACCACTTTGTAAACTGTTCAATTTCGTGAAAAAAACTCGTTTCTTTTGGAGCTTGATAAACTTCCAAAAATGGTTTTATTACCTCGTTGAAATTGACGTTTCTACAACAAAGACTTGTTCCGTCATGTGTAACATCAAAATCATCCAATTTTTGTATCAGTACATCTAAGTTTGCTAAGTTTGTAGCGACACTTTCTTCATTATTAGAGAAAAGTGTAGTTTGTGTCGAGTACCCACTAAAATCAAAATTGGCATTGATTGCGGCTTGCATTTTATTTTTTGAAGTAATTGCTAGCCATGACATTTTTGGTGTACTTTTAATGTTTACACCATATTCTTTTGGATCACATCCATTTTGAAAACGTTCTAAATCACTCCTTAACTCATAATCTAGCTCTGATAAGAATTCAAATTTTTCTTGTGCATCTGAATCCATCCAAATTCGAGGAAGTAGTTCATAACCTTTACGATACCCAAACCAACGTCCCATTTGCATTAATGTATCTGCTTGCTTTACAGTACGAAGAAAATATGTAGAAACCAATCCTTCCATAGTTAATCCTCTAGATAAAGTACTCCCACCAATAACTATAAAAGCTGGAGCAAGGTTATCATCCTTTATTTCACTAGGATATGCTAAACGAACATGATCATCACTATCACGAGACATGTTGTTCGCGCAGTTATCAACACATATATGCAAACCGTTATGATAGTTGAGATTCCCTTGTTCATCTAACTTTATATATGAAATCTTAGATAAAAGTTCTTCAATGTAAATTTCAATTTCTTCGAACATCGGATAATCATTTATTTTTCTTGAGTTATAGTCATATAAAGGTAATGAATCTATGAATTTCCCTTTATCAAGTGCTGTTGTCTCGCGCATCCAAACTTTCTTGCAAGCTTCAATCGTTTGACTAACATTATGTTTATAACTTGTCAAAAGATTATGAAGAGAATGATAAATCGTATTGTGATCGGCTTGTCTTTGACTTACATGAATTAATAACGTAACAGGTTTTCTACTTATCAAACTATTTACTTGAAAATGTCGCATAGTAGCTGCTGTACACAAAAACCATAATAAAGAATGCTCTAAACTTTTTGGTGCACTAAAATTCAAATTACGTTCAGTTGCATTTTTTAACGCCTTTCTATCAAAATCGTCAGCATTTCTTACAATATCCATTCCATTATAGTCTTCAACACCACTAACACCAAAGATTTCTTGTGGACCAAAATATTCTTTTGTTTGATCTAAAAAATTTATAAAATTTCTTGGATATAAAGAGTCTATTGTTGATTCATTTAAAAAGTTTGCATATGGTGTAGCAGTGTATGACACATAATTTATTGCTTTCGCTTTAAAATCTTTATTTTTTATATATCCATTTTTTGTTCCTTCTACCAAGTCGATGATAAGTTTATTTATCTTTTTTCTCTCATCGTTAATTTCTTCAATTGACAGTGTTTCGTACATATTGCTTGTATTTACACTTGCCTGATCAGCCTCATCATCAATTATAAGAATCTTCATATTTTTATATTTATTTTCGTCATGATGAAGCCAATCATTTAACGCTTGTAGTCTTTTCGCATTTTTTAGACATACGGTAAAATATCTTTTTGATTGTCCATCATTAAAATTAAACAATTGTGATTCTTTAACAAAGCCACTTGAAGTAGACGGATGTTCAAGAAGTTGAAAACTAATATTGCAATTGTCTTGATAATTCAAATCGTTAATTAATCTTTCTTGTGTTTGAATTCTAAGATTATCGATAGTCCCGGATAAAACGATGAACATATTCCATCCATAATCAGCAGCCATAGCTATCAAGCCAGCCATATTAGCAGTTTTTCCCGATTGTACATTTCCAACAACCATACCTTTTATTGATCCAATTTGTCTTGTATCTATACTTAGTCTTTTAAGAGTTCTATGTGCACTGTCTTCAATTCCTGCAATGGCATCCTCATCGAATTTCTTTCTTTTTAGCATTTTTCTGTAATTCACCCAAACAGTTTGATTTCCTTTAGGCACTTCAAATTCATTATTATCAGCTCCATTAGTGATAATCCCCGATTTTTTTGAATCCTTAAAAGCAATCATCTTTTCTTCACTCTCTTTTAATGATTTTACAATAGCATCCCATTCTTCAAGTGTAATTTCACAGAATCCATCTTCAAATACTTTACGATTTAGAAATTCAACCAATCCTCTTTCATCTTTTTTAAGTCCTAGTGCAATATCATCCCAACTAATACCACGTTTTCTAGAATTACGTATCCAGTCACGGTATTCATCATATCCTATTCCAAAAACATCCATTTTATTCCTCCTTTAGTATACTTACAATACTTACCAAAATTATTAAAATCAAAAACAAAAGAGATTATTTGTAAAAACAATCTCTTTATTTCGATTATAGTTAAATCAAATACTCATGAATAAAGATTGTCCCTTAAATATTATACAATATTTAATTAAGATAATCATTAACTATTCAAACTCAATCGTCCCTGGAGGCTTACTAGTAATGTCTAATAGTACCCTATTCACATGATTAACTTCATTTACAATTCTACTCGAGATAACTGATAGCACATTAAACGGAATATGTGCCCAGTCAGCAGTCATTCCATCAATTGATGTTACAGCGCGAATGGCAACTGCATAGTCATATGTTCTTTGATCTCCCATAACTCCAACAGAACGCATATTTGTAAGTGCTGTAAAGTATTGCCAAATCTCTCTATCTAATCCTGCTTTTGCAATTTCCTCACGTAGAATGAAATCTGAATCACGTACAATTTCTAGTTTCTCTTCAGTGATTTCACCAAGAACACGAATACCTAATCCTGGTCCTGGGAATGGTTGACGCCACACCATTGATTCAGGAAGCCCAAGTTCTGTACCTAATGCACGAACTTCATCCTTAAATAATGTATTTAATGGCTCAATTAATTTAAACTGCATATCTTCAGGTAATCCACCAACATTATGGTGTGATTTGATTGTTTGAGCTGTTTTTGTACCAGACTCAATAACATCTGTATATAATGTTCCTTGAGCTAACCACTTAATATCTTCTCCTTGAACAAGTTTTTTCACTTCTTCATCAAATGTATAAACAAATTCATTACCAATGATTTTACGTTTTTCTTCTGGATCACTAACTCCAGCAAGCTTATTTAAGAAACGTTCTCTTGCATCTACTTTTGTAAGGTTGATGTTCATTTCTTTTCCAAACATCTCCATTACGCCTTCAGCTTCACCTTTACGTAATAATCCATGATCAATAAACATACAGTATAGTTGATCACCAATCGCTTTATGTAATAACGCTGCAACTACAGAAGAATCTACTCCACCACTAAGAGCAAGTAATACTTTATCAGTTCCTACTTGTTCACGGATCTTTGCGATTTCTGTATCGACAAAACTATGCATAGACCAATCAGCATCTGCATGACAAACTTCAAAGACAAAGTTTTTTAAAATATCATTCCCAAACTCTGAGTGACGTACTTCTGGATGAAATTGCAATGTATAAATATTCTTAGCTACATTGCTTGTTACTGCAAATGTGCATGTTGAACTTGATGCGTCTTTTACAAATCCATCAGCAAGCTCACTTACTTGATCACCATGTGACATCCAAACAACTTGTTTTTTTGGCAATCCTTTGAAGATTGGTGAGTCATTCTCAATTTCGATTTCAGTTCTACCATATTCTTTTGAATCACATGCTTTAACCTTTCCACCATTCATATAGTGAGTCATTTGCATTCCATAACAAATCCCTAGAATTGGAATCCCTGCTTCATATATTGCTTTATCTACTTTAAATGCATCTTCATCATAGACACTATTTGGTCCACCACTAAAGATAATCCCTCTAACATCACCTAATGCTTTAATTTCATCTAGACTCATATCATGTGGATGTAATTCACTATAAACTCCAAACTCACGAATACGTCTAGCAATCAACTGGTTATATTGACTACCAAAGTCTAATACAATAATTTTATCAGCCATCATTTTCTCCTTTTTTTATCTCACCTAGTGTAACATTTCCGGCAACTTTTTTCTACATTTTGCATACAATATACAAAAGAATGAGAATAGTTATAATACTTTGGATTAGTAATTATTTTTATCTGCTTTTATTATTCGTATTCACTCTATCACTCAAACAAGTTTAATCATTGAGATTTTTAATAAAATCCATGCTAAAATATAAGCATGGTGAGTATATTTAAATTATTATTACTTGTGTTTCTTATTGTTGTTACAGGGTATACAGCATTTAAATACATTGAGATTTTACGTATTAAGAACAAGAAAGTAAAAAGAGGCTTATATACATTTTTGTATTTTTTCCAGTTTATGTTTATTTTACGTTTCTTCTTAGTTCCTAGACTAACGACACATGGATGGCCAGTGTTATTTATTCTTTGGAGTACAAGTGTATTCTTTATGTTTATTATTCTGTCATTTATCTTTTTCGCATTTGTATCAATTTACAACATTATTCAAAAACGAATGATTCGTAAATGGTATGTTCCTAGAAGAGATATTATTATGCTATTAATGGTATTCTCTATTATTATTGGAACATATTCAACGATTCACGCTCGAGTCATAACAACACAGAGTTATTATGTTCATGTGCAAAAAGAAAGTATACATAGTGAACTTCGCATTGCATACATTAGTGACTTACATTTAGGAAATTCAGTAGACATTAAAAAACTTAAGAAAATTGTGGATGATGTAAATAACGCAGAACCAGATTTAGTACTATTTGGTGGAGATATCTTTGATGAACTAACAAATGATTATCATCTAAAGAAATCAGTTGATGTGTTCAAACAACTAACCCCTACCTATGGTTCTTACTATGTGTTTGGTAACCACGAGGAACATCGCAGCAATCTAGGCATCTATTATGATGCACTTGAAGCAGCAGGTATTACTCCAATTGTGGACGATGTGATGGTAGTTGCCGATGATATCCAACTTATTGGACGTGATGATTACACGAAGCATAAAGATCGTCCATCTCTAAAATCACTTGCTAAAAAGCTTGACCAAAGTAAACCTATCATTGTTTTAGATCATCAGCCAATCATTGATGACTATCGTGATATTGATTTACAGCTATCTGGACACACCCACGATGGTCAAATATTTCCATACAACTTATTGGTTGCAATTCAATTTCCGCACTCTTATGGCTATTTTAAAGAGCCATATCAAATGATAACATCAAGTGGTGCAGGAACTTGGGGAGTACCAGCTAGACTTGGTAGTGATTCAGAAATTGTAATTATAAACATGATTATGGATAGATAAACAAAAATGAGCTCGTGCTCATTTTTATTTTGTTTGATTGTGTATCCACTGCAGTACATTCATCCAACGTTTCATTAAATATTGTGTGTGACCACCTTCATCAATGTATAGTTCAACTGAACGATTTGGTAATGTATCAATTGTTGCTTGAGTTAAATCTTTTGTGAATAGTTTTTCTCCACTTGTCTCCATCCATTCTCGAGTACCACAAGAAAAGTATACTTGTGCTTGGTTATTAAGTACTTGATGTTCATTAATAAATGTTAACCAATTTGGATACCAGAAAGATCCTGATAGACTTCCAACACCTGCAAAGTAATCTGTTTGATATAAAGAATACGTCGAAAATAATCCAGCAAGTGAAAAACCTGTAAGATATGTAGGAACTTTAGGAATCTGCTGTTCTTCTAAAAAAGGTGGCAGCACTTGTAGTAATTCATTTAAATATACCGATGCCTGTCCTGTAAAGTTCTCATAAATATCATGTAATTCACTAACATCCCATGGCGTATACTGTGCATCTCGATTACTTGGTTGTATCCCAATTACATACATTTCTTGTAATAAAGGATCACGAAACATCTGTCCTAAATTATTAAAAATACTATCTCCATCAAGCACCCAAACAATTGGATATATTTTATCTTCTTGTATTTCCTTAGGCCGAAATATATAGATATCCACTTGCTCATTTAGCATTGTTAGTTTCTTCTTTGTAAGTCCTTGTATCATCGTATCCACCCTTTCTTTCTACTATCATATCATGTTCAATCACTAAAGATGTATCTTGATACATAAATGAAAGCCTTATCAATGATAAATCCGATATTTTGTAGAGATATTAACTAGATAACCAACGTCATATGTGATAGCATACCAAGTGGACAAATCGTTTTAAAGTGAAAGGAGATAAACTTAGTTTATGCTAAGTTTAATGATAGTATATGAAATTATTAGCATTTGATTTAGATGGTACATTACTAACAAGTAAACAGAAAATTGCTGATTCTTCTTTGGAAGTCATTCGCGCATTTCTTAAACAAGGAAATCGTATGTGTATAGTTACAGGTCGTAACTATGATTTAGTTAAACCAATTGTAGATTTATATCAACTTGATTGTGATCTACTATTAAACAATGGACACCAACTTATCACTAAAGATGGAACCATTCAAAAAGAAAGCAGTATGAGTGATCAAACAGCACGTTCAATTCTCGAAATTCTAGTTGCCTATGACTTTCTGTTTACTGTGCATACAACGAAAGGTAAATATATATTTGAAGATATTGATACATTCTTTGATAATCATATGAAAATTGTGAAGCAAAATCGTGGTGATGATTTCGATGATGTGAAAGATTCTCCACTAATGAAAAAAGATATCTTCTTAGCTAATACGCATGAAGTAACTAGTATTGATGAATTTATAGATACAGGTGCAAAAATCTTAAAAATCGATGCACGTAACTTCGATGCTGAAAAACGTGTAGAAGGTCGATTACGTATTGATAATTTACCTGAACTTGCTGTCCATTCATCATATGAAGCATTTATGGAAATTACTTCAAAAGATGCTAACAAAGCAACTTTACTACTTGAATATGCAAACAGTCTACAAATCTCTAAAGATGATGTATATGTGTTTGGTGATAGTATGAATGACTATGAAATGTTTGAAACTTTCACGAATACTATTGCTATGGCAAATGCAGATAAACCGATTTTGGAACTTGCTAAATACATTACAGATACCAATGATAATGATGGAATCTATAAAGCAATGAAAACAATTTTATAAACAAACACCATACCTAAATTAATCCGTTAGGTATGGTGTTTTATTTAACTCACTTTGATTTCTTCTTCACATCTATATAGTTCATTAAGAACTTCAGTTGCTGTATTACATAGTTTCAAAGCATCGATAAAATTCGTTGTATTTACCATTCGCATTAGTTTCACAATAGCTGGAATATGCTCCTTTCGATCTTTACTAGCTAAACTAAACAATACATTTACTTTCTTTTGACCAAACTCTATTGGTTTCTTACTTACCAACAAACTCATTCCACTTAGTTTAATTGAATCTGTATTTCCACAATGGAACAGCGCAAATCGTTCATCTGTCACCGAATAAAATCCAGACTCTTCTATCCCTCTCAATATGGTAGTTTGATACTCATCTGTAACTAACTTATTCTCTAACAGAATTCCTGTTGAAAGATTGACTGCATCCTTCCATCGTGATATAGAATCAACAATACGTATAGATTCGATTCCGATTAAGTCACTAATATAACTATATCGTTGGGGAATGTTAACGTCTTTATAGCCAAGTTCCTCCTTAATAATAGTTAATGTTTTGTTACGATCTTTATCACTTAAGAAATCTAACCTTCTTTCAATATCAATATAATTTGTTAGTACATTTTTCTTTTCAAGTCCAAGCTTTTCAAGTTTGGCATGATCTTCTAATGTAAAGACAGCATTTACAACAGCCATTGCTTTTGGAACTGGCAATACTATTTTCGATGTGGATATAACAACATCAACATCTTCCCATTGTGTATATGCATCAACTTCATAAGCAGAGAAACTACCAACAACATCCACTTGATACTCATTTCTCAACGAATCTTTTAATAGAGCTGTTGCTCCATAACCTAACCCACAAATCAGTAATACTTTCTTCAAAGAATTATGACGTAATCTTTGTATACTACCAATAAAATGAATTGTTAGATACACAAGTTCTTCCTTTGTAATACTCTCCAGAATAGGTATTTGTTTTGTGCAAGCTTGAATTGCTTCATAAACGTACATATAGCTTTCTGGAATTACAGTTTCATCCATAGTATAAACATGTACATTTCCTTTGATTCTTTCAAGTAAAGGAGCCACATGATTTAATAATCCCTTAATTAATATTGTATCTTTTAGAAAATATACTTGTAGTGCATCCGACATCATTGAAATCATACGAGAAATAATATCTTCAGTAAGTATCAAATCTAAATTAATGTCAAGTTCTCCATACTTATTTGTGTAATTTGAATAGCTTAAGATTAAATGTTTTTGATTTGTTGTTAATGTAAGATGTAATATTTCTTCTACTTCAGTGATAGAACTATTTTCAATATCATTCGTTGATTCATAATGAGGAATTGTATACTTGCGCATAATGCAAAGACATGTAGTAAGCACATTTGCAACATACCAATCAAATGAGTTATCACTGAAACTCCATTGCATTCGCTTTATTCTATTCAATATCCAGTGATATAACTTAAAAATAACTTCTTCACCAAATATATTATTTAAAAAGTCCATGACCTTATTCTCAAATAAATTAAGTGAATCAACTTCCTTTGTCAGTAAATATATGTATTTTTTTATCTCATTCATTCTAACAAGATAACTATTGTCCTCTGATTCCTTTAAAATGAATTTTCTATCATAAGACAAATGCATCTCATACAATTCAAGTTTATTCATTACATTATCAACATCATTTTGAACAGACCTTCGACTAACCTCAAGTTCGTCGGATAATCTACGTATATTAAGTTTCTCAACATTAAACAAAATGTAAAGACGGATTAGTGATTCTCTTTCATCGCTAGACAATTGAATATCATTATTATCTAGCAATTCATCAAAGATATGAGAATTTGATATTAGAAGCTTTCCTTTTGATTGTTTTTCTATTTGTGGTAATCCACGAACTAGAAGCTCCTCATTTATTCCTTTAATGTCGTATCGAACACTTCGTTCTTTAATATCCAATTCACTTGCAATTTCTCTAAAACTAGTAGTTTTCTGATTCCTTAAGTATTCAATAATTATAAGCATTCGAGCACTTAACATAATATCCCTCCATCGCATTTCTACGATATCATATAAAATATGTCCAATACAAATACTGCAGCCACTTATTTGTGACTGCATATTTTCTATATTGAATTTTCAATAATTCTAGATGTAACCCCTTTTAGATTGTAGCATTCTGCATAATCGCGAATTGGTCGTTTAATATAATCGATAACATATCTATTTCCATCAATATTGTGTTCGTTTAAATTGTTGTACATTTTTTCAATTTCTTCTTTTACTTCTTCATCATTGAATGTATAGTGTCCAGCAATATCAAGAATTTCATTAGATAATACAGGGTCTGCTTGGATTTGATCAATCGTTAAATTCTTTTGATCTCCAACCATCCACTTACGCCAACGTTCGCTTTTTATTGCATGAATAAGTAACGTTTCTCTTGTATTTGATGCTTCTTTAATAAGCCCATACTCCATAAGTTTTTGTTCGACTGCAGCTAGATGTAAATATGCTCTAGTTTCTTGCGTACCATATTGAGGTGCAATATTTGTTGCAGTAATTTTTGAAGGAATATGCTCAAGTAGAGTCACATCATCAAGATAATCACCATTATGCTCTTTTAAGCCAACATTATATTTTTTAGCCATTTGTGCTAAATCAAACGCATTTTTAAAATTAAACGTACCAATTTGTTCTGTTTTACGTGTCAATGTACCAGTTTGTCCAACAATAAATGTTGGCATTGGTAAACCACGAGCAACTAACTCTCTTTCCAATTTCTTAATAAATGTTTCATATGTCTCAGTTGAGGTTAACCCTCCGTTTGTCTCCTCAGTTCCTACCTCATATCCAATTTCTGGTAAATTATTTTCTTTTCTGACTTTTTCACAATATTCAATGAGTTCAACTGTGCGATCAATAACCACATCAAGTGGAATCACTTTTCCCATTTCGAATGGATCTTTTGTAGGATCAATCATCAATAAATCAAAACCTGATTTAATATCTTCTTCGTATGATTTTTTTCCAAGACTCATTGCTGTTTCTAAAGGTAAATGATCATTTCTTTCTTTATCTCGTTGCCATGGTCCTCCATGATCACGACATAAGTAATATAAATTGTCATATTCAATTTCTTCTGCTACTTCTTTTACTGCATTGGCAAACGAATATTGATTCCACCCATTCACATATCCGCCACCTAACTCATCTGCATCTACTTGATTTCTACTTGCAATAAACATCACTGGGTAGTCATCTTCTTTAGATAATTCTAGTGTTGCTTGAACGCAATTTTTTGACATAGGTCCAATTCCTAAAAGTGTCGCACTTTCTCCATGTTGTTGAAGTTTTAACAGTCCTTCAACAACCTTTTTTATTGGCATTTTCTCCATATTTTTTTCTCCTCCATTATTTACTCTGATCGTTATTTTACTTCTTCTATTTCCTCTACATTCGGTTTCGTAAAGTGTAGAATCGCAACAGATACTGCTACTCCAATTAACATGGCTAACACATACCATAATTTACCATTTACTACTGGTAAGATAATTAATCCTCCGTGTGGTACAAGTGCTTCTACTGAGTTCATCATTCCTAGTGCACCACCAACTGCACTACCAATAATAATCGCTGGAAGAACTCGTTTCATATCTTTAACTGCAAATGGAATCGCTCCTTCTGTAATTCCAATTAACCCCATAAAGAAAGCTGAAATTCCTAAATCTTTATCATCTTTTGTATATTTTTTTCGATCAATAAAAGTTGAGATTCCCATTGCTAATGGAGGTATTGCGACAGCAATTCTATGTGCTCCATTTGGTGCATAGATTCCTTCAGCCATTAAGGCAAGTGTAAATGCTGTAGCCGTTTTGTTGATTGGCCCACCCATATCAACCGCTGTCATCGCACCAATAATTGCACCAAGTAGTATTGCATTTCCTCCTTGCATATTACCAAGGACTTCAACAAGCCAGTCCATGAATACACCAATAGGAACTGCAATAACATAAATATAAATTAATCCAAGTACTAATACTGTACAAATTGGAACAATTAAAATTGGCATAATTGTTTTGATTGTATTTGGTACCTTCCAAGTTTTACACCAACGAACAAAGTATCCGACAGCAACACCAAGTATCATTGCACCCAAGAAACCCGTTTTTACTTGAGATTCTCCAATTGGGTTGTTTGCTACATATCCAAGAATCATACCTGGTGCTATACCTGGTTTACCAGCAAGTGAATATACAATATATCCTGATAGTAATGGAATCATCATTGCAAATCCTGCTGCTCCTAAATCGTTTAAATTTTGCATAAATGGACTAGTTATTTTCATACCTTCATCCGTTGCTGTTCCTGTAGATAATGCTATTGCTAATAGTATCCCTCCCACAACAACTGAAGGAAGCATATAAGACACACCAGTGTTAAATGCCTTCTGAATGTCTTTCCATATTTTATTGTTTTTCATAATTATATTCTCCTTTAAAGTTTTTCTGCTTCATCAATTAACTTCGCAACATTTTTAATTGCATCGCCTGGTTCAATATTAATTACTTTTCCTTGTTCTGCTTTTTCTTCAAAGCGCTCTTCACCATCGATTCCAATCGCAACCGCTAAAATCACCACATCAGCTGCATCAATTGTTTCTTGTTCAAGTTCATTTTCCATTCCCATGCTGCCTTGCGTTTCAACTTGAATTTCATGATTTCTCTTTTTACATTCGACTTCTATCGCTTCCTGTGCCATATATGTGTGCGCTACTCCTGTAGGGCATGCTGTTACTGCTACTATTTTCATGTTATGTTTCCTCCTATAGTTCTTTATTAATTTCACTTAGCAATTTAAATGCTTCTTTTTTGGATGTCGCTTTAAGTAATGATTTTCTAAAATCATTGTTTATTAATTTTCGACTTAATTGTGATATAAATTTCAAGTGTATATTTCCTTCATTTTTTGAAGGTACTCCAATCAAAAATATTAGTTGAACTGACTCTGCGTCATCTTCATTCCAGTAAAACGAATCTTTTACCTGAATAAATCCTATAAACGGTTTTTTTACAGTTTTTGCTTTTCCATGTGGTATTGCAACGTTGAATCCAACTGCTGTTGATGCTTCTTCTTCTCGTTTATAAACTGCTTCTAAAAACTCTTTACTGTCAGAAATTAATCCAACCTTTAGCGCTTGATTAACTAGTGTATCTAACGCTTCACTTTTTCTTGTCAAAGATGTGTTAATAAATATCATATCTTCACAGATCGGTTGAACATCTTGTAGCATGTACTCATCCCCCCATTTCTTTCTTATCAATGTCGACCTTGATATTAGATAGTGTTTCCTATCTACACCTTAATCATAAATGAGTATCAAAAATAAAAAAGATGAAAAGATTGTAATGTATTTTTACAAATCTTTCACCCAATTATAGTAATAGACATTTTGATGTAACATAACAAAGAACTTCTCTTGCATTTCATTGCATTTTGAACTATTATCTATTTAGATATTTATCTAAATAAAGAAAGGATACTTATGGGATTTCACGAAACATTTAAAGCATTATCTGATCCAATTCGCCGTGATATACTCACCTATCTAAAGAATGGTGAAGTTTCAGTTGGGGAGATCTCTGATCAGTTCAATGTTTCCAAGGCTACAATATCACATCACCTTTCCATTCTAAAGAAAGCAGATTTGGTATATGAGCATAAAGAAAAAAACTTTATCTATTATGGTTTAAATACATCTGTATTTGAAGAGTTATCCTTATGGGTAACCCAATTTATGAAAGGACAAGACAAATGAAAACCTTTAATAAAAAGTCATGCATTATTAGCTTACTATTATATGTAATTCCACTAACGATTATATTATTCACATACAATAACCTACCAGCTAGTATTCCTAGACACTGGGATGTAAATGGTGAGGTAGATGGTTGGATGGATAAATCTTTTATCTATATTGAAGTGTTTGGTATGCTTGCTTTCCATTTAGTTTTATTGTTTATACAACGAATTTTACCTGATAAACATGGAACAAAAAATAGCAAACTTGCAAATCTTATGTTCTATTACTTTATGCCAGTACTAACAACCATTATTGTTGGTGCTAGTATTTTAAGTATTTACTCAAAACCACAAATCATTTCAACTATAGTATTTATTTTTATTGGCTTACTATTTATGGTGATTGGAAACTACTTACCTAAAATAAGACATAATTACTGGTTAGGTATTAAACTTCCTTGGACACTTGCCTCACCAATAAATTGGGAGAAAACGCATCGGTTTGCAGGACCTATTTGGGTAATCTCAGGACTATTCATTGTCATCCTAGGAATTATCTCAATCTTCCTTGATTCAGATGTATCGGTGTTTATTATCATCATGTTGATTATTATTTTTGCAGATGTATTAATACCTTCTATCTATTCGTACAAACAATACAAAATCGAATCAAACAATTAACGCCACATGGCGTTTTTTTGTGCCAGGGTACTTGTTACAATATGTATATAGAAACAACAACGAAAGGAGTTATTGCATATGAAATTAATCAAAATCATTCTTTGGCTTTGCTTTCTTCCAATCGCACTAGTTCTTGCATTCCTAAGTGGTTTTCAAAGTGCTGCAGGCAAACGATAATTAAACCCTTTATAGTAAAAAAAGTCATTATCTCACTTCAAAATGAAGGAATAATGACTTTTACTATTTAAGCAGTTGTTTTCTTACCAAAGAAATATGTCGCAACAAATGATATAACTAATGCGATAACCATAACTGCAACCGCAATAATTAAATTTCCATTTGTTCCATCTGGATTTATGTATGCAGGAATCGAAATGAAACCTGGTGTAGAGATAACGTATTGTGTCATTCCTAGTAATCCAGCAAGTAATCCCCCGATACCTCCACCAATCATAGCTCCAATTAGTGGATAACGATTAGGAAATAATACACCATATACACCTGGTTCAGTAATACCACATAATGCAGTTACACCAGCAGAGATTGATACTGACTTATCTTCAGCATTTTTAGCAAGTAACGCTGCTGCTAGACACGCTCCACCGACTGCAACATTTGCTGGTGCCATCCCTGTACAAATCAATGGATCACTACCTACTTGTGCAAGTAATGCAAATATAACTGGATATGTACCGTTATTCATTCCGAAGAACACTAATAGAGGTGTAGTAATTCCTATAATCATTACCGCGATTGCTGGTACTACATCATAAATTGCAAATACTCCATCGGCTAACCATGTTCCTACTGTGTTTCCGATAGGCCCTAATACAATTAATGTTACTGGTACTGTAACTAATATTGTAAGTAAAGGTACAAATATTGTTCGTAAGTAAACTGGTGTATATTTTTGTAATAATCGATATACAACAGACATAAATAATACACCAAGAATTACTGGGAATACCGTTGAGTTATAAGCAATTTGTGCAACATTAATACCAATGAAGTCTAAACCTTCCGCATTATTAATTGTTGAATAAAGTAGAATTGCTCCTAAAAACGCTCCAAGGTATCCATTTGTTTTTAAGCGTGATGCAGCAGAGAGTCCAATGAATACAGGCAAGAAGTAAAATGCTGCCTGATTAATTGCATAAATAATCGTGTAAGTTCCTGATTCTGTACTTACCCCAAAGAAATTAGTTAAAAGTGTTAATACTGCTCCTGTTAATCCTCCTGCAACTAAAACTGGAATTAATGGAGAGAATGTTCCACCTATAAATGATAAAACACCATTTAGAACATTCCCTCTTTCCATTCCATCTGCTTTGGCAGCATCTGCATCTTCAATGGATCCACCAACTTTGATTCCATCTACTTTTTGAAATTCTGCGTATAAATTAGCAACATCTTGTCCAATTACAATTTGATGCTCACCATTTTGAATAATTACATTTAATACACCTGGAATACTTTTAATTTTCTCAATATCAACTTTATCTGTGTTATTTATTTGTAGACGTAGGCGTGTCATACAGTGACTAACAGTAGCGATATTTTCAACTCCACCACTATATTCGATAATCGAGTCTCTGATATTTTTAAAATCTTTGCTCATTTTATATTTCTCCTTTTAAGTAAATTAAATTACGTTGTTATACATGTAACTCTTATTTCGTGACAATTTGCGCAAACTATCACATGGCAACACTTTTGAAACCGCTACCATTGTGACTTCATTATAACAAAGACAATTTTAGATAAGGGGGCAAAAAGTTGCCCCAAACCTAAAGAATATAAAATTTGGATTCATCTTTCCCTACTTTCCTTATTTTCTATCCTTATATAAAGTGAAATTGGATATTTTTTGACTCATCTTTTCTGGGACAAATTTACGCCCCCTTACATTTTTTTGGATTGCTATAATCGAAATGTAATGGTGGTTCACGAAATAACCATTACTTCAATTTGCGCAGACACAGTAAAAGAAAGAAGAGGAAAAAATATGCATTATAACCATGACCCTAAATTTCCAGAAGGGTTTTTCTGGGGAGCGAGTAGTGCTGCTTGGCAAGCTGAAGGTGCCACAAAAGCAGATGGTCGTACTCCAGCAATTATTGATTTAAATTCACAGAAAAAAAAGCCATTTGCTGACAACTCAATTGCAGCAGATCACTACAATCACTATAAAGAAGATGTTGCCTTAATGGCAGAATGCGGATTTACATCATATCGTTTTTCACTAGCTTGGCCTAGAATCATCCCACATAGTGATAGAAAAGTAAATCAAGCTGGTATTGATTTTTATAACAATCTTATTGATGAGCTATTGCAATATAACATTACACCTATTGTTACACTTTACCATTACGATATGCCTGTTTGGGTTGAAGAAAAATGTAACGGTTGGTTAGATAGAAGTATTGTTGATGAATTTGAATACTACAGTAAAGTATGTTTCGAGCACTTCGGTGATAGAGTAAAATACTGGCTAGCAATCAATGAACAAAATATGCAAATTTGCTATGGTGATTGGCTGGGAGTATCAAAAGGATGTGATGATTGGTTTAAGCAAAAATGGATTATCAATCATAATATGAACTTATGTTCAGCAAAAGCTGTAATTGCATGCCATGAAATGGTTGAAGGCGGAAAAATTGGTCCTGTTCCTGGGATGGTTCCGATTTACCCTGAAACTTGTAAACCAATGGATCAAATTGGTGCAATGAATGCAGAAGAATTTACAGAAAAACTGTGGAATGATACAAACGTCTATGGAAAATACAGTAACTTCTTAAAGAATTACTGGAAAAACCATGACATTGATCCAGGAATCCAACCTGGTGATGAAGAACTTATGGCTAAAGCAAAAGTAGATTTTATTGGAGTTAACTGTTATCGCAGTAATACAGGAAAATATGCACCTGCAAATGCAAAAACACAAGACTACCTGTTAAATAAAGATGGAGTGAAAGGAAATTTAACTTTTCCTGTAGTTCCAGGTGAATATGCACTAACCAGTAACCCTTATGTAGAAACAAATGATTGGGATTGGGAAATTGATCCAGTTTCATTACGCTATACATTACGTTATCTATGGGATCACTATCATTTACCAATGATTATTACAGAAAATGGATTTGGAATGCATGAAAGTAAAGATGCAGATGGACAAGTTCATGATCCTGAACGAATTGACTTTTTACGAGAAAACATTTATCAAGTTGGTTTAGCAATTGAAGATGGATGTGAGGTGTTGGGATATAACCCATGGTCATTTACTGACATCCTTTCTACAGGAAATGGTATGGCAAAACGCTATGGTTTAGTATACATAGATGCAACCGATGAAGAACTAGTAAATGCAAAAGATTCTTCAGAACTTGCTATGAACAGAATCAAAAAAGATTCATTCTATTGGTATTCAAAACTAATCAAATCCAATGGACGTGATTGGGGTAAGGATATGCATCAAGAATAAAACAACAAAAGGTGTCGCAAGATACCTTTTATAGTTTTGTTCCATATTTTGTGTAATACGCATGATATAACATATCAAAGAAATAATTAAGCCCATACTTCCCTGCTATACTCTTTTCATTTGAATGATCATAATCGCTTAAAAATAAAACTTCATGATACGTATTGGAGAATTCCTTTTCTCTTGCAGTGGTTATCAGTGTCTTATGTGCTTTCACATTAACAATCAAATCTTTTAACTCTTTGGCAAATTGTCCAGATGTTGAAACTACCATAAGATAGTCATTCTCACTTAATTCAAGTAAGCTTTGTTCATCGATATTTGTATCAGACATCACATTTACAATCTTACCACTAAGTACTAACGGTCTTTGAAATTCCAACAACACCATATTGCTAGAATATGAAGAAAGTAACACAACATGATTGCTATTGTGTATATAAGAAACTATCTTTTCATAATCTGCTTCATGAATATTATGATCAACCTCTGCAGGCATCGTTAATAACTCATTTTGTGTCCATTTAGCATAATCTGTAAGACTTTCATGACCTTTTTGCAAACCAATAAAATATGAAAATTCGTGACTCATTGACTTAAACTCATTCTTTAAATCTTTGAAATTCTCATAACCAATGTATTTACAAAATCTTCTCACCGAACTTCTTGAAACGAAACAATCATCTGCAACTGTGTAAATATTTGCATCTCTTAATTCTAAATAATGTTCTAAGAAATATTTCGCTAAAATATAGTTTGTATCATCTTTATCTTGCTCATTGATAACTTGAAGAAGTTTATTGATTAAGCTCAACTTGTATATACTCATAGACACCTCCACAACTGTGATAAAAATATAGTAACATGAGATTAACCTAAAAAATAGTACATTATAGTAGTCAATTACTATATATTAATACATTTCAAACAAATGTTAATGAAAAAAACAGAGGTGGATTTTTGATATTTCCACCTCTATTTCAAATGCATTTCTTGTTTACACAATACCAAATGCCGACAAAGTAATACAAACAATAATTAGTCCGATAAGTATTGTTGTTGTTTTAACTTTCTTACCTAATAACCAATACATAATTAGGAAAAATACTGCTGGGAAGAATGCAGGCATAATTTGATTGATATATCCCTGAAGTGGTTCTGCAAAATCCCCACTACCAATTTGAATTGGTAACTCAAAGTATATGTTTGTTGCTGCCATTCCACCAATAACCATCAATCCTAAAATTGATGCTGCTGTTGTGATTTTAGAAATAATTCCACTATTACCTAAATCATTAAAGAACTTAGCTCCCAGTTTAAATCCTTTATCTAAACATACATAACGTAAGATAAAGTGTGGCACATTAATAATCAGTAAGAATGCGATTGGACCCATGATATTTCCTTGGTTTGATAAAGAGATTGCTACTCCAGCTGCAATAACTTTCAATGTTCCCCAGAAAAATGAATCTCCTACTCCAGCCATTGGTCCCATTAAACTTGATTTTACTGCATTAATACTTGAAGCATCGAATTCTGGATTTCGGGAATTTTCTTCTTCCATTGCTCCAGAAATACCAACTAACAACGTACAGATGTGTGGTGTTACTGACATAAACTCCAAATGACGTTGTAATGCAAGTGCACGATCTTCTTCTGAATCATACAGTCTACGAATAATTGGAGCCATCATATATGCATATGCTAAGTTTTGCATACGTTCATAGTTCCATGATGAATCAAGTGTTTTCACAATATTCAAAACTTCTTCTTCATCTTTGATAATTCCTATAATTATATTTAAATCCAAAAGATATCCTACATATGACTTTTTTAAATATTCATTACTTTTCCCTTTAAAAAACCCCTTATCATCAGACAATCTGATAACAAGGGATGTTTGTACTAAAATTTTAAGTTTTTAGGTGTACGTGGGAATGGTTCAACATCACGAATGTTTTGCATACCTGTTAAATACATCAACATACGGTCGAATCCTAAACCAAATCCTGCATGTTTACAACCACCGTAGCGACGTAAATCCATGTACCATTGTAAATGTTCACTTTCCATGTTCATTTCTTTCATACGCGCTTCTAATACGTCATAACGCTCTTCACGTTGTGATCCACCAACAAGTTCTCCAACTCCTGGTACTAATAAATCACACGCAGCAACTGTTTTGTTGTCATCGTTGACGCGCATATAGAATGCTTTGATATCTTTTGGATAATCTGTTAAGAATACAGGACCATCTACAACTTGCTCACAAATGTAACGTTCGTGTTCACTGTTTAAGTCCATTCCCCAGAATACTTTGTTGTCAAATTTAACATCTGCTTTTTCTAGGATTTCAACAGCTTCTGTATATGTCATACGTTTGAACTGAGAATCACGCACTTTGGTAATACGGTTGATTGCATCTTTATCAATCATCGTGTTAAAGAAGTTCATTTCTTCTGGTGCGTTTTCTAATACATAATCAATACAGAATTTAATCATATCTTCAATTAAATCCATGTCATCATCTAAATCCGCGAATGCGATTTCCGGTTCAATCATCCAGAACTCACTTGCATGTCTTGATGTATTTGAGTTTTCTGCTCTAAATGCAGGACCAAATGTATACACATCTCTAAAAGCCATCGCAAATGCTTCTACGTGTAATTGTCCAGTTACGGTTAAGAATGCTTCTTTACCAAAGAAGTCTTCTTCATAGTTTGCATCATCTCTAGTAGTTGCAGTAAACATTTCTCCTGCACCTTCTCCATCATTACCCGTAATGATTGGTGTATGTACATATACGAATCCTTGGTTTTGGAAGAATTCGTGAATTGCCATACTCAATACACTACGTAGACGGAAAATTGCATAGAACGTATTTGCTCTAGGACGTAAATGCGCAATTTCACGCATATACTCAAATGAATGACGTTTCTTTTGTAATGGATAACTTGGATCACAAGCACCTAGTAATTCCATTTCTTTCACTTCTACTTCAAATGGTTGTTTACCTTCTGGTGTTGCTTTCAGTTTTCCCATAACACGAATGGCACTACCTGTACCATATTTTGTAATGGCATCATATCCTTTGATGTCACCTTTGTATACTAACTGACAATTTCGGAAGTAACTACCATCATTCATCTCAATAAATCCTACTTTTCCATTATCACGGTTGGTACGGATCCATCCTTCTAATTCTACATACTCTAATGAATCGATTTCCATGGTTGAGCCTGTTAGCATCATCTCATAGAGTTCTCTAATGGTAATAAATTCAAACATCGTTACTCTCCTTTTTTATCTTTCGCGTTTGTTTCAAATACAAGTTCTTGTATACTACTTACAACATCGACTACTTTTACGGATACGTAGTCTGGAACTTGTATATATTTATGCGTGAAATCAACGATTCCACGAATACCGTTTGCTATAAGTCGGTCCACAGTTTGTTGCACATTATCACTAATGGCAAGAATTGCAATACGACATCCTTCTGGCATTTCTTTTTCCAATTCATCGATTGGATAAACAGGTACGCCAAAACGAGTTCCTTGTCGATCTGGATTGCTATCAAAAGCAACTGCAATCTCCCCAACAACGTGGTCCCAATTGTTGTATTTTAGTAATGCACGTCCTAAATTCCCTGCTCCTACTAAAATAATCTTCTCATCAAAATCCACACCTAATTGTTCATTAAATATTTCGATTAAGGTATCAATATCATACCCATATCCTTGCTTTCCTAAATTCCCCAATAAAGAAAAATCACGACGAATCGTCGTTGACTCAATTCCTGTTAA
Organism: Breznakia blatticola; assembly: GCF_004365815.1. GTDB lineage: Bacteria > Bacillota_I > Bacilli_A > Erysipelotrichales > Erysipelotrichaceae > Breznakia > Breznakia blatticola. The sequence continues at coordinate 28,663 of NZ_SODD01000006.1, forward strand.
AGCACTTAAATCTTTAGACATGATTCTTTCATTTCCATATTTCTTCAATCGTCTAAGCGCTTTAAGATATACCGGATATCTTTGTAAGGTTGCCTTAGGTACTTTTCTACTTTCCATGTTTATCACCCATGTGTATTGTAACACATAAGTGCTACTTGTGAAATAATTAATTTTCGTCACAAGTGATTCTAATGAACATATAAAATGATATGTTTTATGCACTTCTTTTCACATATCTGCAAATACAACAAAAGGCGAATAAACGCCTCTTGTTATCGTATGATTAACCCTCTCTGTTAACCTGTATAAATCCTACACTTGAATAGCTAACTTGTCAATTTTGTGAGTTTGTTCACATGTGCTTCAATTTTATATGAGAGTTAAATTTGCATTTTATTAAATCATTATATTTAAAGGCAATAAAAGTTTCTTAAATTCACTTACATAAGACTCATTAAGTAAGTTGTATTTTACGACAGATTCATAATCTATTACATTTAAATTATCATTCATTAAGTATTTTTTTTGTGCATTGGCATATTCTTCATCTTTTAAAGTTGCACTTAATATTACCTGTTTATTTAAACTTATATATATATCAATCATTTTCTTCTCTTTTGACGTTGATAACTCACCATCTCTAAATGAATCTACTATTATCGGCAAGTCATGCTTTAACACATTCGATAAAGCAACAGTTCTACAAAAGTAATACTCATTTTCAGTACTACCTGAAAGAATCTTAGATGCTGTTGAAAAAATATCTTTATAAATCGTAGAGGTGTCTAATTCAATTTTTGCTTGAAGTTTGTTCATCTCATTTACTATATTATTTTTCACTTCTAAAAACTTCTTGTTTTCATCTCCATTAATTGTTGAAGATATCTCTAAATCATTTTTTAGTTCAGATATCTCTACATCTAATTTTTCTATCTGCTCCAAATATTGGTTTACATTCTTAATTTCTTCATGATAAACCAAATAATCGAGAGTTTCTTTTGGTGTATTCATCATAAATGATCGCTTTGAATCGATTATTTTAGCAATATTCAAATTATACTCTTCAACAATTTCGTTTTTAAGTAAAATTTGTCCTTCAATTGCTGAAATAATGTTTTTTCTAACATCCTTGTTGCTTGTATCGAATTGAAAGCCTTTTTTTATATATATCACTTTATCACTCCCACATTCTCCACAAATTAAGTTTCCCTCCTCAACCTTACGATTAAGAGAATTTAACTCATGTATAAGTTCTTGAAGTTTTATAATCCTATTAATTTCTCTTGTTCTTTTTTTCTTTATTTCGATATGTTCGCTTTCCAATGTTTGTAACTGTAGTCGGACTGTCTCAGATTCTTCAATATCAATCGTCTTACTAACTGATTCAAATACTTTTTTATTGCTTTGAATAAATCTCACCTTTTTTTCTAAATTCTTTTTTTCGTCTTTTTTTAATTTAATATCGCTTTTAAGCTTTTCAAGATCTGAATTTGGTAAGATTGCATGTCCTGCGATACTGGCAATCATCTTCAAGAAGTCATCTTTATTACATCCCATTTTATTGATAATATTTGCCGGATTTCTTTTATCTTGAGGAATAATAGACATTTCATAATACACTGAAAAGTCTACAATTTTCTCCTTATTTGCTTTTTTATACTTTGGCAAGGGAATAATACTTGAATTTACAAAGTACTTAAACTCACTTATTGAATCGAAAATATGTAGTTTTTCATTTTCTATTAACAATATGCAATTTTTTCTTCGAACAATTTTTAGATCCTTTTCATTTATCGTGCACTCTAAGTAAGTATAGTAATTTTTTATATCTATTCCATCAGGAAACGAATCTGAAGCACCTAGAGTATAACTTATGGATTGTAAAACAACCGTTTTTCCCTTGTTATTATCAAGGCTAAATAGGATATTAACTCCGTTATTTATTCTACTTTCAACGTATGCTTCTTGTGAATTACCGATTGCCACTTTTTTAATTATCATAATATCCCCCTAACGTTACACTAATAATATATTTTGAAGACAGCTCAGATAATTCACTAGGCAAGTTAGTGATCTTATTCATTACATTTTGGTAGACATACTCTACATCATCACGTTTTCTGACTTCCTCAACTACGACATCTAAAAAGCTAAATAATTCGACAGGATTATTTAGATTAAAAAAAGCACGACTAATTTCTGCATAGATTGATAGAATAATATCTTTTTGTTCTTCATGACCTTTTTCATTCAAATAATTATTTGAAAACCGCAAGGGCGTACCAATAATATCATTGTTAAATAAATCATAACCAATAACTCTTGAAATTATAAATGATTCAATGTTTTTTCTTTTTATATATTTTTTATATTTCTCACACTCCGATATTGAATTTATTTTTTCATTCTCTACACATATAAGTTTTAATGTCATTCTCATAGTTGTAATTTCACCAAACATCATTTCTAATTTCGCATCATCTAGACTCTCTAACGCTTTCACAGGCAATGAATTGATTACATGCTCACTTTTCGTTCTGGAATCTACAACTATTTCAAGATTTGAAAAAAAATCAAAATAGACCTTTTCCTCAATAGATTTATGGTAATCGTGACCGTAAGATTTATCAATTTCATTATAAAATGATTTCATAATTAAATCTTTTTTCTTTGGTTTAAAACAGTTTATATCCAATTTGATAAAATTTTCACCAGTATCAGGCGTAATTAAGTAATTCTTAGGCAAAACCCTACAGTATAAAACATATTGTTTAAAATATATATTAGAAAGGTGGTTGCTAAATAATGTAATTAATGATTCTCCAATTTTTGATGCATTAAAGGAAGTGTAGTTTTTGGCTTGTGCATCGATTATATATTCAAATGCTAATGTGGAAGCTGATATATCATTAAACATGTCAACTAGAAAAATATCATCTACACTCTTGTTTTTTAGAGTATTCATTAAATAAAGCATAGCCTTCGTTTCATACTCTTCACCTTTAGGCATATTTTGTTCTGTTCTCTTGAATGTATACAAACATTCTCACCTCGTTCCTTAATTATGTAAATCGGCTCACAAATAATTATACACTATTTATTTATATATTTGTAATCTATTTTTTTGTAGAAAATATCCATAAAATCGAATACGCATATAAAAACAACGCCACTTTCTCAAGTTAGCGTTGTTTTATTATGTTTCATGTTTAATCCAAGTCTTCACCATTAGAAGTAATTACTTTTTGCATCCATGCATAACTATCTTTTTTGATGCGTTTTGCACTACCTTTACCATAGTCATCAATGTCTACATAGATAAATCCATAGCGTTTACTCATTTCACTTGATGAACAACTAATGATATCAATTGGTCCCCAAGCATAGTATCCACGTAGATCTACTCCATCTTGGATTGCTGCTTTCATTGCTTTGATATGTTCACGATAGTAATCAACACGATATGTATCATGTACTTGACCATCTTCTAATTTATCAAAGTATCCAATACCATTTTCTGTAATATAGATTGGACATTGGTAACGATCATAGAATTCATTTAAGAGAATACGTAATCCATTTGGATCAATTGACCATCCCCATGGGTTAGTAGGTAATTCTTTATTACGGTGTGCACCTTCATCTTTGTAGTAAGAATCATAGTCAGATACTTCTGTATAGTAATATGAGAATGACATAAAGTCTGCTGTATTCTTTAAATCTTCTTCATCTCCTTCATAGAAGGTAATATTAATACCTTTATCTTTGAAGAATGCAAATGCATAGTTTGGATAATACCCACGTAGTAATACATCTGCATAGAAGTATTCCATTTGGTTTAGTTTCATGGAACCAAGTACATCTTCAGACTTGCTACTCGCTGCAAATGTAGGACCACCACATAACATCATACCAATTTCAACATCTGGATAGTGTTCATGCGCATATTTTGTTACTCGTGCACTTGCTACCATCTCGTTATGTACCCCTTGATATTTTGCTTCTGCTAGATTTTCTACTAAATCTTCAGCAATACCTAAGTGATTAAATGATTCATGTTTAATCAAGTTGATTTGGTTTACAACAATCCATTTCTTTACACGATCTGCATAACGATCCAAAATCACTTGTCCATAACGTTCAAAGTAATCCACAACCTTGCGGTCATACCATCCTTTGTAGTTGAGTGTTAAGTTTAATGGAATTTCGTAGTGTGACATTGTAATAAGTGGTTCCATTCCATTTTTGATAATTTCATCAATTAAATTATCATAGAATGCTAGCCCTTTTTCATTAGGCATTTCATCATCACCATTTGGGAAGATTCTTGCCCAGTTAATTGATGTTCTAAATGTTTTTAGACCTAATTCAGCTAATAGTTTTAAATCTTCTTTGTATGTATGATAAAAGTCAATTCCCCAACGTTTTGGAAAAATACGGTCTGTACTTTCCATTGCTTCTTTTACGTATGCTGTCGTGATTTCTGCATTACTTTTCTTTTCTAGAGCAATATCATCACGAAACTCATTAATGTCAGCAACACACCAACCTTTACCATCTACATCCCAAGCACCTTCACATTGGTTTGCTGCTACTGCACCACCCCAAAGAAAGTTTGTAGGAAACCCCTGATTATTTTGTTTCATTATAATTCTTCTCCATTTGTTTCAATTACTTTTTTATACCAATCAAAACTTTTCTTCTTGTAGCGTTTTCCACTACCTTGACCACGATCATCTAAATCTACATAGATATATCCATAGCGTTTACTCATCTCACCTTGTGATGCACTAACAATATCAATTGGACCCCAAGATGCATAACCAATCATCTCAACTCCATCTTTTACTGCTTCACGCATATTTTCAATATGTGCACGTAGATATTCAATACGGTACGTATCATCTACGGTTTCATCAACTAATTCATCGATTGCTCCTAAACCATTTTCTGCAATGAAAATCGGTTTTTTATAGCGATCATAATATGCATTTAGTGAATAACGTAAACCGATTGGATCGGTTTGCCATCCCCAAATAGAAGCTGGTAATTTTGGATTTGACAGTAAATCATTTCCATGTTCTTTATCATATAATCCAGAAGAATAGTAACTAAATGAAATGAAATCAACTGGATTGTTTTTAAGTACTTCAAGATCTTCTTGCGTTGCTTCAACTTTAATATTATTTTCTTCAAAATAACGTAATGCATATCCTGGATATTCTCCACGTGCTGTTACATCACTAAAGAAGTAATCATTCATTTGCATTGCTTGCAGTGATTGGAAGGCATCCTCAGGACTTGTTGATGCTGGATATCCTAATACTTCTCCATTCATCATTCCCATTTGACAAGAAGCATCTGTTTTATGTGCATACTCTACTGCTTTTGCACAAGCTACAAATTGGTTATGAACTGCTTGATAACGATCACTTAGCCAGTCTTCATGTTCCCCTTTTAACATTCCTAATGAACAGTAATCACCCCAACCAAGCATATTGATTTGATTGACTAAAATCCAGTATTTAACTTTTCCATGGTATCTGTCAAATAGGACTTTGAATAAGTTCATATAAAAATCAATAAGTTTTTTATTTGTCCATCCTTTATATTCTGTAGCTAAATGTAATGGTAATTCATAGTGAGACATCGTCATCACTGGTTCAATTCCTAGTTTTACCATCTCATCAATCAAGCCATCATAGAATTTTAATCCTTCTTCATTAGGTTGACTCTCATCCCCTTTAGGAAAGATACGTGGCCAGTTAAATGAAGTACGTAAACAAGTAAATCCCATTTCTTTCATTAATGCCAAATCTTCTTTATACGTATGATAGAAGTCGATTCCCACACGACGAGGATAATACCCTTCTTTATCTTCTAATGCAGATAGTACACTTTCTTTTGTTTGTTCATACCCAAGTGTTCCTTGTCTTGAATATGCCTCTGGTAATGCTACTACATCCATTACACTTGGTCCTTTGCCATCTACATCCCAAGCACCTTCTGCTTGGTTTGCTGCAATTGCACCACCCCATAAAAAATTCTTTGGAAAACCAGTATTTGCTTTCATTGTATCTCCTTCTCTTTCTAAAAAGGAGTCTACGAAGAGACTCCACTAAATTATTTGTTTTCTAATGCTGAAATTCTTGTTTCATAACTTTCGAAAATCTTGATTAGTTGCTTCGTGATATTAATCTCACTATAAATTGTCATTAATGTATCTTGCGCGTGAGCAAAGAGTAGAGAATATTCAGACTTTTCACCTCTTGTTTCACCTTGAATTGCATCCGTTTGGACTTTATGTGCTTCAGTGATCTTTGCCTGCGCTTCTTTCATTAATTCTTTCGCTTTGTCAAAATCAAAATTCGAAATTTCAATTAGTGCATCTTTACACTTTACCCTTGCATCACCTGCTGCAAGAATAATTGACATCGCGGTTTGTACTGCTTGTTCGTTGTCTGACATACTTCTCTCCTTTACGCTTTTTCGCTTATTTCTTTTGTTTCAATATCTAGTTCTTGTTTTTCATATGCTTTGAAGAATGGATACCAGATTAGTGATGCAATTACAAACACTATTACCATCAATAATATTCCTTGAATAGAACCAGTTGTTAACCAAGTTGAAATTGGGAATGGACAGTACCACATTTGGAACGTAATTGTTGGAATTGGTGCAAATGCAATTACTTTTGTAAATAACCACACAACTAATGGTAAAATGATACCTTGTAGCCACATTGGAATCATTAAAATAGGGTTCCAAGCAATTGCACCAAACACAATAGGTTCATTAATATTAAATATTGTTGGTGCAATAGATGCAGTTCCTAAAGCTTTTAATTTCTTCGATTTTGATCGTATAAGCATAAATACTAGAGGCATTGTACATCCAATACCACCAATCCATAAATATGCTGAATAAATTGTTGGATCTGTAACTAAATTTAAAGCTGTTCCATCAATATTTGCTTGAATTGCAGTAAGTAATACAGGGTTGATAATTGGTGTAAGTACCCATGTAGAAATACCAAGTGAGTATAAGAAACACACAACAAACATCATTAATGAGAATCCCCAAGGCGTTTCAATAACGTTTTGTAATGGCATGAATATTGATAGTACAAAGTTATACACGTCAAATCCAACAATATCAACCAATACCCAACCTACAACAATGATAATTCCAATTGGTAACATTGCATCAAACCACGATCTAACGAAATCAGGAATTACAGAATCTTCTTTGAAGAAAGAGAATTTCCCGAATAATGACATTACCCAACCAGCGAATAATCCAGCAACAATTGCGACGAACATACCACCAGCTCCTAATGCACTGTGTCCAAATCCTGGAGCACCATCTGCAATTACTTGTGGTGAAATAATAATTAAGAATAAGATAACTCCTGCCATCGCAGCATTGAATCTTTGTTTACGTAATCTTTTCTTTTCCATTAAGTTTAATGGAATCAAGAAAGCGATGATTAATGAAATCATTCCCATTGTCCATCCAAATGGAGTCCAGAAGCTAGGCAAGAACGCAAATGCTTCATATTCATTTAAAATCGCTAACATACAGAATATTGACCCTAAGAAGATCAATGGTAATGCTTGCATGATTGAATCCTTTAAAGTTACAATCCAAACATTATTATTAATTTTTGTCATCTTTGGAGAAAAACTATTCTCCAACCAATAGATTAATTTATTCATATTTTCCCTCTATTTTTCTAATCTTTTTATTTAATTCATTTCTTCTAATAAGTGATCTAATGCTTTTTCACCATTTAATGTTGAATAGTAATCTGCTTTCATTAAAATTACTTTAACTGGAGCATCTCCAACATACTCATCAACTTCATCCATGATGTACTCTAAGTGTGGTCCAACCATAAGTGCATCGATTTCATCTACATAGTTTTCAATTTCACTTTCACCTCTTGCAGTGATCGAGATTTCTAAACCTTTTGCAGATGCAGCTTTACGGATATTTGCAGCCATAAATCCACTACTTGCTCCTGATCCACATACGAGTAATACATTCAGTTTTTTCATTACATTTCCTCCTATAAACCGGTTTAACTACTTGTATTATGAAATATAATCAAAAATGTCTCAACTTAAGTTTTGCACCCTAATCGTGCAAACAATTGCTTTCACTTTTATGGTGCATTATTATGTTTTGCTTTTTACTTGATTTACTATATTATATAAATATGGAAAAGATGAATAGTATTGAAACACAGTTAGTCAAAGCATTACTTGATGGCAGTGGATGGACCAAAGCGAGCGCATTAGCACAAACACTTAATGTGTCTTCACGTAGTATTAAAAACTATGTAGCACAATTTAATGCAACCCACAACAATGTTATTGAATCATCAAGAAATGGCTACTGTATCTCACCAGAGATTGCAACAGAATTACTTGCCAATGCTTCAAGTGAAAAAGAAGTAGAGTTAGATCGTGTTGCATACATTATCAATGAATTGGTTAAAGAAGCTTCAGTTGATGCTTTTTCTTTGTGTGAAGATTTATTTATCAGTATGTCTACATTAAAAAATGAACTAAAGAAAGTAAAACGAAAAGTCCAAAAATTCGATTTAACTTTAGAAAATAAAAACGATTATTTGTCCTTACAAGGAATTGAAAAAAATAAACGTAAACTTGTAAGTAGTATTTTATATGAGGAATCTAGTGTCAACTTTGTGAATCTAAAATCATTACAAGATGGATTTCCATCAATTGATATTGATTTTATTAAGGCAACAGTTGTGCAAACATTTGAAACATACAAGTATTTTATCAATGATTATTCTTTGACAAATCTAGTGTTACATATCACGATTGCCATTGACCGTATTCAAAGTGATTATACAAGTACACTTGAAGATTCTACGAATATCAAACATCCGCATGAGCACCGACTTGCACAAATCATCGCATCGCGTTTGGAAGAAGAATTTCACATCACCTACAATGATAGTGAAATCTATGAATTATCTTTACTTATCGCAGCACATGCAAATGCGATTGATTTAGATAACATCAATCATTCAAACTTAGAAGATTTAATCGAAAAAGATACATTGGATTTAGTAAACAACTTAGTGGATGGAGTAAATGCTTTCTACTATATCAATCTAAAAGAACCTGAGTTTTTAACAAGGTTTGCACTGCATATTCGAAATCTACTTGTTCGTGCTAAATTTAACTACTCAAGTAAAAATCCATTAGCTGCAGGAATTCAGTACACATGTCCACTGATCTATGATGCTGCAATTTATATGGCTAGCGGAATAGAAGAAGCAACAAACATTAAAATCAACGAAGATGAAATTGCCTACATTGCATTCCATCTCGGTAGTGCCTTAGAAACACAAAAAGCAATACAAAACAAAATCAATGCGCTTTTGTATTGTCCAAACTATTATGATATGAACTCAAAGCTTGTGGATTCTATTCATATAGAATTCTCAAATTACATCTTAATTAAAAACGTAGTAACAAGTGAAGCAGAGATCGAAAACTACGATATGTATGATTTAGTTATTTCTACAATTCCAATCAGTGGAATTATTCCAATTCCAACATTGATAGTCAGCTTTATGTTTAACGAAAAAGATCGTTATGCCATACGCACAAAAGTAAATGAAATACTTATCGCTAAAAAGCAGTCCATCTTACGCACGCACTTAAAAACAATTATTCTAGATGAAATGTTTGAAACCAATAAGTCGCTAAAAACAAGTGATGAAGTCATTCATTATCTTTGTGATAAAGCATATAAACTAGATTATGTAGATGAAACATTCGAAGAACAAATTCAAGCACGCGAACAAATGTCATCTACAGCATTTAATTCCTTTGCGATTCCTCATGCAATGCGCATGACGGCAAAGAAAACTGGGATTAACATTCTCATATCCCCTACTGGTATTACTTGGGGAGATAAAGTTGTAAATCTTGTAATGATGTTATCATTTAACATCAATGAGCGATTTATTTTCAATGAGATATTTGATACAATCACTATGATTTTAAGTGAACCAGAAAACGTAAAACAAATTATTCAAGCTAAAGATGCAGACCAATTCATTGAATTGCTTGTATCGTATGTAAATGAACCATAAGCAAAAGCATAGAATCCAATCTTGGACTCTATGCTTTTTTTACTAATATCTATATTTTTACTTTTGATTCATACGATTTTCTTCTTGTTTCACACCATCATATAGTTTTGTAATCAAAAGATAGAACGTGTGAATCTCTTCATCAGAATATACAGAGAAGATACGCTCTAAGATTATACTATGTTCATCATATACTTTGCCAAAATAGCTGCTTGCTACATCTGTCAGATGAATTGAGACCATATTACCTTTACCCGGTTTTACTTCAACAAATCCATTCTTTTCAAGAAGTGTAACTAACTTTTTAATATTTTGTCTAGAACTTCCAAGTAATTCACCAAGCTGTGTATACGATGGTGCATGTTTCGCATGGCGAATCATTGCCAATACCATAAACTGTTTCAATGTAATTTGTGTATCACTTTTATCGAATATCGTTTGTAAACGATTTTGTAGAATCGAAATACTTGAAAACACACCACGTATTTCTTTTACTCGATCTCCTTCATATTCATTAATTAATGTTTGTATATCCACTGTATCCACCATTCCCTTCTTCTTTACATTATAGTAACCAGTTGCTATAATGTAAACGGTAACTGGTTACCATAGGAGGTTCGAATTGAATAAAACATTAAAATATTTAGTATTCGCTATAGTTGTTCTTACAATACTCGCTACAGGTATTGGGCTTTTATCAAATACAGTGTACGAACAAACAAACATGACATCAGTCAATGGTGCAACGATTTCATTATATGGAAAAGGAATTTATCACAACGATTCGATAAGCATTGCAGCACAAGCAAAAGGTCAAGATTTAACTACATTGCTTATAGCGATTCCATCATTAATCGCAGCAACATATTATACATACAAAAAATCAATTGCTGCTAAACTTGTTTTAGCTGGAGTGCTTGCATATTTTCTTTACTCATACATATCGTATGTATTTCTAGCACAATATAATCCTTTATTTATCGTTTATATTGCTCTTATGGGATTATCTTTTTTTGCTTTCACAATATGTATTACTTCTCTTGATAGCAACAAAATAAAACAAATAATGCCTTCATCATTTCCTAGGAAGAAACTTGCAGTATTTCTTATTTTCTTTTCAATCATGATGATGTTTCGTTCTCTATCAATTATTATTCCAACGATCACCAGTAATATCATCCCTGTTGAATTAGAACACTACACATCTTTAGTTATCCAAGCCATGGATCTATCCATTTTACTGCCTTCTGCATTACTTGGTGGAATATTACTATATAAAGATAAACCACTAGGTTATGTAATATCTATTGTGATCATCATTAAGTTTACACCATTAGGTGTAGCTATTTTAGCTATGTTGGCTTTTATGGCAAATGCAGGTGCAGTCGTAAAACTTAGTGAAGTCATTTTGTTCTCAATCATTGGAATTACGCTTATATTTGTCTTATTGGTAGTTCTTAAAAACTTAAAAAACTTACATAAAAGAATTTGATATTTTCGTGAAGATGTTTGGGATAGATTTGTAACATTGAGACAATTTCTTTTCCATAAATTTTTGAATTATACATAAAAAAACTATCATTTTCCCAATGTTTTTGAACTATACTTCAAAAACTTATGAGATGTGTTATACTATCAATGAGAGGTGATTTCCAATGATAAAACGACCAATATATTTAAATTGGCTGATTCAGTCTAAAGATAATGAGTTTGTAAAAGTGATTACTGGAGTTAGAAGATCTGGTAAATCTGTTCTTTTAAGTTTATACAAAGACTTTTTAATTGAGACAGGAATCAACACCAAAAACATTATATATTTGAATTTCGAGCATCCCGACAACTTTAAATTCAATGACTCTACACTACTTTATGAGTATCTACAAGAAGCAGTAAGTAATCGCAAAGGTAAAATTTATTTTATGTTTGATGAAATTCAAGAAGTACATAATTGGCAAAAACTAGTGAATGGTCTTCGTGTTGCCTTTGATTCAGATATTTACATTACTGGTTCTAATGCCAATTTACTTTCGGGAGAATTAGCAACATATCTTGCCGGAAGATATATTGAATTACAAGTTTATCCATTTTCGTTCAAAGAATTTAAGCAGTATCACGATATATTAAATCAAAACAGTGCTATAGATATCGATCATTTATTTAATGAATATCTTGAATGGGGCGGATTTGCTATGTTGCAAAGTATTCAGGACAAAACAATTAAATCTGATATACTTGATGGAATCTATACCAGCATTATCTTAAAGGATGTTGCCGCCCGTGATCAAATAAGAGAGATTAGTTTGCTAGAACGTCTTGTCAATTATTTACTAGACGTGATTGGATCAAAAGTTTCTATTAAGAAAATTGCTGACACACTAAATTCTGAAGGTTTAAAAACTAGTTCTAATATTATTGATAAATATATTAAACTTTTAAAAGATTCTTTTGTTTTTTATGAAGCCCAACGTTATGATATTCGTGGTAAACAAAGACTAAAAACGCAAGCAAAATATTATATCGTTGACACTGGTTTACGAAATAATTCACTAAAAAGAGTTGGTAATTTAGGCTCTCAGTTGGAAAACATAATTTATATTGAACTAAAACGAAGAGGATATGAAGTTTTTGTAGGAAAACTAGATGATAGCGAAGTTGATTTCGTATGTTTTAAAGATGGTTTGGTTGAATATTATCAAGTTGCTTATCAGTTACCTCAAAACGATACACGCGAACAAAAATCCTTATTGCATATTGCAGACAACTACAAGAAAACGATTATAACACTAAATCGCATGGATACAGGAATAGTTGATGGAATACCCGTCATTCACGCTATCGATTGGTTACTAAATAATTAAGAAAAAGTGATAAACACATGTATTTGTGTCTATCACTATTTTTGTATATCCATAACTTTTAATGATGGTTTTGCACTTTGACTAAAATCACCAAATGCTTCATTTTTATATGCGAAGTATCCAGCAACTGCAACCATTGCTGCATTATCCGTACAAACCCATAATGGTGGAAGAATCAGTTCTTCTTTACGATCTTTGAATGCTTCATCCATCTTTTCACGCAAACGAGAGTTAGCAGCAACTCCACCTGCTAGTAACACCTGATTTACTTCTACTGTATCAATGGCTTTTACTAGTTTATCCATGATCTCATTAAGTGCAGTTTCTTGGAAACTTGCAGCTAATGTAGCATCATCATATGTTTCCCCTTTACGTTTGCAGCGATCCACAAACTGTAAAACCCCACTTTTTAAACCACTAAAGCTTAAATCGAATTCACCTTGTGTTTTTGGTTGTGGAAGTTTATATAAAGATTCAACACCTTTTGCCAGTTTATCAATCTTTGGTCCTCCAGGGTATCCAAGATGTAATACACGAGCAACTTTATCATATGCTTCACCGATTGCATCATCTTGTGTTTGTCCTAATATTTCATATGAATTATCATCTTTCATATACACGATTTCAGAGTGACCTCCACTTACAACGAGTGCAAGTAGTGGAAACTTTAAATTCGTAATTAGATTATTGGCAAAGATATGCGATTTAATGTGGTGAATTGGCAAAAGTGGTTTATGATATGCCCAAGCTAATGTTTTTGCAGCTTGTACACCTACATGTAAACTACCAATTAAACCAGGCCCACGTGTATAGGCAATGGCATCTACATCGGCTACAGAGATTCCTGCTTTTTCAACAGCTTCATCAATTACTGCAGATATTTGTTCAACATGTAAACGACTTGCCACTTCTGGTAAGACTCCACCAAATTTCTCATGGACTTCAATTTGTGTTGCAACCACATTACTTAGAATCTCTTTTCCGTTTCTAACAATGGCACAAGCACTTTCATCACATGATGATTCAATAGCTAATATTGTGATATCTTTCATCTTATTCACCTACTAACATAACTCCCATAATACGGGCATCCTCTGTGGGATCTTTGTAATAATTCTTACGTATATCAATTTCAATAAAGTCAAGTTTCTCATAAAATGAGATTGCTTTAGCATTACTGTCTCTTACTTCTAAAAATACATGTTCGACTTCTTCATCTAAATGTTCAAACATGAATTCCATCAACTTCTCGCCGATTCCTCTTCTTTGATATGCTGGATCTATGGCAATCTTGCACAATTGTGCACTATCAAAGGTAATCCAGTAATCAATGTAACCAACAACTTTACCATTGTCTTTGTATACATATAAGTTTGCAACAGGACTGTCTTCAATTTCATATGTATAGTTTTCTAATGTGTAAGGTGAACTAAACACGCTACACTCAATTGCAAGCACTTCTGGTAAGTCATTTATTGTCATTTTCTCAATCATTTGAGATATGCACTTTCTTCTTTTAGATATGTTGGAATGAGCGCATGAATATGTTCTACCTTTTGGTAGAATGGACGTAAATCCTTAAAGTTTTTTACAAAATCAGGAATAATATCAAGACTACCAATTAAACTTGCATCACCAACGATTTGCCCACCCAACTCTTTGACTTCATCGACAGTTTTAATACCTTCTTCATGCATCTTTCCATCTTTATAACGACCATAATACACACGGTTACTTCTAGCATCTAAGATTACATGAACATCGTCAAGTCCTGCATATAACTGCAAAGTAGATATTGTGTAAAGTGTTTTATTCATACTAGAAGTAAATACTTTAGCAATACTCATAGCAATACGAATTCCAGTATAACTTCCTGGACCTACTGTAATTACAACTTCATCAATATCTTCAGATTGCCAGTTTACACTTTCCATTAAACTGATTAACTCTACGAATATACTTTCGCTTTGTTTTTTCCATGCATATTCACTGTAGCTTGCAACAACTTCATCATTTTCCATTAATACTAGATTTAAATAACGATGACTTGTATCCATACATAAGGTTTTCATTACAACACCTCTTCTATTTCTTGGTACTTCTTTCCAATTCCACTCACTTGAAACAAACGGTCTTCACCATCAAGTGCAATATGAATCTCTAAGCGTTCAGATGGTAATACATCGTTGATGTAGTCATACCATTCCACGACTTTAATACCATTCTCATCAAATACTTCTTCAAAACCTAAGTCTTGTTGAATACCTTCCAAACGGTAAGCATCAATATGATATAACATAGGTTCTCCATCATAGATTTTAAGTATATTAAATGTTGGCGAAGTAATCACATCATCAATACCAAGTGCTTTTCCAAGCGCTTTGGTAAATGTCGTTTTCCCTGCTCCTAAATCTCCAGCCATACATATCAATCCATCACCTTCTAGCAATGTAGCAATTTTATTGGCTAAAGCATTTGTTTCTTCTATTGATTTTACTCTTACTGTTTTCATGTGTATTCCTCACTATCCATTCAATGCATGTTTTCGTTTTTCATACATTGTGTGACTTAATTTATACAATAGTGTATTTCCTGGTAAGTCAAACTCACCAATTAATTCGTTAATCATTGGGTTAAAATTACGTTTGAACTTTGTAAGTCCATCTTGTAATGAGCCATCAATGCCACCCATGTTACATGTTTTTGCCACATGTGTAAAGCACATTGCCATAGATTCATACCATGTTGCATATGGCGCCATATAGCGTTTAAATTCATCATTCATTCCTGCGTATAGTATTTCACTTGTATGTCCATACATCACAACTAGCGTACCAGCAATATACACATGTGTTCCATATACTTCAAGCCAGTGTTCTAACTCTTTACATTCACGACTTAATGATGCATCTAACTCTTCTAATGTGAAACGCTTTTTCTTTGCATTCTCTGGACAATTTGCTAGATCTTCAATATTTTTATCATGTCTAGCTTTTGTTGCTGCATAGATACTTTCCAAATCGAGTGATGCCATCATCAAAAAGGCATCATCTTTATATACATCAAGTAGTTTTCTAAAGTATGATTCACCACGCAAAGCAATTTGTTTGCGCTCAGTTGTAAGATCCATTAGTTTACTAAATTCTCCTACTTTTTCTACACCACATTTTTCTACTTTTACTTGTTTTTTAGCAGCAGTTGCTAGCATTTTTTTAGTACTCTTTGAAAATGTCTCAGGATCAAATTCACTTTGATATACATTGGCTTGAAATCTTGGTTGAATTGTTGAAGACATATCTTTTGAAAATCCTTGATGAATAAGTCCTGCTTTTTTTGCATTCTTCATAATTTTATCAATATTGGCTTCTACTTGTGGCTGTTCACCCAAGTGAAAATCTTGATAGTGAATAGCTGGATCCATCTTTACAAATAAACAGCGTTTCTTTTTAGCAAATTTACGTAATTCTTGAAAGAAGTATGTAACTAAGCGCTCATCTGTATAATCTAAAATTGGTCCACGAGGTGTATACATCATCGTAAATCCTAATGGAAGTTGTTTAATTAGTACTAGTGATGAAGCAACCAGTGTTTTATCATCAAAAACACCAACAAAGACATGATCCCAATTTTCTTTTACTTTTGCCCATGAAGCAGACTGCAGTAAATTACAAAGCTCATGATTTTTTACAAACACATCATGTGTGATTGCATCAATTTGTTTAAACTGATACACGTCGATTCCTCCATTCTTCTTTCATAATGAGATATTTATTATACAATCTCTCAATTTCACGATGATCAAAAGGTGATTCTTTTCGATCAATTCGTTGCTGTAAATCTCTTAATTCTTTCCAAATCACAGTATCTAATTCTTTGGAATAATGCATCTTAGCACCATGTTCTTCATATTCATCTTCATCAAGTAAGGTTTGTTCGTAAGTGTTACTTACTTTGATATCTAAATCATAGTCAATATTTTTGATAGCTTCCCCATCATAAATACTTGGACTGGCTAAGTTACAATAGTAAAACACACCATGCTTACGAATCATACTAATGACATTATACCAATGGTTTGGATAGAAAAAACAAATTGCTGGTTCTCTAGTTAACCATTTACGTCCATCAGCTTCCACTACATAGGCACGATCAGTTATCGCAACAATTCTATCTTTATTAGATTCTATGACAAAAGCTTTCGACCATGTGCGGTGAATACTTCCGTCATGTTTATAGCTTTGGATATATACATACTCATTTTCTTTTGGTAACATACTTCACTTCCTAACTGATTTATTATACCACTAACAACATCATATTTCACTGTTATATCTATACAAGAAATTTGATTTGTTGTAGTATACCTATATGGAAAAGAATTTACTACTCGCACAATTTCGTGCAATCACAGAAGACATCACTGAAGAAATATCGCTTTTAAGTAATGCAAGTGCATGTATGATGCAATTACTTGAAGATATTAGTTGGGTTGGCTTCTATTTATATAAACATGACAATTTGATTTTAGGGCCTTTTCAAGGAAAAGTTGCATGCACAAACATTGCAATGAATAAAGGTGTTTGCGGAACAAGTGCATACAAACAAGAAACACTTGTAGTTGAAGATGTCCACAAATTCCCAGGACATATCGCTTGTGATAGTGCTTCAAACTCAGAAATTGTTGTCCCTATTATTGTCAATGATACACTTTATGGTGTACTTGATGTAGACTCTACAAGCTTTGCACGATTTAAAGAAGACGAAAAAGAATTATTTGAAGGATTTGTTGAAATTCTTGTCAACCAACTTGAACAACTATAAAAGAAACCAGAAATGATTACGTGTTATACACATTCTCATTTCTGGTTTTATTTTGAATAAAAGTAAGCTTTCGATAAACTTAGTGCTTCTTTGGCACTAAAGAAACGACATCTTGCTCGTGAAATCAAAGTTTCATTAACAATTTGACGTTCTTCTAGTATATCTTCGATATCCCGTATATTAATAGGTTCATATGCATAATCTAGCATTTGCATGAACCCTTTTTTTCCTTTGCGATCTAATGGACTTGATACAATTCGAATCGGTGTATTTTCATCATTGATTCTAGCAGCCTTAAATATATCTGCCCCCTCATATTTCATCCCTAGCAATAAAACATATCCATTTAATTCTGCCATTCTTTGAATCGGTGAATTTGACTGTAATGGAAAGTGTAATAGTTGTTTATCACATAGTAGTTTCGCATATTTTCCCCATGCAACAAACGAATGTGTTGGATGATTGGAACGATATACTCCATCATGCATCATCATCTGGTTAGCAAGTTGATTTCGTGATTGCGATAACTTTTTATTAAATGCCGGTATTGATTCACGTAAAACTTCAACTTGATATGGTTTACACGCACGTGAATCACGATTTAATGGATCCACATTATCCAGAGTAAAGCTACTTGTCATAAAGGTACCTTCATATCCAAGGACTTCTTGTAAGGCTTCAATGATACTACGATTGCCACCAACAACATATGAAAAATATTCCAATGCGCTTTGGACGTAGACGACCATTCCTTTTTGCAAACCAAGCGTACGAAAATGTTCCACTAAATCATCTTTTGTGATTACATTTTCACCAATTAGTTTCCGCTCAGAATCCCTTGTGATATTAACCATTGTTTCCATTCATTAGGCTCCTTACTATACTCGTATACTCCATCACTTACAACTTCACCAGAACGTATATGAAACATTACTGGCCAACTATCATATCCAGATAAGGCATGTTCTAGTTGGTTTTCAAATGCATCATTTACATCCGTTTCATTAAACGTATATAGCACAACATTATTTTCTTTGAATTCATCGATAATCAATTCTTCAAATTCTTGACACGCACTACTGCCATCGTAAGTTATCAATAACAGAAAATCTTCTCCATTATTGACCTTTTCTAAAATCTGCTCTTCACCAATACTGACAAATGAATATTCATCTTTTTTTGACAGCCTGTGATAAGCATAAAACACACACAAACTATTCCAAATAGCTTATAGCGCATCTTCTTCCACCGCAACTTCGCGTTGATTATGCGCAATTCGGCTTGCTGCACTTGCTGCAATTGCACCTACGATATCATCTAAAAATGTGTGACAAATATCTGGATTTTCTTTGTGATCATTTAATTCTTTTATAATACCAAACTTATCTTTATCAATAAAACCAAAGTTTGTTAGTGCAATTGAACCATATAAGTTACAAATACCATAAGCTAGTACCTCATCAATTCCATATAATGATTCATCACGATTGATAATATCATCCAACATCGTATCTTCCAAGATATGTTGTTCTGCTGCTTTGTCTAAAGCAATTCCTGTCATAATCGCATGTTGAACTTCACGTTTACGAATAATACTTTTTACTGTTTCGGTTACATCATCATTACTAATCCCCGTTTGATGATCTTTTTGTAAATACATAACACAATCGTTGATGTCTTGAATTGTAACTCCACGTTCTTCTAATAATGCTATACAGTGTTCAAACATATAAATCCCCTTTTTATTCTCTCCTTACTATTATACATGACTTTTTACATTTATGAGTGATAAATATTAAGGAAAAGAAGTCGAATTCAATTCAACTTCTTGCTTAGGTTATAAGTTTTCGATTCATCCATTTTCCACTACGATATCGCAAATAGAAACATGTACTTCTCAGTAGCCAATCAACTAACATTCCAATATATACTGCTTCAATTCGTAAATGGAAAAATCCAGTCAAGAAATAAGCTAAGAATACACGACATGTAAACATTGAGATAATTGAAACCACCATTGTGAATTTGGCATCATTACTAGCACGAAGTGCATTAGGAAACGCAAACGCCATATTCCAAAGTACAATATTTCCTACTGCCATCATCATAATTAGTACATCTGCAATTCTCATCGTTTCATTACTTAATGAATAGAGTTGAAACATTGGCTGTTTTAAAACGACAAACAGCAACGATGATGCTGCCGTTGTTACATAGGCATATCCCATGAGTTTTCGAATATAGAATTTGGCTTGGTCATAATCATTTGCACCTACACATCGTCCAACTACTGGAATTAATGCAAGTCCAATGGCTGCTCCAGGTACGATCATAAACGAACTAAAGTTTCCAATAACCGCATTCGCTGCAATACTTGCTGCACCAAATGTAGAAACTAATGATTGCACAATAATTTTTCCACCTTGGAAAATCCCATTTTCAAATCCTGATGGAATTGCAATACTTAAAATACGCTTCACCATTTGCCAATCAAAACGATAATCTTTTAGATGTTTCACATATAGTGGTAGACTATCATCATTTAATCGTCTAGTGATTAATATAGAACCAATGATACGACTCAACAATGTAGATAACGCTGCTCCTGCAACTCCCCAACCAAAACCAAAGATAAAGAGAGTATTCCCACAAACATTTAACCCATTCATCAATAAGGAAGTACGCATTGAAATACGTGAGTTCCCCATCGATCTAAAAATTGCTGCTCCACCATTATATAGAGCAATAAAAGGATATCCTAATGCAGATATAAAGAAATACACCATTGCATGTTCCATAATTTCTTTACCCACATCACCAAAGATTGTCCGTAAGATACTTCCTTCAAAAACAATGACAAGCACAGCAACAACAATCGCAATACCGGTTGCTACAAATAATAGTTGTTTACATGCTTCTCTTGCTTTTTTATCATTGTTCTTTCCAAGGTACTGACTTGCCACAACTGCTCCACCTGTCGCAAGTGCTGCAAAGATATTAATTAGTAAAATATTAATTGTCTCTACTAAAGCAAGTCCACTTACTGCATTTTCACCAACTGAAGATACCATGATGGTATCGATGGCTCCAACGGAAATAGAAAGCAACTGTTCCACCATTAAAGGTAGGATCAGTTGCCGTAATTGAATATTATCAAAAAAGTAATGACTCGGTGTTTTTTTCATACTCGATATTATACACCGACTTTAACAATTGTACTAGCAATTCTCTAATTGGATTTCACTTTGTAGTTCTTCGTTTATCCCATTACGTTTTCTTACTAGATACATACACATATAAATATCTTTTAATACTTCTTTTTTTACCATGCTTGTATCTAATGTCACAGTATCATTAGAAGGTAATGTAAAGCTTAAACGTTTTTGATCAACATAAGTTACAGAAAGTAAATCCTTATACATTACTTTTTGCACATCATATGAATCAAGTTTATTAAACTCTACAAACGTTTTAGATAAACTATAACGTGTATCCCCGATTATAAGATGGAACGGTATCGTAAATGGTACTGCTTCATCTTCACCTTTTACATCAATAGAAATAATGTAAGGTGCATCTTTGCGATTTAATAATTTAAGAATGGAAACATCATAGTGTTTACTATCAAGTTTCTCAACATATGCCTCGATTGCTTTTGCTTCTTTTTTCCCATGCTCAAATCCAGGATATAAAACAATAATAATTAATGCTGGCTTATGCGCAATTTGTAAGGCTTTATCTAAAGCCGTAATCACGGAATCCGCATTTGTTGTTATACTTTCATCTCCTCCTGGTAAATACCCCAGATTAAACACACCCACATCAAAAGCACCCACATGTTGATCTACGTTTGCGTGATCGTCCAAAATCCATTCAATATTGCTTCGTTGGGCGATCGTTTTCGCTTTTGCTATTGCACCTTCTTGAATATCAAAGGCATATACTTGATGACAACACTCACTTAGAAATTTCGTATCATACCCATTTCCACAAGTGAAGTCAACAGCAATGTCTAAGTCTTGATGCTCAGCAATAAACTTATGTGCTACTTCAACAATTTTTTTCATACTTACATTTTAACGTAAAAGAGATGATGTTTCCATCATCTCCGGCATTTCTAACAAAAAATTTATAATTTTTACGATATCTTTACAAATATTATTTCTTTTTCTTTAAAATCAGGATCATCAAAATACCTGCACCTGTAGTAATCAACATATTCATAAAGTGTAATACATCATTCACATCACCTGTATCAGGTGAATGCACTTGCGTGTTTGTTTCTTTCGTACTCGATGTATTTACTTGCTTATTCGTATTTGAATTGTTTGGATTTTCAGTGTTTGGAGTTGATGGATTTTCAATATTTGGATTTGTTGGTTTTTCATCAGGATTTGTTGGTTTT
Source organism: Breznakia blatticola (assembly GCF_004365815.1). Classification (GTDB taxonomy): domain Bacteria; phylum Bacillota_I; class Bacilli_A; order Erysipelotrichales; family Erysipelotrichaceae; genus Breznakia; species Breznakia blatticola. The sequence continues at coordinate 50,885 of NZ_SODD01000006.1, forward strand.
TCAACACTAGGATCTTTTGGCTTATCTGAAGGTTGTTCAATAACAAGTTCTCCTTCTTTTACTAAAAGGATTGGTTGTCCATCAAGTGCTAGATGAATATTTTGTCCTTCATCAATGAACCATGTCGCTGTCTTTGCATGTTCTCCAAATACAGTTAATCCTGTGCTTGTTTCATGTTTAAAGTTTTCAGTATTTCCATCCCATGCAATGATAGTCCCTTCATTTAGCGGTTGTGTATCTAGACAATCAATAACATCCTCTTGAGTAGCTCCTTTTCCAATAAGATAGCCATCTTTTGCGATTTTGATAGATGATGTATCGCTTGCTGAAAGCGCGACTCCAGATGCATTGATGATACCACCCTCTATGATGAATTCTCCTTCAACGTTCACTAATGAATCTGTTGTTTGACCAATCCATTGTCCTTTTGCATATAATTTTGCACCTTCATCAATAAAAACGGAATATGGTTGCTTAATTACTCCAGTAACTTCAAAGAACACCTCTGTATCACCTGTATAATCAAGGACATAAATATCAGCTTCTTCATTTTCTTGATTGCTTGCTTCTCTTTGGATACCACCAACCGAAACATTTCCATCGATATTAATCCCACCAAGTAAAACAGCATGTCCTTCCTTCTGTTTTTTGTAAACAATTCCATCAACTTTCACATTAACATTACCACTAGCAGCAACACCTGTATTACCAGCAACAATATCTCCAGACACGTAAATTGTTGTCATCCTATCACTATCATCATTTTCACATGAGATACCAACACTCAGTGCATGAACATCTCCACCCACATGAAGCGTTCCATTTTTATTTGTACCTCCTCCAACAAAACAGTTTGTAATTGAGCCATTAACTACAACAGTTGCTTCATCATCTACTAAAACACCATTTACATAGTGGTTTTGATTATTATCAACCATTTGACCATCAATATGATTCACTTCAACATATGCATTGCTTGATGCTTGCACAATATAGACTTCATCATTACCCTCGTATTTCAAATCCACACCATGTTCACCTGTATAAGTAAAACTGAAATCATCAAATACCGCTAGCAAACTGTTCAGTTCATATTTATATTTTGATGTATCGATACGGATATTGTTTTGATATACACCTTCATACATAGTTGATTCATACGTACCTATAGCAACTGGATGCTTTTCTGCCATATTTGGACTACAGACAGTAATCACTACATCTGTATAATCTTGTCCTTTTATAGCTTCTTGTACATCTTGAATTGAGTGATATTCATATGTATCGCCCTCTCCTATATCAAATTCTCCTATTTTCGTTTGTTTTTCTTTCATCAATAATACATCATTATATGTTATCCACATATTACCATCTGCTTGTTCTTTCCAAACAACAGTATTTGCATCTTGACCAAACATAACGATTCCTTCTTGTGAATTTTCAGTTTTGGGATTTTTATTTTTCCCATCTACTGCAATAATTACACCTTGATTCGTAACACTTTTGGCGTTGATTACATCCTTTTGTGTAATTCCACTACCAACTAATATACTGCCACTTTCCAACATTACATCTGCATCTTTTGATACAATAGCTTTCCCTTTTGAATTTGATAACATTCCATGATAGGTGAAACTTCCAGTACCATCTATCTCAATTAATGCACCTACTTTATCTCCAACTACATCTCCATAAAATGTTACATGACTTTCTTTGGTGTAGTCAAATATCAATGCTTGCATATCATTCGTTTCTAAATCGAAAACTAAGGTAACATTACTTCCTCCAACACGAACATTTTCATGTCGATTCAAATTCTGTAGTCCCTTTGCTTTAATATAAACCTCCACATCGTCTTCAGTTATATCCATAAGCATTTCAGAATTAGTCTTTACTTCTCCACGCACTTCAATGTCAATTGAACTTCTGGCTTCAACAACAAATGCATCAAGTGACATGTCTCCATATATCAAAACATTTGCCTTTTCTCCTGCGGTTGACTCGCTGGTATTGATACCTCGTTTACATTTTAGTATATTTCCTTTTACAACAACCTTCATATCACTTGTGTATTTAGATAAATTCATAGCCGTACGAACAAACGAAATATCTTTTTCAATTATTACACTTGCTTGATTATTTGCTAATACACCGATACGGACTTTTTCACTTTGGTTATTATCTTGAATTCCTTTAACATCAAGCAAACGAATACTTGATGAATCATAAGCTTTTACTGCTGCTAGACCTTCATCTACCATTGCTACACGAACACCATGTTCTCCTACATAGTCAAATGTAGAATCATCTTTCATTGTAATTCCAGCTTGAAGAATCATTTCAAAATCCGTTGTATCAATTACCACGTGTTTCAATTTTCGAAACGACATTTTTACATTTTGTCTCATAATTGCAGGTTGATCCACAACTTTAACTTTAATTGATACATATTTGTTGTTGTTTGCATCAACAAGTATGTCTTGTAATTCATCAAATTCTGTAGAACTTCCAATTTCATATTCCTTATCATAAATTACTTGATCTTGTTGAATCTCTACCTCATGGTTTAAGACGACTGCTTCTTTTCTTAGTGTTGCTTGTACTGGCATAATTGACATTACAAAAACTACCATTACTAAAACAACACGTAAACAAATTTTTAGTTTTCTAATCATTCGTATTCCTTCCTCTTTCTATAAAACACACATACACAAAATGATATCTTACGTAGAAATAGTATGTAAAACACCCAATAAATTATAACGAAAATGATATACAATCACTACTATTCATTCTAGCCGTTCATACGTATAAAAGGCTATGCATTTTTACACGCATAGCCTTGACAATCAATTGTTTTTTTGTTTTGTAACTTCTAAACACTCATAGTTAATTAGATTTTATTGTGTTGTTCTTCTTTAGAATAAATAAGATGAGCGCACTAGCAACTACAATCAAGTTAACCCAATATACTGCATTTGTTGTATCACCAGTTTCTGGTGAAGTACCTGTAATCACAACATTAGATTCCGTTGGATTTTTAACGTTTGAATCTGTTTGATTTTCACCATTTGGATTTATTGGTTTATCAACATTAGGATCTTTTGGCTTATCTGAAGGTTGTTCAACTACAAGTTCTCCTTCTTTCACTAAAAGAATTGGCTGTCCATCAAGTGCTAGATGAATGTTTTCACCTTCATCAACAAACCATGTCACTTTCTTAGCATGCTTTCCAAATACTGTTAAGCCTATACTTGTTGCATGTTTAAGGTTTTCTGTATTTCCATTCCATGCAATAATGGTTCCTTCATTTTGTAATTGTGCATCTAGACAATCAATAACATCTTCTTGTGTACTTCCTTTTCCAATAAGATAGCCATCTTTTGCGATTTTGATAGATGCAGTGTCACTTGCAAAAAGTGCAGTTCCTAACGTATTAATAATTCCTCCATCTACAATTAACTCACCTTCTCCATCAACTTCTACTAAAGAAGCAGTTGTTTGCCCAAACCATTGTCCTACCGCATTAAGTTTCGCATCGCCATCAATCAAAATTGTAATTGGTTTCTCAATTGTATTTTTAATATCTAAATTTACATTCGTATTATCAATGAAATCATACACATGAATATCTGCATTGTCTTCATTCTCACTTGTTATTTCTCTTTCAATACCACCAACAGAAACATAAGCATTAATGTTCTCTCCAGCAAGTTCGAGTGCACTGCGTCCGCTTGTGTATATGATTCCACCAACTTCTACATTCACATTTCCATTAGCAAATACGCCAAGATCACCTGCTGTGATATTACCATGTAGATATGCACTTGGTGTCTTTTGAGTATGATCATTAACAATATAAAGAGCTGTTTCTATTGCATCAAGATTACCCAAAATATCTAACTGTGCTTCATCTTGAATATAACAACCAACTGTCGCATTTGAAACTGATCCATTAACAACTACATTTGCTTTTTGATTTGCTGTGATTGCAACAGCAAATACATTTTGTCCATCATCGAAGATTTGACTATCGATATGATTCACTTCAATATACGCATTTCCTGTCGCAAGTACATGATTAAAATCTTTATTGTTTTTATACTTTAAGTCAACTCCATGATCACCTGTATATGTAAAACGAAATTCATCATAAACATGTAAAATGTTATGCAATTCATACTTGTATTTTGAAGTATCAATGCTCACATTCGTTTGATAGCCTAGATACGGATGAGTCGATTCCTCACTACTCAATACAATTTGTTCTTGTTCCACCATGTTTGGGCTACATACTTTAATAATCGTATCTGTGTAATTTAGTGACTTTGTAGCTTCAAGCACTTCTTGAATCGAATGATATTCATATTCATCACCTAATCCTATACTAAATTCTCCGATATTTTGTGGATTTACTTCTTTTTCTTTCATCAATGGAACATCTTTATATGTTAACCACATACTTCCATCTGCTTGTTTTTTCCATACAACATCTTTTGCATTTGTTCCAAATACTGTCACTCCATCTTGGGAATTCTCAGTTTTTTCACTTTTGTATTCTTCATCTACAGCAACAATAACACCATTGTTTGTAACACCTTTCGCTTGAATTATATCTTCTTGTGTATTTCCTATACCAACTAGGACACTTTCATCTTCAAGTATTACATCAACACCATTTGCTTTTAGTGTACTCCCTTTTTGATTTATCATTGTTCCAGCATAGGTTAAGCTTCCTTCACCTTCTACTTCAATTAATGAACCAGCTTTGCTTCCAATAAAATCTCCATATAGTACCAAATGACTTTCATCTTCAAACTCTATTTCGAATCTACTCTTAGTATACATTTCTAAGTCTAAATCTAGTGTAATATTGTTTCCATTAAAACGAATACGCTCGGTATCATTTACACTATATAGCTGTTTTGCTTTTATTCTGATATCAATATCATCACCATATACACTCATAAGTGTTCCAGAATTAACTTTTGCTTCACCAAGTATTTCTACATCAAAAGAGCATCTAAAGTCAAAAACAAAAGCTTCACTCGAAACATCTCCATGAACTAAAACTCGAGCTCTTTCTCCTGGTACATTATCTGTAGCATTAATACCATAGTTACAGTCATGAATGCTACCTTTTACTTCAAGATATGTTGTATTTGTATTATCAGTAAAATATACAGCATTCCAAAAGAATGAAATATCCCCTTCTATGGTTGCTTGCGCATCATCATATAGTTGAACTCCAAATTGAATGGGTTTCGCTTGTATGTAGTTTTCATTTCCTTGCACATGCAAAAGACGTACTTTAGCAGAATTACTGATATTTACAGCCGTTTGAAAACCTTCTAGCAAGTGTACACTTACTCCATGTTCTCCCTCATAGTCAAATACAACATCTCCTTTAACATGAAGTTCGTTTTGAATGATCATTGCAAAGTTTGTAGTATCAATAACCACATGCTTTAATTTTGAACTGTTAATATTCACCATCTTGGTCATCATTGCAGTTTGATCAATTACATTTACTTTAATAGATGTGTAGTCATTAACAACTGCATCATTGATAATATCTTGCAATTCCATAAACTCAGTTGCACTTCCTAGCTCATATTCCTTATCATAAGCTATTTGATTGTTTTGAACAGCAGGTTCTCGATTTGAAGTAATTGTTTGTTTTTTTAAAGTCCCTTGTACTGGCACTATCGATATCGAAACAATCACAACAATTAAAACCGCATAAAGGTATGTTTTTAGTTTTCTCATCATTTTCTCCTCTTTCCAAAAACACACATACACAAAATAGTGTTCCATACAAATAGATTGCACAAAACAGTGTATAAATTATAACGAAAACTTAACCAAATAACTACTATAAGTACTTACCATTCATACGTATAAAAGGCTATGCATTTTTACATACATAGCCTTGACATTTATTCCATTTTTTGTTTAGAAACAACGCTTATAAATTTCAAACACATCATTTGCTTCTAGTGTTTCGTATCCACCGATTTTACCACCTGGACGTGACTTAACACACTCTTCAGCAAGTTCTTTAAAATTTGCATCATTTGGAATACCTAATTCTGCAAAATTCTTTGGTAGTTTCATTGTAACAGTGAAAAATTCATATAACTTTTGAATTCCTTTTTGCGCACACTTATACGTGTTTTCTTCTTCAACATTAAATACTTCTCTTGCAAAGCGTGCAATACGATCTTTGTTCGTATCATTCAATATATAAGATAACCAAGCTGGTTCTAATAATGCGAGTGTTGCACCATGTGTTACATCATAGTATGCACTTAAAATATGTTGCATTGCATGACAGCTCCAGTTCTTCCCTGGACCTGATACTAAAAATCCATTGATTGCCCATGTTGATGCCCACATAATATTTGCACGTGCTTCATAATGATTCGGTTCATCTAGTAATACTGGACCATACTTTACACATGTCTTCAACAAATCAATCGCTACTTGGTCAGAAATATCACATCCAGCTTCATGATGGAAAAATGTTTCCATGATATGTGACATGATATCTGCTACACCTGATGCGCTTTGAAATGCATTTACAGTATAGGTATATGTTGGATCACAAATGCTAACTTTTGGAAATAGTAAATCATTAGCAAACCCTTTTTTACTTTTTGTCTCTGGATTTGTGATAACTGCTGTTTGATCCATTTCACTTCCTGTTGCACTTAATGTAAGTACAGAAATAATAGGCAAAGCTGCTTTAATCTTTTTCGCATCTAAGATTAGTTCCCATGCATCTTCATCAGAGCAAGCTCCTGCTGCAATTGCTTTTGATGCATCAAGTACACTACCTCCTCCGACTGCAAGAACTACATCAATATTATGTGTTTTACATAGTTCTACACCTTTTCGTACAGATGCAATGCGTGGGTTTGGTTCAATTCCATTACACTCCACAATCGTGCAGTCAGCTAGTAAATTATAGACTTTGTCATACAGTCCTAGTTTTTTTATACTACCTCCACCATACACAAGTAGAACGCGTTTACCAACACTTGCGACTTCTTCAGGCAAGTGTTGAACTTGATTTTCTCCAAAATGGATTTTCGTTGGGACATAATACGTAAAATTCTTCATATGTTTCACCTCGTTATATCTTCATTATAGAATAAATGTTCTTGATATTCTATGAAGATAAAAATGTTCTGCCATAAAGACAAAACACTTTTTCGTTTAGTATTGTAAATTTGGATCGAAAAATCCGATAAGTACTCCAATAAAAGCAATAACAACCAATAACAACATCACTTTTAATGGTGATATTTTCTTCTTGGCTAGTAAATACCAACAGAATACAATCACACCAGCTGATAAGAATCCTGGATATACACTATCAAATGTATCTTGTAGCACTAAGAAAGGTTCTTCTGCTCCAGCTGCAGTCATGGTAAATGCAGTTTTAACAGATACCCAACTTGCTGCTACAGCACCAATAACAATTGCTCCTAACATTGTGATAGATTCACGAATCGCTTCACCTTTTTCACCAACTAAGAATTCAACTGCTTTTCCACCTAAATCATATCCTTTATTGAAAATAAATCTCATACCAAAATATGCAAATAAGTTCCAAACAATAATATAGAATATTGCACCTAGTGGTGATCCACCTGTTGACATCCCCATCGCAATACCAAGTAAGATTGGAATTACAGTTCCAACTACTAATGAATCTCCGATTCCTGCGATTGGTCCCATAAGACCTGCACGTAGACCGTTTATTGCTTCATCATCCACATCCTCTGTTCCTGCAGCACGCGCTTCTTCTAAACCAGCTGTAATCCCAACAATAACTGCTCCTAATTGAGGTTCTGTATTAAAGAATGCAGTATACGTATGAATCGCTTTTAATTGTTCTTCTTTTGTATCATACAGTTCTTCAACAATTGGTAACATTGCACATAAGTATCCAAATGTTTGCATATGTTCTTGTGAGAAACACGTTAAGTTACCGTAGTACCATTTATGAAATGACTTTGTTAGTGTCTTTTTTGAAATTTTCTTATTCATTTAAATATCCTCCTCATCATCTACATCAATACTTCCTGATGCTTTTTTGGTAATCATCACCATTTTGATGCGGTAGTTAATAATTGCAAATGTTCCTGCAATTACAGTTGCTGAAACCAAGTTAATTCCTAACGAAGCAGCTAACGTAAACCCAAGGAAGAACATTACAAAATCTGATGCTTTAACAACAATTTGTTTTAGTAAAATTGCAATCCCAACACAAGGTAAAAGAGATCCAACTGTAAACAGTGTTTTCATTGCTAGTCCATCCATTGGTAAGTATTCTTTAATTAAATCAACCATTGGTGCCCCCATTTTACACATAATTAATACGGGAATGAATGAACAAATGATATGAGAAATCCATGGTAATACATAGTTTACAATGTTTAATTTGCTTAAATCCCCATCTTCAACGGACTTCCATCCAATATGTTGCCATACAAGGTTAATGGTTGCAGTTCCATAGAATAATACAGTCCCTAATGTTCCAACCATGGTTCCAAATGATGCTGCAAGTGATTGTCCATCTAAAGATGCTGCATCTAATCCATAACTTTTTAATGCGATCATCGCTAGTGGAATTCCAATGTAACTAACTGCACGTACATCTGCAGATACTGTCCCTCCTGGCGTTACGAGTGCAATATACACCAACTGCATCGCAATCCCAACTAAAATTCCTGATTGAATATCTCCTAATACAACTCCACATACTAAACCACCAATTAATGGTCTTCCTAGTGTGTAGTTACCAAAAGATGTTCCTCCTAGTCCTGGCATACTTGATAAACAGGCAAATAAACCAAGTATAGCCGCTTGTAACCAACTAATTTCCATACTCTAAACCCTCTTTTCTTTCTTTATTAATAACCAAATTTACTTTTAAAGTTTGACCATGCACCAATAGATACATCAGGTAGTAGCGAAAACTCTACTGCATATCCTGCTTTTTCTATTGCTTCTAAACAGTCCGCTTCTATTTGTGTAATACTTTGATTATTTCCTAATTTAACTGCATTTTCTCGATCATTACATGGTCCAACAATTACATTGTTGATACCTGGTTGAAAACCTAAATCTACCAAGATTCGTTTCATATCAACTGGATCCTTACAAATCAAGAAATACTTTGTATCGCTTTCCAATACCTTTTGACATTTCTTTTCAAATTCTTCCATTGTCCAAACAAATGTCTTTTTTCCACTCGCAGATTTATATGCTGCTTTTAAAATATCGTTATTTGCTGCTTTGTCATTAACTGCAATCAACCCATCACATGGGTATTCAAGAGCCCAACGTGTACAAGTTTGACCATGAATCATGCGGTCATCTACTCTAATAAATGTAACTGCCATCTTTTTTACCTCCTAAATGTCTTCTTCTTCATCTACAACAAATGAGAATTGTCGTAATCCTGCACTTGCTTCTTGCAAAACTTGATCAACTAATTCTTGTCCATGATAGGTATCTTTCATCAATGCCGTCGTCAATACTAAAGGCAAATTCATTCCACCAATAACAACTAGATTTTGACTCAATCCATGTTCACTTAATATGCTCATCGCTGTTGTTAATGGCGAGCCACCAATTAAATCACCAACCAATACAACTGCATCTTCAGGATGAATATCACAAATTGCTTCTTTCATTAATATGGTAAAATCATCAATTCCTTTTCCATCCTCTAGCCCGATTGCTAGACACTCTTTTTTATCTCCAACAAGCATTGTTAATGCATTTTTTAACCCACTAGCAAACTGCCCATGAGATACCATAATCAAGTAGTTCATCTTGTCCCTCATTTCTATTACACTTGCATTCTAGCAAGAAAGCCCTTTCATTCCATCTGCACATTGTCACTACTTTTATATGAATTTTTCACAATTAGAAATGACATTTGTCACAAAAAAATAGCATAGCTTTTCGCCATACTATTCTTTTAAATATTTATTAATTTCCTTTTGTAGTCGAATAAGTGCAATATCGATATCTTCACTATTCATCATTATTTGTTGTAGTCTTGTATCAATAAGAGCTCGAGCAGACTCATACTTTTTAAATTGACTATGTGAAGTTGTATCCTCCATAACATCCGTTAACATACTTAAATTTACCATTCCTTCTTCATTCTCAATTTGAATGGCTTCGATTGTTTCACTCGATTCTGTCACGGATCTAAGTGGAGAAATTCCTTGTGAGTTTTTAATTAAATGAAGTTGTGTATTTTCATCATATGATAACTTCTTCAAAAACTTCCAAGCAACATCTTCATGATTTGTTCTTGTTGACATTCCTAATAGCATCGTAGATGTTTCTGAATTGCCACTGTTTGCATCAACAGAAGGCATTTTTAAACAATCCCATTCAAAGTTTGAATATTTTTTTACGCGCCATGGATATGGTTTATACGTTCGATATTGTGAGAGTTGCATCGGTGAAAATGCAACTTTCCCTTTATCAAAATCTTCAGCTGTGACAGTATTTCCTTGATGCAAATCCATCAGTTTCTTTGCATATATAATTGATTCTTTCACACGATCTTCGCCAACGTAACACTCTTGTCCATCTTCATCAAACAGTTCTACAGAATGTGCAAACATGGAATCTAACCAATCATAGTCATAACACCCATACTGATCCACGTTTCCATCGCCATCTATATCTTTTGTGACCTGTTTTGCAATTGTATACAAGTCATCAAGCGTCCATTCGTTATTTGGTATAGCTATACCTTCCTTTTCCAATAGCGTTTTATTCACAAACATTAATGTTGGATTACTCTCAAATGGTAATGCATATTGTTTATCTTGATAGACACCAAAATCTAGTGCACTCTTGTAGTATTTATCTGTATCAAAACTTTGATCTTCTTCCACTAGAGTATTCAAGTTTTTAAGAACACCTAGTGAACTAAACGTATTAAAATCTTCATTTAATACGACAAACACGTCCGGTTCATTACCTTGTACAATTTGATTCGATAACCATAAAGAGTAATCCTCTTTTAAAACTCCACTATCGTATTCAATTTGCACATTTGGATTTTCTTTTTCAAATGCAGCAATCGCTTCATCTATCACTTCATATGTTTTTCCACTTGGTACATCCCAGTTACTTCCTGCAAATATACCTAAGCGAATCACGATTGGTTGATTGTATGTATAAACACCAAAGATTACCCCACCAACAAGTAATGCACATACAAGTAATAGCTTCACTTTATTGCGCTTCATCTTCAAAATCCTTTAGTGTATGTCCATTTTGAACTGCCCAAATGGCAAGTTGTGTGCGATCTCGAAGATTCAACTTAGATAATATCGAACTCAGATAATTCCTTACAGTTCCTTCAGATAAATATAGCTTTGCAGCAATTTCTTTATTTGATAAGCCAAATGCAACTTGTTGAATGACTCTCCATTCCGGTTTTGCAATATCTTTGGTATATGTTTCATCTACTTGAATGGTGTAATTGTTTTTTGACATCTTAGAAAACACACCAAATACTTTTGTTGCGATATCTGGATTGATCATTGCACCACCTTGATTCACGGTACATATAGCATGATAGAGTTCATCCATCCCGACTCCTTTAAGTAGATATCCGCTGGCTCCATATGCAAGTGCACTAAAAACAAACTCATCATCAAAGGTTGTAAGAATAATAATTTTTGTATCAGGATATAACGTTTTCACTTCTTTTGTACAAACCACACCATCCATATTGGGCATACGAATATCCATAAGAATAATGTCTGCTTGTTTATGTTGTAATTGTTCTAAGACATCCAATCCATCACAGGCAACTCCTATAACTTCTAAGTCTTCATGTGTTTTTAAAACAATCGAAAGTGATTCGCGAATTAACTCCTGATCATCTGCGATGAGTACTTTAATCATAATGCTCTCCTTTCTGAATTGGGATTTTTACTATTGTAAGAAATCCATTTGCTCCATCAAAGTGAATTTCTCCACCAATGATAACGACACGTTCCATCATTTGTCGTAATCCAAATCCATATTTTATTTCTTTACAACCGACTCCGTTATCTTGCATTTCCATATAGACAAAATTTTCTTTTTGATATAAATGAATATCTATCTTGGTAGCACCACCATGACGCATCGCATTGGTAATACTTTCCTGGATAATACGAAACAATACATCTTCTTTAGCTTTTTCAAAATCGATATTTTCTAAATTGTAGTGTAAATCTACTTGCAAATGTGATACTCCTGTAACCTCTTCAATCATTTGCTCAATTGCACCTTTTAGATTTTGATGTTCTAAAGCTCCTGGTCTTAGTTTATTAAGTGAATTACGAACATCTCCAATTCCTTGACGAACGACCTTTGAAACGATATGCAGTTGCTTCTTTGTTTGCTCTGTATTGATATCAATCATTGCAATACACGCATCAATTCCTGCTGCAATACCTGTAAGTGCATGACCTAGCGTATCATGTATTTCACGTGCCAAGCGTTTACGTTCATTATTTTCACCGACCTTCTCAATCGCAAGTGAGTAATTTGTCAATTCACGATTGACTTGGTGAATCATATCAAGTTCATGCGCAATACGTTCATTTTCCTGTATTTGATTTGCAATATACACAATGATAAAGCTTATAAATAAAAGTAAGTTAAATGTTTCCATTACATTTTTTAAAATCATCAATACACTTCTAACATTTGCTTCATAAATCGCAAAATATGCAGAAGGCGAACTCATCTTAAGAAACACAGAAGAAATATCATAATTGGTAAACAAGAATATGATGATAAGTGATACAAGTAAACCACGAGAGAATTTATCTTTCATATGATATATCGAATCACAGAACACTAAAAATAAGATTCCGTTATATCCCATGTTTAACATGTATATTAAAGAAAAACTAACACCAACTAGTGCAATATTATATAATGCATGGTTCTTCTTTTGCTTCTTATGATAGGTTCTTGTATACATAAACCCAATTAAAACAAAATACAACAACAAAGATCCAAAATATAGAAAAACTGGATTTTTAGGAATGTATGTAATACGGTCTAAAAACTCTCGTGCCATCTGATTATCAACGATGTATTTTGTGCCAAGCAAATAAGTAGATGCATAAAATAACACAATAATAAAATTGAGAATTGTCATGATATTACGTATGGTCGATAGTGAAGTGAAATAATTACGTTTCATTATTGCCACCCTTTTTCATCAAAGTTATGAATGTTATCCTTTGTGATAAGAGTTACAGGAACAACAATTAACTTTTCCTCTTTATGTTGTAAACAGTTATACATTTGTTCAGCTGCAGCTTTACCTAAGGTAATTGGAGACTGTGCCACGGTTCCTAAAACCATTTCATTACTCATTAATAATGATTTTACATCTGGTGTTCCATCAACTCCATAAACTTTCACATCACTTCTTTGATTGCTTTCAAGTGCTGCAATTGCACCAAGTGCACTTGGATCATTTAATGCCATCACGACTTGTACCTCAGGAGTTTCTTTTAGCATTTCGTCCATCATTGGCATTGTACGTTCTAGTTGTCCTTCACATTCTCTTTCATTTATAATTTTATAATTCTCATGACCTTCAATCGTTGCTAGAAATCCATCAATACGATCCTTTGCAGAACGGGCAGCAGTATGTTTAAGCAAAATAATATTTGCATGTTCCATTTTGGACATCATATCTTTTGCACATTGAACACCTGCATCATAATTATCAGATACCACGGTTACATCTACAACATCTTCATTCAACAAAGGTGCATCAACTGCTACAATTGCAATACCTGCCTTACTTGCTGCAAGCAGTTCTTCATCAATTGAGTCAGCATCTACAGGGTTAATAAAAATACCATCTACTTTTGCATCAATAAAATATTGAATTTGTTCCTTTTGCTTATCTACATGTAGTGCTGGATCAAGGGTTATCAAAACATCACCATTTTGTTCGATGACTTTACGCATTTCATTATTGATCACTTCATAAAATGGATTATTCATCGTCATATAGCTCACACCAAAAACAAGGTTTCGTGTTGTAGGTTTTTTATATTCCCCATACACAAATCCAATCATCGTAAGACATACAGCGATAGTCACAAAACTTGCTATGATTTTCTTATATTTCATAGTCACACCTACATTAATAATGTTATCCCCTATTTTATTTGTTTTAACTTATATTAATCATACCTAATTTATGTCACATACGCTACTGACAAATGTCACAAAAATAGTTGATAGTCTATCATACACATAAAACCCTAACAACTTTAAAAAACATGAAACCTTATAGTCTACTATATAAATGTAATTAACAACCTCATGCCATTCATCTTACATCGTATATATGCTCTCTAATAATTATGCAAGAAGAGCGGACAAAGTGTATGCAACGGTTTATAATTAGATATATAGAAAAAGGAGTTCATTTATGGAGTGGATAGAAAATTTGAATGCATCGATTGCCTATATTGAAGAGCACATTACTGATTCTTTACATACTAAAGAGATTGCTAAAGTAGCAAGTTGTTCAACATATCATTATCAAAGAATATTTGCTTATATGACAGGAATTCCACTATCCGAATATATTCGTCGTAGAAGAATGTCTTTAGCAGTAGTTGATTTGAAAAACACAGATATGAAAATCATAGATATTGCTTTGAAATATGGATATAACTCGCCAACTGCATTTAACCGTGCCTTTCAAAGTGTTCATGGAATTGCACCATCATTAGTTAAAGATGAAGGAGTGCGTGAAAAATCATATCCTGCACTAACCTTTCAAATGAATATACAAGGAACAGAAAGTTTAGATTTTAGAATCGAAAGCAAAAAAGCATTTCGTGTAATTGGATCATCTATTGCTCTTCATGGTGAATTTAAAAGCATGGATGAACCTGTCAAACAAATATGGGAAAAGTGCGAAAAGGATGGCACAATTCAAACACTAATGCAATTAGCAAATAGAGATTCATCGAATATATTAGAAGTCATGATACCGGATACATATACAGAAAATTGGAAATATATGATCGCAGTTGAAACAGATGATCCCACTAATACTCAACTAGAAGAATATACAGTTGAATCTTATACATGGGCAGTTTTCTCTTATGAAGGTAAAACTGCAGAAGAAGCGCAAAGGATAGGAAATCGTATCATTTATGAGTGGTTACCTACAAGTGGATATGAATATGATAACGGACCAGATATTTCTGTTCATACATATATAGATGGAAAACGAACCATACTTGAATATTGGTTGCCAATAAAAAATAAACAACAAGCGAGGATATGTAATGATTGATTTTAAAAAAGACAAAAACATAGAACCAACGGATGATAATCTTAAGATTGTACTGAAAGACAGTTTTCTAGCATATAAAGAATTAACAGAGAAATTGTCTGATTTTAATGTAAATCTTGAATGGCGTTTTTACAAAGATGGGGGTTGGCTTGCAAAAGCTACTCACAAAAAGAAAACTATATTTTGGGGACAAGCAATGAGTGATTGTTTTCTTGTTGCCTTTCACTTTAATAAAAAAACCATTCAAGGTGTTTATGATCTAAATATCGCAGAAACATTCAAACAAGAATTATTACAGGCTCAAAATGATGAAAGTAAATTCACTTCACTACGATTAAAAGTAGTAAACTCAAAGTCTTTACCTAATATTTATCAGTTGATTGAATATAAGTGTAAAGTTTAGAAATACACATGACCAATATACATTTAAACAAAAAAACCTAGTCTTCCAAATTTTGGATAAAGTAGGTTTTTCTTAATTCATAAATATAAATTGATACACAAATGTATACATTCTCTATTTTGGATATACTAAGTGTTCTTCACTTAGATTTGCTAACGTGTCTACCAAGTATTGTTTTGCCCAATACTTTGCAGCAACTAGGTTTAAATCTAAATAGTTTCCACATGAATAATCGTCAGCACCAGGAATATCACCTTCATAGTTTGCCATGAACGTGTATAGATCTGTGATAAGTTCAACAATATCTTTACTTTCTAAATCACCCTTTAAAATAAGGTAAAAACCGGTACGACATCCCATAGGACCAAAATAAACAGTTTGGTCTGCATAGGTTTCATGATTACGTAAATACGTTGCCCCTAAGTGTTCTAGTGTATGAATCTCAGCTGTATTCATTACAGGTTCACGATTTGGTAATGTCATACGAATATCAAATGTAGTAAGTACTTCATTACCTACATAATCTTTTCTTGAAACATAAATACCACGATTTAAGTTTCTATGGTCTACTTGAAAACTCTCAATCTTTTTCATCATTACTCCTTTATTATGCAAAAAGCATTTCAATAATATATAAGGCAATCACACCAATTAGTCCCAGTATTAAGACTGCGATATGTGCCCATTTGTACATGTATAGTATTGCCATAAACTCACGAAGAGAAGCACCAAACCAAAAGTAGAAAGGTGTTCTACTTCCAATTCCTTGAGCATTTAGTCCTACTTTTCGAGCAAGCATTCCTGAACGCATAACATGATAGTTACTTGTTGCAAAAACTACTTCATACTTACCTTTACTACGTTCTTCAATCTTCATTTTGGAATACATCATATTTTCTTTGGTATTTCTACTTTTGTTTTCAATTATGATATCTTCGCGTGGTACACCGTGTTCTCTTGCATAAGTTGCCATCGCATCTGCTTCGCTTACTTTTTCATCACTACCTTGTCCACCACTCATAATAAGTTTAGGAATCTTACGATTCTTCTTTTTATTTACATGTGCGAAGTATAGCGTAATCGCCTTATCAATACGCCGAGCAAGCAATGGAGTTGGTGTTTCACCATTGATTAATCCTGCCCCTAAGACAATAATATAGTCCTTGTTTAAACGAGGTTTATACACTGAATATAATAACGAAGACATGAAGTAGTTTGCAAGGTTAATTAGGAAATAAAATATTACAAACCAACCATATAGTATGATGGAACCTTGAATTTGCGACATTGTGTGGTCCCTAAAATTAATTGAAGCAAAAATCAATGCAACAAGAATTCCAATTCCAAAGAATAAAACAAACAAATTCATTAGTCCTCGTCCTTCTTTGAATATAAGAATGATACCGTTAATAATTGCTGCTATCATTAAGGCAACAATACCAAAGGTTAAATAGGCAAAGATAAATAGTAATCCTGCTGATCCAATAAATGTGAAAACAGGAAGTGTATATTCTCCTCCTAAGGATACAAAACTGATACAACTAAAACCAATAGCAACATTAAATAGAAATCCATTAGTTATTTTCCGACGATCAAACAACCAAGAAATTAGGAAAATTACAATGGATGCAATCGTAATAATATAAAGATAATCTTGCATGTTTACTCCCCTTTCATATCCCAACGATAATGACCAACAATCCCCTTTTGTGCATAGCGCTCAAATGTATCTTCTTCACGTACTGGTTGACCATCGTTATGAATTAAATATGGATATCCATCTTTATTGCGAATATTGCTTAATATCGCAACGGATCCATTTTTATAAAAAATGATATCCCCTGCATTCCAACTCCCAATTTCTTCAATTGGTGCATCGATTCTAGTAATATGACGCTCAAAGAATCTTCTTTGATTGTTCACTAAACGAAAATTGATATTTGGATCTTCCGCATCAGGATATTGGTATGGATTTTTCTTAATATCTGCATCCATCAATTCTTTTAAATCATATCCCGCATGTTGTAATGCACGCCATACAACATCTCCATTCGTTCCTTCATCATCAGGTGGATATGCATTTGTATAATAGGCTTCCACATACGTTGGATGCTTTTTTGCGTCCGCTTTTGCTCCAGCTACAATATCACTATAATCATCAATACCATTGTGATTATAATCAATTTCACTTAACATCTCTTCAAAATAGAAATCACTTGCATCGTATGCTTTTCTAGGAATGATACGATAGTAATCCAAAACAAAATAGCCTGCAATAACTCCTGCAATTACTAACAGGATCAGCAAGCGCGTAATCAGTTTAGCAAACCATGTATGTTTCTTCTTTTTTGGCATAGTACTATTATACACAGTTTCCCTTAACTTTGTGTCAAATTACACCATAGACAAAAGAAAAAGATGCCAGTTTTTAGCATCTATTTTCCTCTTTCTAAACGTTCATATGTTCCATTTTTCACTTGAACATATACGTACTGCAAATCATCACTGACAAATACTTCCCCTTTGTAGTATTTATTGTGATTTGTAGATAGTTCTTTGTTTGTTAGAGTACGCGCTTTAGCTCTAGCTTTGATTGTTCCATGCGTCATATAACCTTCAGGTACACTGACTTCATATACTTGTGGTTCTTCTTCAAAATAATTAATACCTTGTATAAAGATATTAGGAACATAAAAGTCTTCTGCTAGCATCTCTCTTTCGCGAAACGAAATCGATGTAATAATCGTGACAACAACAACAAAAACCAATAATGGAACAAGAAAGATTTTCTGATTTTTCTCCAATTTCATCATACATATATTATACGGTATATTTTGTATGTTTTAGAAATCGTTAATGACATTTATTCCACTGTGTATGACATCATCTTGTAAACAGTGGTTCAATTTGACTTACGACTAATGAAATCACATCATTTGCTTGGTCAGTGAGCATTCCAGTAATACAAACGATCAACTGCTTACTTTCATTAATATATAACAAATTAGATCCATCACCCACGGCAGCATATATACGTTCATTCTCATCTAATACCCACCACAAGTAGCCATAAGCAAGTTGTAAACTTTTTGCATAACTTTGTTGTTTTGTACTTTTTTCTAGCCATGATGCACTTACAATTCTTTGATTGTGATATACACCATGATGCATGCAAAGTTCTCCAATTTTCAGTAAATCTGTAAGTTTTAAGGTTAATCCCCATCCAGCTGCATATACATTCTGTCCATCATGAACCCAACCACTCATGTCAGTCGATTGATAAAAATTCATCTGTGCTTCCACGCTATCAAAATGAATCCCTTCTTTTACTTGAATTCCCAGTGGATCAAATAATTCATCCTTGGCAAATGCAAGTACTGACTTACCTGTAGCTTTAGTAAGTATTGCACTCAATAGATCTGGTCCAATTAATAGTGCATATTGAAAGTTACCGATTTCTTGAGGCATTCCTACCATCTCAATAGTAAAACGAACCCAATCATCACTGATGAAATACTGTTCATATACATCTTCAATATTTTCATATACATACGGTGTTTCCATTTTTAGAATATCCTCTATACGGAGCTGATCAAATGCTGATAGTCGTCGATTTCTTGGAATGTCTTGAAAGTAATCTGCAACTCTTACATATTCATCTTTAATGTATCCTTTATCAATGGCAATCCCTATCAAAATCGATACAATAGATTTTGTGAGTGAATATATATGATAATAATCATTTGCACTTCCTTCATGAAAATAGTGTTCATATACACTTGTATCCTGATGCATAATCGCTACACCTTTGATATTTGTATATTGACTAACAATTCGTTCTTCTAATGCTTTAAATTTTTGATTCATTGTAATCTCCTTTCGTTTGTTTGGATATCCTACATTAACCTTAAGTCCATTAAAAATCATAATCAAGTAATATTTTAAAAGTTTTATTTCATCAAAAAAAGGGGCTGTGACAGATAGGCATATTTAGCCAAATCTGGAGCACAGCTCCTTTTTTTCTTGGTTTATTCCATATATTGCTCATTTTCTTAATCATGTGTACATTATTAAAAGCCTATTTTCATTTTAGGCTGATTTTTGATTCACTTTTGTATAAACTCTTTAAACTAATGTGGAAAACTATGACAATATAATATCGTCTTTCGGTTTCCCATGTTTTTTATTATGGTACTTACGTAAATTGAAGCCAATCCCTACAAGCTTCATTTCTACCTCGACACCACTTTCTCCTC